>JAZNVB010000001.1:0-8015 GCA_045592585.1 Clostridia bacterium
AGCGTGTCGATAAAGTCGACACGCTGACAAAGACATCGAAAAACGCAGGTATATTTTGTGAAATCGTTTTCGTCGGCGTACGTGGGTACGGTAGAGAACGATTTCGCAAAAAGCAAGCAACGGTGCGACATTCTCGATGAGTGTCGCACCGTTTAATACATCACGGTGTGTCATAAATGCCATACCCTACATCTATTTAACTTTAATTTGCTTGCGGTAGAACAAGTTTTTCGACAGTCTGTAAAGACCACCGATGGTGGTCTTTTTTTATTTATGGTAAGTCTTCCCTGATATAATGGTAAAACCACGGTAAATTTGCTCTGCAAGAACCACACGCATCAACATATGTGGAAAGGTCATTTCCGAAAAACTGAGCCTTAAATCAGACATGTTTTTCACTTTGTCTGCCAGTCCCATGGAGCCACCTATTACAAAAACAAGTCGGCTTGTCCCTTCAACAGTGCTGCGTGAAATAAGGTCGGCAAATTTTTCGGATGTCATCTGCTTTCCCTCCACGCACAAGGAAATCACCTTTGCGCCCTTGGGGATTTTTTGCAATATACGTTCTGCCTCACGGTCAAGAATCAGATTTTTTTCGTTTTGGGTGGGGTTATCGGGAGTTTTCTCGTCCTTTACCTCCACCACCTCAAACCGGCAATATGCCGACAGTCTTTTTGCATATTCGTCAATGGCATCGGTAAAAAACTTCTCCTTGATTTTTCCCACAGCTACAATTGTTACCCCTAACATTATGCCTGAAAATAGTAACCAACGCCGCGTTTTGTCATTATGTATTTTGGCTCAGATGGGTCATCCTCCACCTTTTCACGCAAACGTCTTACAGTTACGTCTACTGTACGGTCGTCGCCGTAATACTCGTATCCCCAAACACTTTCAAGAAGGCTCTGCCGTGAAAACACCTTGTTTGGCTGACTTGCAAGAAACTTTATCAAATCAAATTCACGAATGGTAATCTCAATCATCTTGCCCGCTTTGTAAAGTTCATATCTGTTAAAATCAAGCACAAAGCAACCGATTTCCAGCTTGTCAACCTCCTTTTCCTGACGGTCGGCAAAATCGGTTTCGGTACGGCGCATATTCGCCTTGACACGTGCCATAAGCTCACGTATACTAAAAGGTTTTGTGATATAATCGTCTGCGCCCAGTTCAAGACCAAGAACTTTGTCAAACTCCTCCTCACGGGCTGTTAACATCAGGATAGGTACCGAAGACTTTTCACGAATTTTCTTAAGTACCGAAAATCCGTCAAGCTTGGGAAGCATTACGTCAAGTAAAATAAGGTCGGGCTCGGTTGCCATAGCCTTATTAACAGCCTCTTCGCCGTCATAAGCTTCAAAAACTGTGTATCCATCCTTCATAAGGTTTATTTTAAGTATTTCAACAATAGGTTTTTCGTCGTCCACTATAAGTATTTTTTTATCCATCTTAAGTGCCTCCTGTATTATTTATCTTATTGGTATTTACTAATATCCCACATACTCCAGAGGATTAACAAATTCTCCGTTATGTCTTACCTCAAAATGAAGATGCGTTCCAGAGGTGCGGCCTGTATTGCCCATCTTGGCGATTACTTCCCCTTTAACTACTCTGTCACCAACACTCACATTCATGGAAGCACAGTGCCCATAGGCTGTCTGATATCCGTTTTCGTGGTCTATTACTACATAATTACCATAGCCTGACATCCAGTCGGCATATGTGACAATTCCGCCATCTGCCGCCTTGATATCGCTGTTATATTCACCCGAGATATCTACTCCGTCATGATTTCTTCCCCAACGTGTGCCATAACGTGATGAAAGCACTCCTAAAGTGGGATTTATAAATGTTCCCGAACCTGTTGTGGGCGGTCTTTCCTTGGTGCCAACCTTAACAATCTGATTTACGGGCTGAGTAATGGTTTCACTCTCAATAACATCCTTTTGGGTCTGCACTCCGTTTACCTTTGTAACACGTGCAATAACTTTAGCAATGCCTTCCTTGCCATCACGTTCTACCACTGTTCTGCCTTCATACAGTGTGTCATCCTTAATTTCCTCAACCTCAAAGGGAACAGCCTCGGTCACAGACACTGTCTGCACCGTGCGTATTGAAAGCAAAGGAACTGCCTCTTCAACGCATATAAAATCTCCCACACGCAGATTTTCGGCAACAGACGGGCTGTTAATCGCCAGAAGATGTTCAACCGTGGTATCATATTTGTCGGCAATTTCCCACAAGGTATCGCCCTCTTTCACGGTATAGGTTGTCAACTCCTTGTTACTGCCCGAAAGAATCTCAACTGCATTCTCAGGAGTTTTAAGCAGAGCAATGTGCAAAAATTCCTTTTTAACTTCTACTTTTTCGCAAAAATCCACCAAGCTGTCCTCAGCAATTTCTTCGGTTAAATGTTTCTTTTTGTAATTTGCAAAAACCCAATCGGCAGCCTCACGGGTGGAAACTCCCAAAATCACCTTTCCGTCAATGTAAATTCCGTAGCCCTCCACCATTGAATTAACATTGGCAAGCAGAGCCAATTTGATTTTATCCTTGTTTGCCAGACTGTTTTCTGCCACCAACCGGCGGACAAATACCGGTTCTTTTTCATAAGTCTTATCCTTGCCGAGATATAGTTTTACCGCGCCACGCACCTCATCAATTGCGTCATAAACTACCTGTCTGTCGGTTACAAGACCGATATTTTCACCATCAACGATAACCTCATATCCAAGGCTCCAGTCAAAAAGGTTTACCACCAAGCAGATTGCAATTACCGCAGCAACAGAAATCACCGTAGATATAACCTTTATCCGGACTTCCTGCCACAACCGCTTTACACTTTTTTTATATTTACTCTCATTATAGCAGCGGCACAAACGGTCAAACACTTTACCCTTTAGCGAAAACTTACCCAATATATTTCTCCCAAATTCTGATTTTGTTGCATTGTCAAAATTAACTGTTTCTTCAGGACTGAAACTTTCAAACCTGCTTTCAGTCTCATTATTTAAATTCAAAAAATCACCTCACAAAGCATTAACTCTCTTCATTCTATACTAAAATTTTTAACTCCCGTTGAAATAATTGTAAATAAAATGTTACAATCTATTTAATTTTACAACATCTTAACGTAAAAATCAAGGTTTTTTAGTCGACCCTGCAACTTTATTTTTGTTATTTTTCTTTCTTTATCATTATGCTTTTTATCAATTCCTTTATTAACTTTCTTTATTGTTTTGTTTTTGTTTGTTTTTACTTATTTTCTTATTTTTAAAAACTTTCCTTATTCGGATTGACAACATTCCAAAAAAATGGTATATTATTAGTATCTTTTTTATTTTGGAGGCTAATGCTATGAGTGAAATCAAAAATGCAGAAAAAATTATTGAAATCCTTCACAAGGATTGTAAACTTTCATTGGAACAAATCGCCACAATGGCGGATATGACAGTTCCCGAGGCAGCAGCCGCCATTGACGCCCTGGAGGCGAACGGTACTATTATAGGCTATGGTGCGATTATCAACTGGAACAAAATTCCCGAATACGAAAAGATCAGCGCGTATATCGAAATGAAGGTTACTCCTCAACGCAACCAAGGCTATAACCGCCTTGCTGAACGTATTTATCAGTTCCCTGAAGTAAAGTCCCTCAACCTGATGAGTGGCAGCTATGACTTTGGTGTAACAGTAGTGGGCGACAGTATTCAGCAGATTGCCCTGTTTGTATCCGAGTATCTTGCACCTATGGAATCGGTACTCAGTACAGCCACACATTTTGTTCTTAAGCGCTATAAAAGCGATGGAATAGTTTATGATACTCAAATTGATGATGACAGGGAGGTTTTATCCTTATGATATTTGACCCCCAAAAGTTTTTAAGCAGAACCGTACAAAACATCCCACCCTCAGGCATCCGAAAATTCTTTGACATCGCAGCCGAGATGAACGACGTAATATCTTTGGGTGTGGGCGAGCCCGACTTTGTTACCCCCTGGCATATCCGTAACGAAGGTGTTTATTCCCTTGAAAAAGGACACACTCACTACACACCAAACCGAGGTCTTTCGGAACTGCGTTGTGAAATTTCACGGTATATGCGCAGACGTTTTAACCTTACATATGATGCGTTAACTCAAACAATCGTGACAGTTGGCGGCAGCGAAGCAATTGACATATTCCTCCGTTCGGTAATTGAACCCGGTGACGAGGTTCTTATTCCGGAGCCAAGCTTTGTGTGCTACAAGCCAATTACACAGCTATGCGGTGGAATTGCTGTTCCTGTGCTTACCACTGCAGAGCATAAGTTTAAACTGACAGCGGAGGCGCTTAAAAATGCAATTACCGACAAAACAAAGGTACTTGTTCTTCCCTATCCTAACAACCCGACCGGCGGAATTATGACCCGTGAAGATTTAGAGGAAATTGCCGGAATAATCATGGAAAATGATATAATGGTTCTCAGCGACGAAATCTATGCCGAGCTGACTTATGGCCGCAAGCATATTTCCATTGCCGAAATCGACGGTATGTATGAACGCACCATGATTGTAAGCGGTTTTTCAAAAGCCTATGCAATGACCGGCTGGCGCCTTGGATACGCCTGTGGACATCCGGATATTATTACACAGATGACCAAAGTGCATCAGTATGCCATTATGTCTGCTCCCACCACTGCACAGTATGCAGCAATCGAGGCTCTGCGCAAAGGTGACAAAGATATTGAGGTTATGCGTGAAGAATACAACGAACGGCGCAAAATAATCGTTAGTGGCTTTAACAGCATGGGCCTTGACTGTTTTGAACCCGAAGGTGCATTTTACGCATTCCCTTCGATAAAATCAACCGGACTTTCGTCCAACGATTTTTGTGAAAAACTCCTTTATGATATGAAGGTTGCAGTCATTCCCGGCACCGCCTTTGGCGAATGCGGTGAAGGGCATGTCAGATGCTCCTATGCATACTCACTGGACAACATAAATGAGGCACTTACAAGGATTGAAACATTTCTTAAAAAAATTAAATGATAAAATCAGGGCAGCCGTAAATAGGCTGCCCTGTGGTTTGGAGATATGAATATGGACTTTCTTTATGACACCCACGCACATCTGAATGACACAAGATTTGATGAGGACAGGGATACAGTTATTGAAAAGATTAAAAAATCAGGAGTTGGTCTTGTCAACAACATCGCATTTGACATACCATCCTCCCGTGACTCAATTGCACTGGCTGAAAAATACGAATTTATCTATGCAACGGTTGGTGTTCACCCAAGTGATGTCAACGAAATGACAAATGCCGACATCCAGACTTTAAGACAACTTGCAAAACACCCCAAGGTTGTGGCAATTGGCGAAACAGGTCTTGACTATCACTATGACGATGCTGACCCCGAAAAACAAAAATTTTGGCTTCGTGCCCAGCTTGACCTTGCAAAAGAGCTTGGCATGCCCGTTGTAATCCACGATCGGGATTCAAAAGGCGAATGCATTGCCATTCTTAAGGAAAAACAGATAACCAACGGCGTTGTGCATTGCTTTTCAGGAAGTGCCGAAACTGCAAAGGAACTTATAAAAATGGGGCTTTATATATCCTTTACCGGCGTGATTACTTTTAAGAATGCCCGGCGTGCCATCGAGGCACTACAAGTGATACCCATTGAACGTTTGTTTATTGAAACCGACTGCCCCTATATGGCACCTGAGCCTTTTCGCGGGCAGCGCAACGACAGCAGTATGGTTTACCGCGTTGCAGAAAAAATTGCCGAGGTTAAAGGTCTGCCTGTTGACGATGTAATCCGCATCACCCGTGAAAACGGAATGAAATTCTTTGGAATAAGCTAGACTTTATATTCCTCTTTTATTCAGTTCTTTTACAACAAATGTTGCAACTGCAAGCTTTATTAAATCAGGAACTATAAAGGACAAAACATGTTTTGTCAGCACGGTAATAACACCTGCGTATCCCACTTTAAAAAACATAAAATATGCCCACATACTTCCGGCAGCATAACAAACAATCAACCCCAAAACCATTGACGCAAACAGCGCCAACGGTTTTTTGTTTTTTTCGCACATTGCACCGCAAACATATGTGGCGGGCAAAAAACCCATTATGTAGCCGCCAGTCTCGCCCAGTATTATCCCAAGGCCGCCTCTGCCGCCCGAAAATACCGGCAGACCCATTGCCCCGAGCAAGATATACACAAGCACCGATATTGTGCCTTTGGTCTTTTCCAGCAATCCTGCCGCAAGAAAAATCCCGAATGTCTGCAAAGTAAAGGGCACGGGTGAGGGAATACTTATCCACGCACATACTGCCAGCAATGCAGTAAACAGTGCTATACGATTAAGAGTTTTTAGTTTCATCTGTTTTATCGCTTTCTTCGTTTTCATTTACCACTCTGGGTATGAAATGCCCTGCAAAACGGTTTTTTCCACGGCTTTTTACATAGAAAAACCCAATTATACTGAACATAACTGCACCAATAAAGTTGACAATTAAATCCTTCATTGTATCAAAAAGGCCTATATCAAGATACCCCTCAATGCCAAGAGAACTCCCGTTTACGCTTACAGACTTTATATTATCAAATACAGTCGGGTTCTTTGTGCTGCCGCTGATATAGGTGGAAACAATCTTTTCAACCACCGCATCTTTTTGCATATCCTTGCCAAAGAATATGTCCATGCTGAATTCAAAAAATTCCCACAACACGCCTATTGTCATTGAAAAACAAAACGCAACCAATGCAAGAAACAAGGGCGACAAACGGAACTTTATCTTCTCGTTTCTGTTTAAAATATCCACAAGTCCAAACCCCACCGCCGCACACAAAAAGCCGTTCAGGGTATGAAGAAGGGTATCCCACAAAGGAAATCTGGTATAATAGTTTCCCATTTCGCCTAAGATTATTGATGCAAAAATAAACAGCAGTATAATTCCCTCAAGGATGTTGGGAATATCTATACCAAGATTCTTTTCAAAGAAAGCAGGAACCAAAAAGAGCACCAATGCCAGACTGCAATAAAACAGATTTTCATAGTTTCCACGGATACACGAAAACACCATTGCAACAATCACAAGCGCACGAAGTAAAATATAAACTGCAAAAACGCCCTTATTCTTTTCTATATATCCCTTATGTGTTTTCGGATCCCACCGTTTAAACTTTGGCATGCTACTCTTCCTTTCAGATTTTTGTTCTATTCTACCATATTTTAGGTTCTTCTGCAAGTATATTATTCCAAAAAACACCTAATACTATAATTGTAATAAACTTTATCAGGAGGTAATATTATGCCAGTAGATTTTTCAACAAGTAAAACCAAAACCAATCTTATGCTTGCGTTTGCCGGAGAAAGTCAGGCGCGAAACCGTTATACCTTTGCCGCAGCCGAGGCAAAAAAACAAAATCTACATGTTGTGGAAGCCGCCTTTGCCTTTACTGCCGGTCAGGAAAAGGAACATGCCGAGGTATTTTATAATCAGCTTAAAAGCCTTTCGGGCGAAAATATTCCTATTGAAGGCACATATCCCATTGACATTTCCGATTCCATAATAACACTTTTGCGTGCCGCACAGCATAACGAATTTGAAGAATACGACCCCGTTTACAAGAGCTTTGCCCAAACTGCGGAAGAAGAAGGCTTTATACAGATTGCAGGAATATTCAAAAACATCGCAGCAATTGAAAAAACCCACGGAGAACGGTTTGGTGAACTTGCAGACCTTCTTGAGCAGGACAAGCTGTTTGTATCTGATGTTTCAATTTCGTGGATGTGTCTTAACTGCGGCTATGTGCATGAGGGCAAGGAAGCGCCACCCGTATGCCCCGTATGCAGTCACGACAGAGGCTATTTTATTCGTATGGAATTGACAGAAAAGCTATAAAAAAGTGTTTTGATTAAAACGCATCAACTCCCCTGCCCCTCAGTCTTGAGGGGATTAAGGTACACTTTGTTTGTAATATAGGAAATTACAACTTAAAAGTAGTAATTTCCTATAAGATAAAA
>JAZNVB010000002.1:0-12680 GCA_045592585.1 Clostridia bacterium
TAATATTGAAAAGAATAATTTCACTCCCATTGAGTATTATTCGCCCTATTGTGCAGACGGAGCACTTTTGCAGGCATGGAGCAGCACAGCAGCATTTGTTTATTATGATGTAAATTGTGATTTCTTTAATGATAAGATATAGTTATAAAGGGCGTATGAAAAACATACGCTCTTTAATTTGTCATAATATGGTTGAATGTTTGGCGTGTTTATGATATTCTATTTATCGAGGTGGCTGAAATTGAGTATACAATTTGATGAATTAAATATAGAAGCTTTGCTTGACCGTGAAGAAGTTATCCTTGAAAATGCATTGATTGAAAATGAAATTGCAGGTAAGGTTGTTCTTGTAACCGGTGCAGGAGGAACAATAGGCTCGGAACTCTGCAGACAGATTGCGGGTTATAAGCCTGAGAAGATTATTCTTCTTGATATATATGAAAACACTATGTATCAGCTTGAAAATGAGCTTGAAGAAAGGTTTCCTGAGCAAAAGGTTATTTCCCTTGTTGCGTCAATAAGGGATAAAACCAGGCTTGAAATAATATTTGATAAATACCGCCCCCACATTGTTTTTCACGCGGCGGCGCACAAGCACGTGCCCCTTATGGAAGATAGTCCCGGCGAGGCTGTGAAGAATAATGTTATCGGAACATTAAATACCGCAAAATGTGCGGCAGACTGCGGTGCAAAAAAGTTTATTCTTATCTCAACCGACAAGGCGGTTAACCCCACCAGTGTTATGGGTGCCAGCAAACGGATATGTGAAATGATAATATGTGCGTTGCAAAAAAGCACCGACACAGAGTTTGCGGCGGTCAGGTTTGGTAATGTTCTGGGGTCAAGCGGCTCGGTGGCGTTAAGATTTCAAAGGCAGATTAAACAGGGGGGACCTGTTACGGTTACACATCCCGAGGTTACAAGATTTTTTATGACAGTTGCGGAGGCAGCACAGCTTGTTCTTCAGGCGGCAGCTTATGCAAAGGGCGGCGAAACCTTTGTTCTTGATATGGGTAAACCGGTAAAAATCCTTGACCTTGCAAAACGGATGATTGCGCTTTCAGGGCTTGAGCCTGAACGTGATATAAAAATTGTATTCACAGGTCATCGACCCGGCGACAAGGAATTTGAGGAGCTTTTGACAGCCGATGAGGGGTTGATGACAACCCGACACAAAAAGATTTTTGTTGCCAGACCGGAATGTATTGACATAAATGACCTTGTGAAAAAGATTGAAAAACTGAGGTCTGTGGTTGACAAAGACGGCAAAAATATAAAAAATGTTATTGCGGAGATTGTTCCGGAATATTGTATATGCAATAATTAAGTCATTTTGTGGAAATTAAGATATAATAATTACCAAAAATCCCGATAAAGCATTGACAGAAGAATTGTTTGCTTGGTATAATAAGAAGATGATTGTCCTTGTGAAAAGTTTTGGGACAATTGTTAAATGGAATTTATACAGAAAAAGACTGACTGTATATGCAGGCAGCCTTTTCTGCCGTTTAAAAAGGAGAATTAACGTGCTTCTCACGTTAATTCTGCCTTCGGCACTTAGTTTAAATCGCACCATCGAAATTTTCGCACAAAGTACGAAACGACGATGTGCGTAATCTCCATTTTACGCCTTATCTCGCCCACAGATAAGAAACAGGAGATTCACAATAAATATTTGTGGGCGGAAAGGCTATGGAGATTAAAATGCCGATTACAGAAATTTTACAAAAGAATGCGGATTTTTATCCCAACGATGTGAGCTTGATTGAAATAAATCCCACTCACGAAAATCAAACAAGGCTGACATGGCGTGAATACTCGCTTATCGAGGCAAACCCCAACGAAGCATACAGAAAGGAAATTACCTGGAGTGAGTTTAACAAACGTGCAAATCGTTTTGCAAACTTTCTTCTGTCGAGGGGCATTAAAAAGGGCGATAAGGTTGCAATTTTGCTTATGAACTGCATCGAGTGGCTGCCCATTTATTTTGGTGCTCTTAAAACAGGAGCTTTGGCTGTTCCTCTTAACTACCGTTATGCGTCGGATGAAATTAAATATTGCCTTGAGCTTGCTGATGCTGATGTTCTTATTTTTGGCCCTGAATTTACAGGACGTGTCGAGCAGATTTGTTCACGGGTTAAAGGGGTAAAGATGTGGCTGTATCACGGCGAGGATTGTCCCACTTTTGCTGAGAGCTATGACAACCTTATGGCATATGCATCGTCTAAAAATCCTCAGATTAAGCTGACCGATGATGACGAGGGTGCAATTTATTTCTCATCAGGCACAACGGGATTTCCCAAAGCTATTATACATAAACACAGAAGCCTTGTTCACGCATGTATGACCGAACAGAATCACCATTCACAAACAAAGGATGATGTGTTCCTGTGCATACCGCCTCTTTATCACACAGGTGCAAAAATGCACTGGTTTGGAAGCTTTTTGGTTGGCGGTAAAGCGGTTATTCTTAAAGGCATCAAGCCCGAATGGATATTAAAGGCTGTTTCAGAAGAAAAATGTTCAATTGTTTGGCTTCTTGTGCCCTGGGCACAGGATATTCTGGACGCAATTGAGCGTGGAGATATCAAGCTTGAAGATTATCAGCTTTCACAATGGAGGCTTATGCACATCGGTGCGCAGCCTGTTCCGCCAAGCCTTATCAAAAGGTGGAAGAAGTATTTTCCCAACCACGCATACGACACAAATTACGGTCTGTCAGAGTCTATCGGCCCAGGATGCGTGCATCTTGGTGTTGAAAACGAGCATAAAGTTGGCGCAATCGGAAAGGCCGGCTTTGGCTGGGAGGTAAAGATTGTTGACGAAAACGGAAAGACCGTCGAACGTGGCGATGTTGGTGAGCTTGCAGTTAAAGGCCCCGGTGTAATGACAGCATACTACAAGGACGAAAAAGCAACCAATGATGTTCTTAAAGACGGTTGGCTTTACACAGGCGATATGGCAACAGAGGATGAGGACGGATTTATCTTCCTTGTAGACCGCAAAAAGGATGTTATTATCTCTGGCGGTGAAAATATCTATCCCGTACAGATTGAGGATTTCTTAAGAAAGAACGATAAAATCAGCGATGTTGCAGTTATTGGTCTGCCTGATAGCCGTCTTGGTGAGATTTCTGCGGCAATTATACAGATTAAGGATGGAATGGAGGCAACAGAGGAGGAAATCAATGAGTTCTGTCTTGACCTTCCCCGATATAAAAGACCCCACAAGATTATATTTGCAGATGTTCCAAGAAACCCAACCGGCAAGATTGAAAAGCCCAAGCTCAGGCAAATTTACTGCGGTGAAAGTGTTGTTGCACAGCAGAACGAAATAAAATAAAAATCGAAAGGATACCTTATTATGAAAAAGTTGTTGCTCGGTAATGCTGCGGTAGCTCGTGGTGCATATGAAGCAGGCGTAAATGTTGTTGCATCATATCCCGGAACACCCAGTACAGAAATAACCGAAGAAATTGTAAAGTTTGAAGAAATTTATGCAGAATGGTCGCCTAATGAAAAGGTTGCAGGCGAAGTTGCAATCGGTGCATCAATTGCAGGTGCAAGAGCAATGAGTTGTATGAAGCACGTTGGTCTTAACGTTATGGCTGACCCTGTTTTCACTGTTAGCTACACAGGTGTAAACGGCGGTCTGGTATTCTGCGTTGCAGACGACCCGGGAATGCATTCTTCACAGAACGAGCAGGATTCAAGACATTATGCAAAGGCGTCAAAGATTATGATGCTGGAACCTGCAGATTCCTCAGAATGTAAGGAATACACTCGTCAGGCATTTGAACTGTCCGAAAAGTTTGACACACCGGTATTTATAAGACTTTCTACCAGAGTTTCACACTCACAGAGCCTTGTTGAGCTTGGCGAAAGAGCAGATGTTCCGGTGAAGGCATACGAAAAGAACCCTGCAAAATACGTCATGATGCCGGGTAATGCTATCAAACGTCACGTTGGTGTTGAAAAAAGAATTGCAGATTTAACCGACTTTGCTGAAACCACAGAACTTAACACAGTTGAGAAAAACGGTGCAAAAATCGGTGTTATTACTGCCGGTATTGCATATGAATACGCAAAGGAAGCCCTTGGTACATCGGCAGACTTTTTAAAGCTTGGTATGGTTTACCCTTTGCCAAAGCAAAAGATTATAGATTTTGCAAAGAACTATGACAAGGTTTATGTTATTGAAGAGCTTGACCCGGTTATTGAAGACCATTGCAAGGCTTTGGACGTTGATGTGTGCGGAAAAGAGCTTTTCACACTTCTTGGCGAATATACACCCACAATGATAAAGAAGGCAGTCCTTGGCGAAGATGCACCTGCTGTTCTTTCGGCAGACGAGGCTATCCCCGTAAGACCTCCCGTAATGTGTGCAGGTTGTCCCCACAGAGGAACATTTTATGTTCTTAAAAAGCTTGGCCTTGTTGTTTCTGGTGATATCGGTTGTTATACTCTTGGTGCAACACCGCCACTTCAGTCGGTTGATACAACCATTTGTATGGGTGCGTCGGTTAGTGCGGCTCACGGTATGGCAAAGGCTCAGGGTGCTGATTTCAACAAAAAGCTTGTATCTGTTATCGGTGACTCAACCTTTATGCATTCAGGTATAACAGGTCTTGTTGATATTGTATATAACAAGGGTAACAACACTGTTATTATTCTTGATAACTCCATAACAGGTATGACAGGCCATCAGGAAAACCCCACAACCGGCAGAACAATCCGTGGCGAGGCAACTAAACAGGTTGATTTGATTGAGCTTTGCAAGGCTGTTGGAATTGACAGAGTAACAGTTGCCGACCCATTTGACATCAAGAAATTTGAAGAGGTTGTCAAGGCAGAGGTTAATGCAGATGAACCATCGGTAATCATTGCACAAAGACCCTGCGCACTTCTTAAAACTGTTAAGTATTCAGGAACCTGCAAGATTACAGATAAATGTAAGAACTGCAAGATGTGTATGAAGCTTGGATGTCCTGCAATTACACTAAAGGACGGCAAGGTTGTTATTGATGCAACACAGTGCAACGGCTGTGGACTTTGTATAAATGTTTGTCCCTTTGGGGCTATTGAAAAGGAGGAAGAATAACCATGACTAAAAATATAATGATTGTTGGTGTTGGCGGTCAGGGAACACTCCTTGCAAGCAGAATTTTAGGTAACACAGTTATAAACGAAGGTTATGATGTTAAGGTTTCCGAGGTTCACGGTATGAGCCAGCGCGGCGGCAGCGTTGTAACCTATGTAAAATACGGCGACAAAGTGCACTCTCCAATTGTTGACCGTGGCGAGGCAGATGTAATCCTAGCCTTTGAACTTCTTGAGGCATATCGTGCTCTGCCATATCTTAAAGAGGGCGGAAAGATTATTATAAATAATCAGCAGATTGACCCTATGCCTGTTATTACAGGTGCGGCAGCATACCCCGAAAATATTGCCGAAAAGATTGCTGCAGTATGTGATACAACCGTTGTTGATGCGCTAAGTCTTGCAAAGACTGCCGGCAATATAAAGGCTGTAAATGTTGTTCTTATTGGTGTTATGGCAAAAACAACTGATATACCTTATGAAAAATGGATTGAAACCATAAAGACAACAGTTCCCGAAAAATTCCTTGAGGTAAATCTTAAAGCTTTTGAACTTGGATATAATTTAAAATAACAAAAAGGAGAAAAATTATGGAAAGAGAACTGATTTTAAACGGATTTCGTATTGGTGAATATTCATTGGACTATGACGAATTTTATGAGCAGTTTGAAAAGAAATACTCTGATGGAATGAACTATGTTATGATTTCTACCGGGGTAGCCGGCAAGAAGGGAATTGAATTCAGTCAGCAGGATTTTATTGACTGGGCAAAGTTTTTAACTGATAAAAAGGTTTATTTTACATTCAATGGTGGCGGCAAATACAGGGCTCACGCAGGCTTTACTCAGGAAACCGCAAAAAAAATGAAGGAAATTGCCGGTGAATACTTCTTGTCATACGAAATGGGTGAAATGGGTTCTACATATTCCTGCAAGCCATCAGGCTACAGACCTCCCTTTGATATAGTATACAAGATTTACAGGAAGCAAAGGATATATATGTTGGCCGTTTAATCGAAGGTGCCGAGGAAAACTCTATGGGTGGCGTTCTTGATACATCGGTTAATGAATCAACCTCTATGGTAGCTTACAACTGTGAAGCAGGTACAACCTTCCCCCGAATGGAAATCTGGCCCGGTGATGTTGAAATTACCACAGCCATTGCCCGTGGTACAGCAAATGCATACAACTGTAAGGGCTGGGGTGCATATATGGCACACGAATGGTACGGTGGACTCAGGTATGATACCCTTAAAGAAAAACGTTTTAAGATGGGCTATGACTATGCATATCTCACGGGCGGAAACTATTTTGTAACCGAAAGCGGCGACGAGAGGGCAGGCTCGCATCTCAAGGTCGGACAAAAGGCGATTGAGAATAAAAATGTTCAGGAAATGATAAGTGTTAAGGGTTTTGACTATGACCATCCTGTTTGTCAGAATTACCGCAATGTTATGGCGAATTTTGCAAAGTTTGCAAGGGAAGATGTCCGTCCTGCAGGCGGCCCAAAGGTTAGAGTTGCATTTGTACGCGGTAATCTTGACGGCTGGAGCTTCCGTCACAGCGGCGGCTCATTGTGGAGAGCACATCAGCAGAAGGAATATGGATATGGTCCTGCAGAATTTGCATGGAGAATCTTAGAGAACCTTCAGTGCAAACGTCGTTGGTGCGATGTTCATAACTATGGCGAGGTTGACCTTTCTGCAGCTCCCGGCTACGGCCTTTATGACATTATCCCTGCAACAGTTGGTGCAGATGTTTTTGCAAAGTATGACTATCTTATCTTTGTTGGCTGGAACACAATGACTCAGGAGATTTATGATAATCTTAAAACCTATGTTAAGCAGGGCGGCAGATTGTTTATGCTTGCTGCACATCTCAACACATCAGTTCAGCGTGACGGCTCTATCAGCCTCCTTAACGGTGGCGATGTATCAGACTTGTTTGGCTGTACACTTGATGCCCAAAATCCTGTATGTCGTGATGACGGCAGCAAATTCTTCCCCAGCATTGTGCCGGAACTTTTGTATCCTACCCTTCGTTTTGAATGTGGTGATCCGTATTTTGCCGAAGGTTATATAAATTATGCAAATACAAAGCTGACAACAGGCGTTGGTACAGGAAGAATTTCTAACACATTTATCGACAAGGATATTGACGCAATGCCAATTTCTCTGGTTGAAAATAAGTGTGGCGATGGCTATGCAATCCTTATGACAAACTTAGAGTATCCTTATGGTGCGGCAGTTCCAATGTATCAGAACTTGGTTCGTGAGATGCTTGTTGCCAGCCACAGAACAGCAGATATCAAGGTTTATGGCAGCGACTCCGTAAAATTCAGCGTTTACGAGGGCGGCAAGGTTTACCTTCTTAATACAGATTTTGATAATGATGCAACAGTTACCATTGATTATGGTACACACAAGACAAAGTTCACTTTAGAGCCTTGCGAATTTAAACCCGTAGAAAAAGATGCTTAAATATAAAAGAAAAACTCACCGTATGAAAAAATACGGTGAGTTTTTTATCTTGGCGATTTGCCAACAGTTGAACGTTTTAAAAATTCAGCCGAAACTTTGATGGTTTTGGTTTTTTTGCCGGTTTTGTTCTCTATTTTGTCAAAAAGCTCTGAGATAATAATTTCACACAAATCTTTTGAATAGGGAGTAATGGTTGTAAGGGGAATATCAAGATAATCACATTCTTTTACATCATCCCGCCCTATTATCGAAATGTCTTCAGGTATGCGGAGCCCGTGCTCTTTAATTGATTTTATTGCACCAAATGCAATGTAGTCGTATGCTGTAATTACGGCGGTGGGCGGTTTTTCTAAGCTAAGAAGTTCATTCATTGCCTCATAGCCTGCAAACTCAAAACGAGTGTCCACAGTGTTTATAACATACTCGTCTATTATAGGCATATTATATTTATTCATAATATTTTTAAAACACTCAAGATAATATACCGTAAGAGGCTCACCAATATATGCAATATCAGTATGTCCGTTTTCTTTTAAATGTTCAACGGCATCACAAAGCGCGTTTTCGTATGACATCTGGACCGAATTAAAAAGGTTTGTTTTTCCTATTGCGATTATTGGGGTTTTATATTCACATTCAGCATCAATATTACCATATATTATTATGCCGTCAACCTTTGAGATAAACGAAAAATATGAAACCAGGTCTTTGCGTTCCTCGCGGTTGAAATTATCCTCTGCAACCAGCATAAGAGCATTGCGCTTTTTTAATTCTTCTGAAAAATATGTAAGCTGCTGTGTATAACACCCACTTTGAAATTCAGGAGAAATAACGGCTACAACGTATTTGTATTTAAAAGTTTTTACATATTTAGAATAACAGTTGTTTTGCTTTGCTACGTCAAAAATTTTATTTCTCGTAGCCTCACTTATATCCTCATTGCCGGAAAATGCCTTTGAAACGGTTGATACCGATACACCTGCAAGCTTAGAATTTCGGTCATAGTCATGCTTATTCACCCCACTTTTTATCAAATGTTTATTGATATAGAGTACGCCAAGCAACATTATAACACAAGATATCAGTGAAAGCAACTGCTGCCCCTGCAATTTAATTCCCCAAAGCATATTTCCGTTTTCCTGAATGGCCGAAAGGATTTTACCACCAATTAAAGAGGCGCCAAAGCCAAATAAACCACCCACGCAATTCTTTATAGCAATTGCCTGAGAAATATATTTAGGGTCAACATAACTATATGTAATATTAAAGGTGTTTTGGTGTGTACCTGCCATTGATATGTAGTATAAAATCGTAAAAATCACAACCAGGTAACGTGTTGATGCAGATGTGAATATGTTTATAAAAAATGCAACTGCTGCAATTATCATTCCATACTTCAGACCTGTCGCAAATGATGTCTTGTCAGTGAATTTCCCAAAAGGTCTTGAGATTAAAGCTCTTGCCAGACAGGCTATAACATTTATAACCTGGACGGCAAATGCCGAAAACATAAGGTCTTTTGTTTTGTAAATGCCCATAAAACCGGTAGTGAAATATATGGCAGAATTATATAATACCGTAACTGCTATAACTTTTTGAAACTGTTTGTTTCCGATGGTGTTTTTAAGCACTGCAGATATTGGCTCACTATCGCCACTACGGTCAACAGAAGATTCCTTTTTAATAAGCCCAAAGGAAACAAGGTTTGAGATGTTTAGTATCAAAAGCATAAAGAAAATAAATAAAAAGCTACCATTTATGTTTCCAAGCATTTCAAATTTATCAAATACATAGCCAACTCCAGTGGTGAAAAACATTCCTAAAATAAGAGAAATAGTCTCTTTTGATGCGGAAAAGCTTGCGCGTTTTGTTGGGTCAACATAACTGTTACCAAATTTATATATCATGGAAACAACCATATGCTTGGTGATTGTTGATGTAAGCATAAGTACAGTTAAAACAACAGGTTTTTGTGATTGTGCCAACTGCATAAAAGGCGAAAGATACATAAGCGTATATAGCGAAACACTTATTAAATCTATAATCATTATAAGATATTTGGTGCTCATTTTGATTTTTACCAGAACAAACGAGAAAATCTGGAAAACAAAGGCAAGTGCAGTAATTGAGGATATAATTCCTATCAAAGAGTCACTCATACCTGCAGAATGCAGAAGCTTTGCTAAAAAAGCATCAGCAACTAAAAGTGAAATAAAATATTCACACGTACACTCTGATATATAAGCAATTCTTGAACGTTTGTATTCTTTTGAGTCATAAATATTCATCGGTCATTCCTCCCGGATTAACTATAAAGTACACCCTGCTAAAAGTCAAATTTATTTTCCGAAAACTTTTCGGAAAGAAAATTTGACAGAGGTAAACAAAGGGAGCTATAATGAACCCATCTTTGGGGATTTATTAAGGAGAGATTTTTATGTGCAATACATTCAATAAAAATGGTACAGAACATATCCGCAGCCTTATTGAAGAAGGTATAAAAAATAAAACCAACACAGCTACAGTCAGCGGCAAATGGGAAATTTCCGAGGCAATACTTATTCCCTCGGATTTCACACTGATACTTGATGATTGCCATCTTCGTATGGGCGACGGCACTTTTGATAATATATTCAGAAACGAGCATTGCGGTGATGTGCTCACAACAACTGCGGGCAAAGGTAATAAAAATATCAAAATTATAGGCAAGGGCGAAGCAATTTTAGACGGCGGAAAATACAACGGCCTTTGCGAAAAGAATGCCAGAACTGAAGGCAGACCCAATATGTATGTAAACAATCTCCTTTTGTTTGTTAATGTTGAAGGCTTTGAAATAAGAAACCTTCATTGCCGCAATCAGCGTTGGTGGGCGCTTGATTTTATATTCTGTTCCGACGGTATTATCAAAAACATTGATTTCCTTGCAAATGATACCTGTATTGATAAAAAGGGATGCGAATATCACGGCTTTATAAAAGAAAGACCCGAAGAGGTGCTTGTTAAAAATGCAGATGGAATAGATATCCGTTTGGGCTGCCACAATATAAAGATTGAGGATATTACCGGCTTTACCGGAGATGACACAATAGCCCTTACAGGCTTATTAAACGGCCCGGAATTTGCCTTTAAAACAGAAGGCAAATCTATAGATATTTGTAATATTGAAATAAGGAATGTAAGGTCTGCGGCATATTGTTCTATGGTGCGCCTTTTAAGTCAGGGTGGAGTTCCTCTTCACGATATACTTGTTGATGGTGTATATGATTTATCTAACGAGAACGAATGTCTGGACAGAGGCGGATGTGGAGTGAAGATAGGTGAAGGAAGCAGACTTTACGGCTCACGTCACTCAACCGAAGACGAAACCTATAATATAACTGTAAAAAATGTAAGGTCAAGAGGTAAATTCGGAGCAATTGTTCTGGGCGGAAATATGAAGGACGTTGTCTGGGAAAATATAGAACCCTTTGACGGCGCCGAAATGATAAATGATATGCGTAATGTTTGATACAGTCATTAAATTTATAGTCCCGACAGCTAGTTGGGACTTTTTTCTTTTATGATTCAGATAATCATTGATTTTTGACACTGTATATGCTACAATTTAAGTTAGAAGATTAAAAGAATTTGTATTTAATAAGTTGGCTTGCTATAAACAGAAAGGAAAATAAAATGGAGTATCGTATTGAACATGATTCGATGGGTGAGATAAAGGTTCCGGCTGACAAGCTCTGGGCTGCACAGACTCAAAGAAGTCTTGAAAATTTTGAAATAGGTAAAGGTATTGAAACTATGCCTGCAGAAATTATACACGCATTTGGTGTGCTGAAAAAAGCGGCAGCAATAACCAATAATCTTTTGCGCCCCGAAAAATTGACAAACGAAAAACTTGGTGCGATTAAAATTGCTTGCGACGAGGTTATTGACGGAAAGCTCAGCAACAACTTTCCTCTTGTTGTATGGCAGACGGGCTCTGGCACACAGTCGAATATGAATGCCAATGAGGTTATTGCTAACAGAGGAAATCAGCTTCTGGGCACAAAACTGCTTCATCCGAATGATGATGTTAATATGAGTCAGTCTTCAAATGACACATTCCCCACAGCTATGCACATTGCTGCTGTTCTTATTCTGGAGGACAGGTTAATTCCTGCGGTTCAGGAGCTGATAAACACCTTCAAAAAACTTGAAGAAGAAAATAGGGGAATAGTAAAAAGCGGAAGAACACACCTTCAGGATGCAACTCCAATCTCATTCAGTCAGGAAATAAGCGGATGGCGTTCAAGTCTTGAAAAAGATATTGAGCTTATAAAACGTTCAATTGAACCGCTTTACGAACTTGCTCTTGGCGGAACCGCTGTAGGAACAGGACTTAATGCTCCTGAATCTTTTGGCAAGGTTGTTGCTGATGAGGTGGGCAAGATAACAGGCAAACCGTTTGTGACCGCTTCAAATAAGTTCCATGCACTTACATCAAAGGATGAACTGGTATTTGCACATGGTGCAATTAAGGCACTTGCTGCAGATATGATGAAAATTGCAAATGATGTTCGCTGGCTTGCATCAGGTCCCAGAGATGGTCTGGGTGAAATCTTTATTCCCGAAAACGAACCGGGTTCATCTATTATGCCGGGCAAAGTAAACCCAACACAGTGTGAAGCGGTAACTATGGTAGCGGTTCAGGTAATGGGTAATGATGTTGCAGTTGGTATGGCGGCATCACAGGGCAACTTTGAACTTAATGTGTTTATGCCCGTATGCGCTTATAACTTTCTGCAGTCTGCAAGGCTGATGACAGATGCTATTCGTTCGTTTAATAATAATTGTGCTGTCGGCATTAAGGCTAACAAAGAAAAGATGCATCACAATCTGCACAACTCTTTGATGCTTGTTACAGCGCTTAATCCTTATATCGGATATGAAAATGCAGCAAAAACTGCAAAAAAGGCATTTGTAGATGATATATCACTTAAGGAAGCTTGTGTTGAACTGGGTTTTTTGACTGCCGAAGAGTTTGACAAAGTGTTCCATCCTGAAGAAATGATATAAGGGTGAAATTTTATTGCACCAATAAAAACCAAAAAGACAAGCATTTATGCTTG
>JAZNVB010000003.1:0-11908 GCA_045592585.1 Clostridia bacterium
AATATCAAGCACAGGTCCGTTGTCAAATCGCCTTATTTGTGAACAATCTGCATCAGGCAACCTTCCCTCAGCCTCTGCCACAACAGAATACAAATAATGTATATCTTTTTTGCGTCTTGCATCAAGGGATTTTTTATAAACCGTTATTCTTTGCGGTTCGATGCCGTGATTTTTAAGAAGCTTTTCCGCTTTAGTAAACAGCTCCCCCTCGGTATGCATCACGGGCATTTTTATATCGCTGACAATAACCTTATTCAAAACGGTTTGTCCTCCCGGGTTTAATTTTTCTTTTCAGCCAAAACAGTGACAGTTGTTATGCCGTCACGCATTGAAATGCCATCAGGAATATTAAGAGTTGTTTGTTGCTCTCCCTCTGTTCTCAGTGTATCAGGATTGACATTTGCAGTTATTTGTGAAACTTCATCAAGCAGGTCGCTGTCTGCATAGATTGTTACATTTGGTGGCTGAACAGTTACCTTGTATTCATCGCCCAGGCTTGGAGAAATTTCTACCGGTACTGTCTTTGTTTTCATTACAGGACATTTAACTTCCACAGCATCAACATTGGCTACTACCGACTGATATATAGGATCAGTTTCTTCAATTCGTTGTCCTTCAGAATTGATAAAATAAATCTTTTCTCTGTCATTTATCTCGCCTGTTCTGCTGTCAAAATCAAGAGTTACCCCCACATCCTTAATCTTTTCAATCAAAGTTGAC
Source organism: Clostridia bacterium (assembly GCA_045592585.1). Classification (GTDB taxonomy): domain Bacteria; phylum Bacillota; class Clostridia; order Monoglobales; family Monoglobaceae; genus SIG440. Next base: position 721 of record JAZNVB010000003.1, read on the forward strand.
GCACCCTTGATAGTAACAACATCAACGCTTGGCACAGGAACCCCTGCAATATAACCGCTGGCAACGCTGCCAGTGGTTTCAACTTTGATACCGCGCTGAGCTGTTATAATTTTATCAATAAAAATTGTAGCATTGTTAGGCTTTTTGTTTACTATTTCTTCATACTCATAAGGAATCGAAATACTGATAGGAATTGTAAAGGTTCCCACCTTGGTCATATTGGCAAGGTCAACCGTTGCATAAATATTTTTATTATCAATATTTGCGATCTTTTTTCTGCTGCCGCGAATTTTAAGTTCCACGGTTAAGTCAGGATCCTCCACCAGACTGAGTCCACGTTCTTCAAGCACACTCTGGTTTACATAACGCAGAGGAATATGTCTTATTGTAATATCCACCGATGGATCAATAACCAATATCACATAAAACCACAGAACAACAGCAATAATGAATGATAGTACCTTTAAAGTCGAATCTTTTATGAAAAAACTTTTCATTCCTTCTTCTCCTTTCTGGCAAAAATGTTCTTCTTAAACTTACTGTTCTTCTTTTTAACATCAAAGAGCTTTGTCAGTTCTTTTCCAAGAGCCTCCGGACTAAGTTTCATATTAAGCTCACCGCCGCAGGCAATTGAGATACCACCTGTTTCCTCTGACACAATAACAACAACCGCATCAGATTCTTCTGACATACCAAGACCTGCACGATGGCGTGTTCCCAGCTCCTTGCTGACATTGGGGTTCTGTGACAAAGGCAAAAAGCAACTAGCCGCCTCAATCTTGTTGTCACGGATAATTACCGCACCATCATGAAGAGGTGTTTTGGGGATAAATATATTGATAAGTAATTCAGACGAAACTTTGGCATTGAGTTTTATACCGGTACCTACAATGTCTCCGATTTTTGTTTCGCGTTCCATAACAATCAAAGCCCCGATACGGCTTTTAGACATAGAAGCACAACTGTTTGTGATTTCAGAAATGACCTTTTCCATCTCCACGTCCTCAGCATGCTCGTCAAAATTGAACCATTGACCCATGGAAGTTCTGCCCACCTGTTCAAGGGCACGTCTGAGTTCGGGCTGAAAAACAACAATCAAGGCAACAACTCCCAGTTGCATTGCGCTGCTGAGCAAATAGTTCACAGTGTGCAACTTCACAAGCTGACTTACCTGAGTGATAATTATAAGAACAACCACACCCTTAAGCAACTGAATTGTTCTGGTATCACGAATGAACTTGAGGGTATTATAAATTATGATACTAATTATTATCACATCTATAATGTCAGTTATTCTGACTAACGCTATCTGGTTAATTAGTGACTGGTAAAACCCTTCAAACAAGACAAATTCCTCCTTCAAAAATTTCTCCAATACTGTATAGAGAATTTAATATGCCTTACCCCAATATACCATCTTCTTTGCAGGTTTGCCACAGCACACGCATACGTCTGAAAGCTGTTCCTGTTCAAATGGCATACAACGTGAGGTAGCCGATGTGTCTGCCTTAATCTGCTCCTCACACTCAACATCACCGCACCACATTGCCTTAACAAAGCCGCCTTTGTTTTCAACAATGTCTTTAAATTGGTCATAGGTGGTTGCAACAGAGGTCTTTTCTTCACGGTTTTTAAGTGCCGCATCAAGCATCTCCTGCTGAATCTGTTCTAAATGCTTTGCAACCTCTTCTTCGATATTATCTAACGATACAAAGAACTTTTCTCTTGTAGTGCGGCTAACCAATACCGCCTGATTGTTTTCAATATCCTTGGGGCCGATTTCAATTCGGAGGGGAACACCCTTCATTTCGTACTCGCTGAATTTCCAACCCGGTGATTTATCGCTTGCATCAAGCTTAACCCTGAATTTTGCAGCAAGCTGAGCACGAAGCTCCTCTGCCCTTTCAAGAACACCTTCCTTATGCTGTGCAATAGGAACAATCACAGCCTGAACAGGTGCAACATGCGGAGGCAGTTTAAGACCTGCATCATCGCCATGAACCATAATAATTGCACCAATAAGACGAGTGGTCATACCCCACGATGTCTGATGCACATAATGAAGCTCGTTATCCTCACCTGTGTACTGAATGTCAAAAGCCTTTGCAAAACCATCACCAAAATAATGGCTTGTACCCGACTGCAGTGCTTTGCCGTCATGCATAAGACTTTCGATTGTGTATGTTGCCTCAGCACCGGCAAACTTTTCTTTATCGGTCTTTCTTCCCTTTACAACAGGGATTGCCAGCTCTTGCTCGCAAAAATCTGCATATACATTCAGCATACGCAATGTTTCAGCCTCGGCTTCTTCTGCCGTTGCGTGAGCAGTGTGGCCCTCCTGCCACAAAAATTCCATAGTTCTCAGGAAGGGTCTTGTTGTCTTTTCCCATCTTACAACGTTACACCACTGATTGTACAGTTTTGGAAGGTCGCGATAAGAGTGAATAATGTTTGCATAATGGTCGCAGAACAGTGTTTCAGAGGTAGGTCTTACACAAAGTCTTTCCTCCAGCTTTTCTGTACCGCCGTGGGTAACCCAGGCAACCTCAGGAGCAAAACCCTCAACGTGGTCCTTTTCCTTCTGGAGCAGGCTTTCAGGTATAAACATAGGCATATACACATTTTCGTGCCCTGTTTCTTTAAACCTTCTGTCAAGCTCCTTCTGAATATTTTCCCATATTGCATAACCATAGGGCTGAATAACCATACAGCCGCGTATGCCTGAATAATCAACCAATTTCGCCTTTTTCACAATGTCTGTATACCATTGTGCAAAATCCTCACTCATAGAGGTAATTTCTTCTACTAATTTCTTTTCGTTTGCCAAAATTTCCATTCCCTTCAAATTTGTATTTCAACAAGAGGCTGACCCCTTGCAATTTCGCTTTTCAAAATAACCGAAATTTTTGCGATTTTCTTGTGTAAAATTCAAGATATAATACCCCAATTTACACAGTAAACCATTATTTTTTAGTATAAAGTAAAATCCGTTTTGTGTCAAGGTTTTTTGCACAAAAAAAGAGCTGTTTTTGCAATTTGCAAAACAACTCTTTTCAAAATTATTTTTATTCAACCGATGTAACCTTGTAGCCCTTGTCTTCAACCGCAGTTTTAAGGCTTTCAGCGGATACTTCGCCGTTCAGGTTAACAATCGCTGTTCCTTCCTTATGGCTTACTTCTGCCTGTTCAACCCCCTGAATACCTTCAAGGGTATTTTTTACATTTGCCTCACAATGGGGACACATCATTCCTTCAATTTTTAAAGTTATTGTCATTTTCATATCCTCCTCTTTTTCTTTTATTTTTTTATTTTTATGGAGTTTTACAAAGTTTAATCTCAGGGCATTTGTAACCACACAAAAGCTGGAAAGGCTCATTGCCGCCGCCCCGAACATAGGGTTAAGTGTTAATCCAAATGGTATCAGCACACCTGCCGCAAGGGGAATTCCTATTACATTATATATAAATGCCCAGAAGAGATTTTCGTATATATTTTTAAGTGTTGCACGACTCAGCCTGATTGCCGCCGCCACATCAGCAGGACTGCTTTTCATCAGAACAACATCTGCCGCATCAATCGCAATATCAGAGCCCGCCCCAATTGCTATTCCCACATCTGCCGCCATTAGCGCAGGTGCATCGTTTATACCGTCGCCTACCATGGCAACCTTTCCGCCTTCCATCAGGTTGCGGACTTCCTTATCCTTGCCGTCAGGAAGGACCTCGGCAACAACACTTTCAATCCCCACCTGATCAGCAACAGCCTTGGCGGTCTTTTGATTGTCGCCGGTAATCATAACCGCTTTAATTCCCATATCTTTAAGGTCTGCCACAGCATCAGGGCTGTCAGGCTTTATTCGGTCTGCCACAGCAATAATCCCAAGAAGCTCATCATCCGCACCAAAGCACAAAAGTGTCTTACCACCTTCTGCAAGGGCTGCAGCCGTTTTCTTTGTTATTTCGTCCAATTCCAGATGCTCTGAAACAAACCTGATACTTCCGCCAATAACTTTTTTTCCGTCAATGGTTCCATACAGTCCGTTGCCCGGAACAACTTCAAAATCCTCCACCAATTTTGCCTGAAGGCCCTCTTCTTCTGCCTTCTTAACCACAGCATGCGCCAACGGGTGCTCACTCTTTTTTTCAAGGGAATATGCAATTTCAATAAGCTTTCTGTGTTCAATGCCTTCAGCAGGTAAAACATCGGTTACAGCAGGCTCGCCCATTGTAACCGTTCCCGTTTTGTCAAGAGCAACAATTCTTACCTTCCCGGCATCTTCAATAGATGCTGCAGTTTTAAAAAGAATTCCGTTCTTTGCACCAACACCGCTTCCAACCATAATTGCAACGGGAGTTGCCAGACCAAGGGCACAAGGGCAGCTTATAACAAGCACCGAAATGCCTCTTGCCAAAGCATAGCCTGCGGTTTGTCCAAGAATCAACCATATAATTGTTGTAATCACTGCAATCACAATAACCGCAGGAACAAATATCCCCGAAACCTTGTCTGCCGCTTTGGATATGGGGGCCTTTGATGCCGCCGTATCACTTACCATTTTAATTATCTTTGACAGCATAGTATCCTCTGCCACAGCAGTTGTGCGGCATTTGATGAAACCAAGTTTGTTTACCGTTGCTCCGGTTACGCTGTCGCCCACGGATTTGTCAACAGGAATACTCTCGCCTGTCAGCGCTGATTCATCAACAGCACTACTACCCTCAACAATCACACCGTCTGCCGGAATACTCTCGCCGGGACGGACAACAAATATATCACCCACAGCTATCTGTTCAACAGAAATCGTTACCTCTTTACCATTCCTGATTACCACCGCCGTTTTGGGTGATAAATCCATAAGCCCCTGTAATGCATCGGTTGTTTTGCCTTTTGAATATGCTTCAAGAAGCTTTCCTACGGTAATCAATGTCAGTATCATTGCCGCCGACTCAAAATAGAAATCGTGAAGATAATGCCCTGCGTGTTCTATATCACCCGCCAACATTGCTTCACCCATTGCAAACAGAACATATGTGCTGTATACAAACGCCGCACCGGAACCAAGGGCAACCAATGTGTCCATATTGGGGCTACCCTTTAATAGCCCCTTAAAACCATTAACAAAAAACTTCTGATTGATAACCATAACCACAATCGTTAAAAGAAGCTGAATAAGCCCGATTGTCATAGGATTTTTTTCAATTACAGACGGCAATGGAAATCCCCACATGGTATGGCCCATTGCCACGTACATAAGTACAGCAAGAAAGCCTATTGACGAAAAAAGTCTTGCCTTCATATTTTTCATTTCGGTTTTTTCAGATTTTTCTCTATTCACTTTTTCATTATCCGCCTGAGGTATTTCAACCCCATAGCCCGCCGCTGTTACTGCGGCAATTATCTCGGCTTCCTCTGCCGTGCCCTCAACATTCATTGAGTTTGTCAAAAGGTTTACCGAACATTCGGTCACGCCTTCAACCGCTGAAACCGCTTTTTCAACCCTTGCACTGCATGCAGCACAACTCATACCTGTAACATTGTATCTTTTCATTTGTACACCATTTCCTTTTGCAGTTTGTCATAACTAACCAAAAATATTATATCCCTTTCCCCTTAAAAAGTCAAGATTAAAGCTGTTTATTACACATTTAATTAATATTTTCCTTGTTTTTTCTTGACTTTTCTTCAATTATTATGTAAAATAAAAAGAACTTTTATTTTTTAGAAATCTTATATAAAGGATGTGTTTAAATGACAAGTGCAAACTTTCAACACCTTATTGCAATGATTATATACATGGCCGCAGTTGTGGTTATAGGCATTGTCTTTGCAAAACGTTCAAACAAAAATGCAGAAAGCTACTTCCTTGGCGGACGTTCTCTTGGTCCCTGGGTTGCGGCATTCAGTGCAGAAGCTTCCGATATGTCAGGCTGGTTACTTATGGGTCTTCCCGGTCTTGCATACTGGTCAGGTCTTGCGGATGCAGGTTGGACTGCAATCGGTCTTTTTGTAGGTACATATTTCAACTGGTTGATTGTTTCCAAAAGACTTCACAAGTATAGTGTAAAGGTTGATGCAATTACCATACCCGGCTTTTTCTCAAAACGTTTTCATGAGAAAAGCAAAATTATTCTTACAATTGCATCATTGTTTATTGTAATCTTCTTTACAGTTTACGCAGGTCAATGTCTTTCCGCTTGCGGAAAGCTGTTTATGAATCTTTTCGGTATGGAAAATTCATATCACACTATGATGATTGTTGCGGCTGTTTTCGTTTTACTCTATACCTTCCTTGGCGGTTTCCTTGCAGAAAGTGCATCAGATTTTATGCAGGCGGTTGTTATGGTTTTTGCCCTTGTGATAATCTTTGCTCTTGCAATTGTTAATGCCGGTGGTTGGGGCCAGGTTATGGAAAATGCCAAAAACATTGACGGATTTTTCTCACTATTTACAACAGCAACCCCTTCAGAAGAGATTGCAAATACATTTGGTGCAGGAAAACCCTATTCCTTCCTCTCAATTTGTTCATGCCTTGCCTGGGGTCTTGGTTACTTTGGTATGCCCCAGGTGCTTCTTAGATTTATGGGTATCAGGGATGGCAAAGAGCTTACACGTTCACGTCGTGTTGCTTGCATCTGGCTGTTTATCGCAATGACAACTGCTGTTCTTATCGGTATTGTGGGCAGATCTGTTCCCGGTGTGGAATATACATCAAATGCCGCTGCTGAAAACATCTTTATCGATATGTCAACAACATATCTTCCACCTATCCTTGCAGGCTTTGCTTGTGCCGGAATTTTGGCTGCATCAATCAGTTCTTCTGACTCATACCTGCTGATTTCAACATCAGCCCTTGCAGAAAATATCTATCACGGCATCTTCAAAAAGAATGCAAGCGATAAGGAAATTATGTGGGTGTCAAGAATTGCAATGACCATTATCACCATCATCGCTATGATTATTGCATGGGATGCTAACAGCACAATCTTTGGTATTACTTCGTTTGCCTGGGCAGGTTTCGGTGCAACATTTGGTCCTTTGATGCTGTTTTCACTGTTCTGGAAGAGAACAACTCACGCAGGTGCAATTGCAGGTATGCTCTCCGGTGGTATTATGGTATTTGTATGGAAGCTCGTTATCAAAGCAAACTTTGCTGAACAGTTCCCCATTCTGGGACTTTACGAACTCCTTCCCGCATTCATCATTTCTTCAATTGTAATCGTGGTTGTTTCACTCCTTACAAAAAAACCTTCTGATGATATAACAGCAGAGTTTGACGAAATAATGGCAAAATAATCTTACTCAAAGTTTAAGCCCTCGCCAACACGGCGAGGGCTTATTTATTTTATATTACATTACATAAGTTCACAAACCAAATCCGCATATTCTGCAGGGTTTTCAATGTCAAGTCCTGCAATCAACAGGCTTTGTGCATAAAGGATTTTGGCATATTTTTTTGCCTTTTCTTTGTCATTTTCAAAGGCAATTTTTAGTGCATCCATAACCTTATGATTGGGGTTTATTTCAAGAACTCGTTCTGCCTTCATCTGTCCCATTTCGGCACCACCGGGCATTGACTGGAAATATTTTTCCATCTCCAATGTTATGGGACCTTCGGTTGTAAGGCACACAGGATGGCTTTTCAGCTTATTTGAAACCTTTACGGCAGACACCTTGCCTTCCAGTGATTCTTTCACAAAATCAAGTACATCCTTGTTTTCTTCTGAGGATTTTTCGATATCCTTTTTCTCTTCTTCACTCTCTAAACCAAGGTCATTGTCGTTTACCGACTTAAACTGCTTTTCTTCATATGTCATAAGCATCTGCACAACAAAATCATCAACGCTGTCTGTCATATAAAGGATTTCATAGCCCTTATCCTTCACAAGCTCGGTCTGGGGCAGTTGGTCAATCTTTGCCACAGTTTCGCCGCTTGCAAAATAGATGAACTTTTGTTCTTCGGGCATACGGCTTACATATTCAGCAAGTGATACAAGCTTGCCTTCTGTTGATGAATAGAACATCAAGAGGTCCGCAAGCAAATCCTTATGCATACCAAAATCATTTACAACGCCATATTTAAGTTGAATTCCAAACGCCTTGTAGAAGGTATCATAACCCTCGCGGTCATCGGTCATCATCTTTTTCAGTTCTGACTTAATCTTCTTTTCAAGATTATTGGCAATTACTTTAAGTTGCTTATCGTGCTGCAGAATTTCTCTTGAAATATTAAGTGACAAATTCTGGGAATCAACCACACCCTTGACAAATCTGAAATGCTCGGGCACAAGGTCGGCACACTTATCCATAATCATTACACCGCTTGTGTAAAGCTGCAAACCTTTTTCGTAGTCCTTGGTGAAGTATCCGTAGGGAGCCTTTGCCGGTATAAAAAGCATTGCCTTATAATCCACAGTACCCTCGGCACTTACACGGATAACACGGGCAGGGTCTTCCATATCAAAGAAATGCTCCTTATAAAACTTCTTGCATTCTTCGTCTGACACCTCCGCCTTTGCTCTCTGCCAGATTGGAACCATGCTGTTAACAATTTCGTTCTCGGTATACATCTCTGTTTTGGTTTTCTTGTTGCCCTCTTCGTCAACTTCGCCTGTTTCCACACTGCGACTTTTTTCAATATCCATCTTTATGGGATAACGGATATAATCCGAATACTTTTTAACCAGGGTTTTTATACGGTATGTTTCAAGGAATTCGCTGTAATTTTCGTCCTCGGTATCTTCCTTAATAAACATTATTATGTCGGTACCAACCGCATCCTTTTCGCCGGTGGTAATTGTATAGCCGTCAGCTCCCGAAGATTCCCATACATAAGCGCTGTCCTGTCCGTAGGCTTTTGAAATAACCTTTACCTTGTCGCTGACCATAAATGCCGAATAAAAGCCTACACCAAACTGACCAATGATGTCAATTTCATCATTCTTGTTCTCCTGCTCCTTAAGGTCATTCTTAAACTTAAAAGAGCCGCTGTTTGCAATGATACCAAGGTTTTTTTCCATATCCTCCTCGGTCATTCCAACGCCGTTATCCGAAACGGTTATCGTTCTTGCAGCTTTGTCGATTTTTATATCAATTTTAAAATCACCGCGATTCATACCCACCTTATCATCTGTAAGAGATATGTAGCACAGCTTGTCCAGTGCGTCACTGGCATTTGAAATAATTTCACGAAGGAAAATCTCCTTGTGTGTGTAAATTGAATTGATCATAAGGTCAAGGAGTCTTTTTGACTCTGCCTTAAACTGTTTTTTTCCCACTTTCAGGACCTGCCTTTCTTTTCTTTTACAAGAAAATATAATACCACTTTTCAACACATAAGTCAACCAACGTCAAATAAAATAATTTAGGATTTTTTCAAAAAACTATTGCAAGATTTAAAAATATATGTTATTATATTTAAGTTACAGAAATAAAATGTAATATGAGGGTTAAGTAGTTTTGCTCCTCCTCGGGTTACCTCTCCCGTGTAAAAATTATGAGGTTATAATTTAATAAGCAGGTATGGCGGAATTGGCAGACGCGCATGGTTCAGGCTACGGCACCTCGGTGATTAAATAAATTAAACTGGATTTATCCGTTTAATATGTGAGGATTAAGCACTTTTGCTCCTCCTCGGGTTACCTCTCACGTGTAAAAATTAAGGGGTAAAAACTTAATATGCGGATATGGCGGAATTGGCAGACGCGCATGGTTCAGGCTACGCCACCTCGGTGATTAAATAGGTTAAGCCGGATTTATCCGTTTAATATGTGAGGATTAAGCAGTTTTGCTCCTCCTCGGGTTACCTCTCCCGTGTAAAAATTAAGGGGTTAAAACTAAATATGCGGATATGGCGGAATTGGCAGACGCGCATGGTTCAGGCTACGCCACCTCGGTGATTAAATAGGTCAAACCGGATTTATCCGTTTTATATGTGAGGATTAAGCGGTTTTGCTCCTCCTCGGGTTACCTCTCCCGTGTAAAAATTATGAGGTTAAAACTTAATATGCGGATATGGCGGAATTGGCAGACGCGCATGGTTCAGGTCCATGTGAAAGCGATTTCATGCAGGTTCAAGTCCTGTTATCCGCACCATTTTCCTAAGTGCTTACAGGATTTCTCCCGTAAGCACTTTTTCTGTTAAGCACTAACCTCTTGTAATGATATCTCTTTGTAATTTCCGTTATGCCTGAGCTTCACATTTCCATTCTCATCGAACACTTCTCCGTATTGGTCGAATGGTGCATTCATTGATACAACTATGGCAAGATTCCCATCTTCCATTTCAATGATAATTATTTCATTTACCAGAAGTCGCAGATTTACATTGCTGATTGCACCCTCTGCTATGATTCCGTCAAGGATATCAATGCTTTCTTTGATTTCCTTTTTTCGCCTTTTGACAGTTTCCTCAATGTTTTTAAGCTCATAGATTTTAGTTTTATAGTCCTCAATCTGTCCTTTCTTTTTATCAAGCATTCTATCGTATGCATCACGATTTTCCTTGTCATTGATTCTTGCCATAAGGATGTTTTCTATGTCATTTTCAAGGTTTGATACAGCGATTTTCATATCGGATATTTGCTTTTCATAGCTTGCTTTATTCTTTAGCCATTTCTTCACATCATTTTCGATAGACAACCAATTCTGCTCCGTTACAGATTTCAGTCTAAGCAGTTCGTTATATACAAGAGTGTCCAAGTCTTTCTCCTGTACTCTGTGTGAAGTACAATATCCTTTGTAGCGATGATATCCATTGCAGACATATTCAACTCTGTCAGGCTTATCTCTCCATTTTCTAATCTTGGCTACGAAGGAGCAATCGCAGTCTCCGGACTTTAACAATCCCGCATATCTGTGATAGGGCTTTCCTGTACTTGCACGGACTTTCTTTTCATTTTTGCTTTCTATCAGCATTTGAACCTTGTCCCATACATCCTTTGGAATGATTGCAGGTGCATAGTTTTCGTGTCTGAACTGTTCATCCTTTGGAACCTTTCTTCTGATTTTCTTTACTTTATTGCTTTCTTCGATATGACATATTAATGTGCCTGTATAGAATTCATTTATAAGCACTCTCTTGACTGCTGTAGAATCCCACAGATATTTAAATGTGATTGACGGCTTGTTATAGCCCTGCTTTTTGTTGTTGTAAAGTTTCTGGTAGTATGACGGTGATTTCTTTCCGTC
>JAZNVB010000004.1:0-18651 GCA_045592585.1 Clostridia bacterium
GGCGGCGGTACAGCATTTATCAATGCAATGCCCGCAGTTGAAGCTCATATGAACTCACTTGAAGGTGACGAAAAGGTTGGTGCAAAGACAGTTCTTCGTGCTCTTGAAGAACCTGTTCGTCAGATTGCATTCAACGCAGGTGTTGAAGGATCGGTTATCGTTAACAAAATCAAAGCAAGCGAAGTTGGTATTGGCTACAACGCACTTACCGAAGAATATATGGATATGCTGAAGAACGGTATTGTTGACCCAACAAAGGTTACACGTTCAGCACTCCAGAACGCAGCGTCAGTTGCATCAATGGTTCTCACAACAGAAAGCCTTGTTGCAAACAAGCCCGACCCTCAGGCAGCAGCCGCTGAAGCTGCAGCTATGGCAGGTGCAGGCGCAGGCATGGGCGGAATGTACTAATTCCCATCCGTTATCAGTATTCAGCCGCAGAATTCTTCTGCGGCTGTTTTGTTTTTAGCAAAAAGGCTTGACAAATATCCCCTTTTACATTAAAATGGATAATATCAATTTAAATCTTTTAGGAGGATTTTACTATGAAGAAAATTATTGCATTAACACTTGCTCTTATGCTGGCAGTTTGCTGTCTTGCAGGCTGTGGCGCAAAAGACGAAAACACACTTACAATGGCTACAAATGCCGAATTCCCTCCCTTTGAATACCTCGAAGGCGAGGAAATCGTTGGTGCCGATGTTGATATTGCAAAAGCAATTGCAGAAAAACTTGGCAGAACACTTGAAATTACAAATATTGACTTTGACGCTGCTCTCACAGGTGCTGCTACCGGCAAATATGATGTAGCAATTGCAGGTGTTACAGCTACCGACGACAGAAGACAGAACATGGGCTTTACAGATGACTACTACACAGCTTCTCAGGCAATCATTGTTAATGCTGACAGCGCTATAAAGGTAGCTGCTGACCTTACCGGCAAAACAGTTTCTTGTCAGGAAGGTACAACAGGCGAACAGTATCTCCTTGACAACGGATATACTGTGCAGTCATTCAAGACCGGTGCAGAAGCAATCACAGCTCTTGTTTCAGGCAAGGTTGACGCTGTTGTAATCGACGATGCAGTTGCAAGAGCACTTTCTGCTAAGCAGGAAGGCAAGACAGTTGTTCTTGAAGAAGCCCTTACAGAAGAAGCTTATGCTATCGTAACAAAGCTTGGCAACGACGAACTTATCGCTGAAATTAACAAGGCTCTTGCTGAACTTAAGGCTGAAGGCAAGCTCGCTGAAATCTTTGAAAAATATGAGCTTCCCTACGATGCTGAATAATTAAATACATAAAAACTTAAAAAGCGGCGATATAGGTCGCCGCTTTTTTTGTAGAGAAAGGTTTTTACTATGGATTGGCTTTCAAAATGGCTTGATACATTATATAACACATTTATTGTTGCCGAGCGCTATAAAACATTGATTGAGGGCTTCGGCAAGACAATACTTATAACTGTGGGAGCTCTTTTAATCGGTATAGTTATAGGAACCATTGTTGCCATTATCAAGGTTTTTGCCGACCGCAACAAGAAGCTTAAAATCTTTGATATGCTGTGCAATTTGTACCTGACTGTTATCCGTGGAACTCCTGTGGTTGTTCAGCTTCTTATTTCCTTCTTTATTATTTTCGTAAATTCCAAAGACGGAACATGGGTTGCAATTATTACCTTTGGTGTAAACTCCGGTGCGTATGTTGCCGAAGTAATTCGCTCCGGTATTATGGCAATTGATTCGGGGCAAACAGAAGCCGGTCGTTCACTTGGTTTTTCAAGAGTTCAGACAATGTGGCTTATTATTCTTCCCCAGGCTTTCAAAAATATCCTTCCTGCAATAGGAAACGAAATGATTGCCCTTCTTAAAGAAACATCTGTTGCCGGTTATGTTGCTGTTGTAGAACTTACAAAAGCAGGTAATCAGATTAAAAATACTACATATGACCAAATCAACCCCATATTGCTGGTGGCAGTTGTTTACCTTGTTATGGTTGTTGGTCTTACCAAGCTCCTTAGTATATTCGAAAGGAGATTAAGAAAAAATGAACGATAATATTCTTATAAAAACTACCGATTTAAAGAAGTATTACAATGGTGATGCAATCAAAGCCCTTGACGGTGTTACTGCTGACATTAAAAAGGGCGAAGTTGTTGTTATTATCGGGCCGTCAGGTTCAGGCAAATCAACCTATCTGCGTTCTCTTAACCTTTTGGAGCTTCCCACCTCGGGAAAAATTATTTTTGAGGACACCGATATTACCGACCCAAAAACAAACATTAACCTTCACAGACAAAAAATGGGAATGGTTTTTCAACAGTTCAATCTCTTTCCTCATATGACTGTTCTTAAAAACTTAACCATTGCTCCCATGAAGCTTCTTAAAATGGACAAGCAGGCTGCTGAAGAAAAGGCCATGTCACTTTTAAACCGTGTTGGCCTTGCCGATCGTGCAGATTCATACCCTGCACAGCTTTCGGGCGGACAAAAGCAAAGAGTTGCAATTGTAAGAGCTCTTATGATGAACCCTGATGTTATGCTCTTTGACGAACCCACCTCCGCCCTTGACCCCGAAATGGTTGGCGAAGTTCTTGATGTTATGAAAGAGCTTGCGAAAGAGGGCATGACAATGGTTGTGGTAACACATGAAATGGGCTTTGCCCGTGAGGTTGCCGACCGTGTAATCTTTATGAGTGACGGCAAGATTGTTGAAGAAGGTACTCCTGATGCAATTTTCACAAACCCTCAGGACCCCAGAACTCAGCAATTCCTGCACAGTATTCTTTAAAATATACAAACAGTGCACCTTCGGGTACACTGTTTTTTCTTTTTCTATTGATTTTTTTTAGATATAATGATATACTTGTGTTGACAAAAGCTATAACAAGGGGATTATTGATTATGGTACTTACAATAGATATTGGCAACACAAACATCGTTCTGGGCGGATTTGTGGGTGATGAACTTAATTTTGTTGCACGTATTGCAACAAATGCCAACAAAACCGAAGACGAATACGCCACCAAAATACGCAGTATTCTTGCCATCCACAATGTTGACAAGTCGGTTATTGAGGGGGCTATAATTTCTTCTGTTGTTCCGCCTCTCAATTCGGTAATGAAAAAAGCAATTAAATTTGTCTATGGTGTTGACCCCATTATGGTAGGCCCCGGAATAAAAACAGGTATAAAAATTCACTGCGATAACCCTGCCAGCGTTGGTGCCGACTTAATCTCTGCCTGCGTTGCAGCACATCATATATACGGCAGTCCGTCACTGGTTATTGATATGGGAACTGCAACAAAAATTATGGTTATTGATGAAACCGGCGCCTTTATCGGTGTTTCAATTGCCCCGGGTGTTGGTATGGGTATGAAGGCTCTTTCAAGCGGAACTGCGCAGCTTCCGCAGATAGGCTTAGAAGCTCCAAAATCCGTTATAGGAAAGAACACCGTTGACTGTATGAAGTCGGGCGTGGTTTTTGGCAATGCCTGCCTGATAGACGGTATGATTGACCGTTTTAACAACGAAATGGGTGCCAACCTTCCCGTTTACGCAACAGGCGGTCTGTCTTCTACCATTATTCCCCATTGTACACATCAGATTACTCTTGACGAAAATCTGCTCCTTAAAGGGCTGAATATTTTATATAAGAAAAACATCTAAATATGTGTGATATATTGCTTTGCTTGTCAAAGTTGATATATAAAATTTTATGCGTTGTATCGCAAAAAATGCGAACGACAGCAAGGAGGAATTTTTATGAAAACACAAACGAAAAAAAAGTCAACCGAGACCTTGGTTCTTGGAGCAGTGCTTACTGCATTGGTTATTGTTCTGCAATACCTCAGTATGGCTATACGCTTTGGAACCTTCTCAATCACACTTTCACTTACTCCCATTGTAATCGGTGCCGTAAGTTGCGGCATGGGAATGGGCGCATGGCTTGGATTGGTATTTGGCGTAACCGTTCTTTTAACCGGTGACGCAGCGCCCTTCTGGGCTGTTACTGCCGGAGGAACCTTTGTTACCGTCATCGCAAAAGGTGTTGCTTGTGGATTTTTCCCTGCTCTGGTTTTCAAGCTGCTGAAAAAGGCTAACCAGACATTGGCATCTGCTGTTGCGGCAATTATCAGCCCTATTGCAAACACAGGCGTATTTCTACTTGGCTGCGTGATATTTTTCATTCCCACTTTAATTGAGTGGTACGGAAATGTTACAGCCTTTCTTGTCACCATTTTGAGTTTTAACTTTCTTATTGAAATGGTGCTTAACATTGTTTTAACACCCGTTATAATCAGACTAATAAAAATTAAAAAATAATAAGGAATAAACTATGTCAAACTCATTCGGCAGAACAGAAATGCTTTTGGGAAAAGAGAATATGGACAAGCTGAAAACCGCACATATTGCGGTTTTTGGTCTTGGCGGCGTTGGTGGTTATGTATGCGAGGCGTTGGCAAGGTGCGGAATTGGCAAATTTACGTTATTTGACAACGACACCGTTGCTGTTTCAAATCTTAACCGACAGATTATTGCAACAGTTGATACCATTGGTATGACAAAGTGCGATGCAATGAAAAACCGTATTCTGTCAATAAATCCCCAAGCCGAAGTGTTTGTTAATCAGGTATTTTATCTGCCGGAAAATGCAGATAATTTTCCCCTTGACAACTTTGATTATGTGGTTGACGCAATTGATACGGTAAGTGCAAAAATTGAACTTGCTGTCCGTGCCGAAAAAAACGGAATACCCATAATCAGTTCAATGGGAACAGGCAACAAGCTGGACCCCACACAGTTTAAAATAGCAGACATTTATAAGACCTCGGTTTGTCCTCTTGCAAGAGTGATGCGCAGAGAGTTAAAACTTCGGGGCGTTAAATCACTTAAGGTTGTATACTCCGAGGAAATACCCATTAAACCCGAGGCATCGGAAGAAGGCACAAGAACTCCCGGCAGCACCTCCTTTGTTCCCTCGGTTTCAGGGCTTATAATTGCATCCGAGGTTATAAAGGATTTGATTGCAAAATAAAAAGGGCTGTAGCAAAACGATTTTTTAAAATCGGGTTGACTACAGCCCCTTTTCCTTTTTAACTCTATATTCATTTTTCCTTTGCGGTTGCCAAAGGTATTATCCCGCCATCATTTGACAGCACCATATATTTCATCGTGCCGTCTATGCGAGGAACACGAAAAGTCCGGGCTTTATATTCACCAAATTCCTCTGTTATGGGGATGTATCCTGTGAATCTTCCGCTATCGTCATAACCGGCACATATAACAAATGGGTTTTGTATGCTTGACGTATTATTGTATACCGTGGTAAAGGTATACTCGCCATTCTGTCGAATAGGAGAAATATGCATCTTCTGCCCCTCGATAAGTTTTTTAACGACTGCCTCACAGTCTATCATTCCATATCCATAATATCTATCCCAACCTACAACGGTGTCGGGTTCGGTTTCAACCGCTGTTTTTGCAATAAGTGCTGCAAACTCTGCCTGGGTTATATCCTTGTCAATGCACTTTGCAATCGCCGCAAGACCCGCAACATGGGGTGCCGAAAAGGATGTGCCATCGACCTGCAAAACATATTCCTGACTTAACACACCTTCTTTAATATATGGTGCAATCACATCTTCTCCCGGGGCAACCACATACACACTTTTATTATAATTTGAAAAATCCGACCACTGCCCGTCTTTATCTACCGAACCTACCCCGATTACATTATCAAATGCTGCGGGATATTTTATAATGGAGCTTTCGTCATTCCCCACAGAGGCAACAAGAATAACACCCTTTTTAGCAGCATACTTAATTTTCTCTTTTAAAATCCTGATGTCTGATGCATTGCCCTCTGATTTTGCAACACCAAAACTCATATTTATAACATCACAGTGATATACGTCCACAGCATCAACAACTGCATCCAGAATGTCTGAAACATATGTTTTAACACCGTCTTTAAAACATTTAAGGGGCACAATCTTCGCGTCAACCGCAACACCAAAAGGCGAATATGCTGCAATAGCACTTACCATTGTTCCGTGCAAGGTGGTGTCTGTGGTGTCTGTGTTGCCATCGATATAATTATATCCCGGCAGAACATTCGGGAAGATACCCTCCGTTATACCCGAATCAATTACACCAATTCTGACATCCGTTCCAAGACAACCAATGCTGTGTGGAAAATCCAGTTTTACACTAGCTAAGTTCCATGTAAAAGCAGCATCGAGTTTCACTTCATAGTCAGGCTCATAATACTCCACTATGCCTGCGTCAATATAATCCTGCAGTTCGTCAGCAGATACACTGAGGTAATCCTTATTGTTTTTTGAACCACCAGCACTGAAAAGCTGGACCGAATCATTAAACTTTATAATATATCTGTCCTCTGCCGCATTGACAGTTATGCCAAGCAGCATCAGAAGAAAAACCAAAAATACCTTAAATTTCAACATACCCACCTCTTTTTTATATTTTATCAAAGCAAAACCTTATTGTCAATCCCCGATATATGTAGAATTTACAAAGTTAGCCCTTGACAAATCACAAAAAAAATGGTATCATTTATTGGTATGCAAGCAATGAAGATGTGTAAGTAGCATCGGCAAAATTGCACAAGAGATTGGGTATCACAGGCTGAGAGTATCCATTGCAATCCCGAATGTGAATTTCAGCATCAGAGTTTCCTGCGAAAGCTATGGTATAAGCAGGGTGTTTACGCGTTCACGCAAAAACGTATTTGAGTGCAGATTTTGTTCTGAAACCGGGTGGTACCGCGGGTAATTTATACTCGTCCCAAGCTTTTTGGGGCGAGTTTTTTAATTTATAAACTATTTATTTTTATATAGAAAGGAAAATTCATATGTCAGAAAAAACAACACAAATGAAGCAGGAATTCCTTGGGAAGCTTGCCGCTGTTGCCGATATGCAAAGCCTTGATGCTTTAAGGGTTGAATATCTTGGCAAAAACGGTTTGATTACCGGGCTGCTTAAGGAGATGAAAAATCTCTCTGTTGAAGAAAAGAAAACCTTTGGTCAGGAGGTTAATGTTCTTAAAGACGAAGCAACGGGCGCCATTTCCGCAAAAATCGAAGAAATGAAGGCTGCAGAAATCGAAAGAGAAATTAACTCTATGCCCGACATTGATATATCAAGTCCCGCCAATCTATGCAGGGGCTCATATCACCCCATAACACTTGTTCAGCGTGAGTGTGAGGAAATCTTCCGTTCAATGGGATTCCATATTGAAGATTACAGCGAGATAGTTACCGACTATGAATGTTTTGAAGCACTTAACATTCCCAAGCACCATCCCGCACGTGATATGCAGGACACATATTATCTTGAAAACGGACAGCTTCTTAAATCCCATACATCTGCAGCACAGAACGCAATCTACAAAAAGTATAAAGACGCTTTAATTAACGATGGTGTTCCCATCAAGGCAATCTTCCCCGGAAGATGTTTCCGAAACGAAGCAACCGATGCCAACCACGAAAACACCTTCTTCCAGATGGAAGGCGTTATGGTGGACAAAAACATTTCAATTTCAAACCTTATTTTCTTTATGAAGACAATGCTTTCAGAGGTATTCAAAAAGGACGTGAAGGTTCGTCTTCGCCCAGGTTTCTTCCCATTTGTGGAACCCGGCTTTGAGCTTGATATAAACTGTCTTATCTGCGGCGGCGAAGGCTGCCCTTCCTGCAAGCACAGCGGATGGCTTGAGCTTTGCCCCTGCGGTATGATTCACCCTGAAGTGCTTAAAGCAGGCGGTATCGACCCCGAAGAATACACAGGCTTTGCCTTTGGTCTTGGTCTTACCCGACTTGTAATGATGAGATACGGTGTTAAAGATATTCGTGATTTAAACAGCGGCAGTCTTAAAACACTGTCACAGTTTACAGACGATAAATAACAGGAAAGGAGATACACAATTATGTTTTTATCAATGAACTGGATTTCTGACTTTGTTGATTTGTCAGGACTGGATAAAATTAAGCTTATAAATCAATTCTCGCTTTCCACAGCCGAGGTTGAAAATGAAATTTTCTTTAAGGGCAGCGATATTGAAGGGATTGTGGTTGCAGAAATCAAATCTGTTGAAGACCACCCCGAGTCAAAAAAGCTTCACCTTTTAAAGGTTGACGCCGGTGACGGAGCTTTAACCGACGTTGTTTGCGGTGCTCCCAATGTTAAGGTTGGTATGAAGACCGCCTTTGCAAAGGTGGGTGCAAAAATCGGTGAAATCACCATTGCCCCCCGTCCTTTGGCAGGATATCCCTCACACGGTATGTGCTGCAGCGAAAAGGAACTTGGTATCAGCGACAACCACGAAGGAATTATGGAAATACCTGCTGAAATTGCAAACGGTACCGATATAAAAGACGTTTATGCAATTGATGATATTATCTTTGAGGTTGACAACAAGTCGCTTACCAACCGCCCCGACCTTTGGGGTCATTATGGCATTGCCCGTGAATTTGCGGCTCTTGCAGGACGTCCCTTAAAGCCCCTTGAAACAGTTGATTTAGCTCAGTATAACAATCTTCCCAAAATTGATATGAAGATTGAAGACCCCCTGTGCCAGAGATATTCCTGCCTGCAGGTTGAAAATATTACTAAAAATGTCAGCCCTGTTAATATGAGAATTCGTCTTTTCTACTGCGGAATGCGCGGCATTAACCTTCTTGCCGACCTTACCAACTACCTTATGCTTGAAATGGGTCAGCCAATGCACGCCTTTGACTCACGCAAGGTTGAAAAGCTGAGAATTAAGAGATTTGACAAACCCTTTACCTTTAAAACTCTTGACGGAATTGACCGCAACATCGACGAAAATACCCTGATGATTTGCAACGACAACACTCCTGTTGCAATTGCAGGTATTATGGGCGGTCTGGATTCTGAAATTGTTGAAGATACAACAACTCTCACATTGGAATCTGCAACCTTTGACGCAGTTTCAATCCGCAAGTCAACAGTACGTCTTGCCCACAGAACAGACGCATCAATGCGCTATGAAAAGTGCCTTGACCCTGAAATGACTGTTCCGGCAATTGCAAGATTTGTAAAGCTGCTTACCGACATTGACAGCGGTGTTCAGGTTGTTTCATCACTTACCGATGAATATGCGTTCAAGTATGACAATATCAAGATTGACTTTAACAAATCCTTTGTTGACCGTTATGCAGGTATTGATATCTCAACCGATACCATTGTTAAAACACTTACAGCACTTGGCTTTGGTGTTAAGCTTGATGGATGCGACTTTTCTGTTGAAGTTCCCTCATGGCGTGCAACCAAAGATGTTACAATGAAGGCGGATATTATTGAGGAAATCACCAGAATTTACGGCTATGACAACTTTGACATTCACACAGCAGATGCCCCCCTCTATCCAATCCGTGCAGCACAGGAAAAGACCGACGAGGACAGAATCAAGGATATCCTTGTAAAGCGTTTTTCACTTCACGAGGTTCACTCTTACATCTGGGCTTACCATGACGAGTATAAGAGCTTAGGCATTGAGATTGAGCCAAACATCAAGCTTGTGAATGCAACCAACCCCAATATCGAAACCATCAGAAATTCAATTGTTCCTACACAGCTTTGTCAGGTTAAATCCAACACAGGCTGGGCAGCGGATTTCGGCGTTTTTGAAATTGGCAGAACTGTTAACGGAATGACCGCTGAAAATCTTTGTGCAGAACGCAAAAAGCTTGCAATCACTCTGTTCAGCAAAACAAAGAGCATCGAACAGCTTTATCTTGAGCTTCGTGATATGCTTGCGGTTATTACAGACGATATCAAGCATCACGAGCTGACTTTTGGGGCGGTTGATGCAAGTCACTCATACGAACATCCAAAGAATCTTAACGCAATCCTTTGCGGTGGCAAGGAAATCGGCAGAATGGGTATTGTTCATCCTACCGTGTCAAAGAACATTGATAAAAAAGCAAACATTGTCTTTGCTGAAATTGATGTGAAAGATTTCTCAGAAATTGCAAATGCAAGCATCAAATATCAGGAACCCTCACGCTTCCCCGAAATGGAAATTGACGTATCATTCGTATCTGACAAATATGCTCCAATCGGCGAGGCAATCAAGGCTGCAAACTGTGACCTTATCAGAAATGTATCTGTGGTTGACACATATACCGACGAAAACGGCAAGTCAATTACCGTAAGAATGGTATTCTCGCACCCAGAAAGAACTCTTACCAAAGAAGAGGCTATGGAGGTTGTTGATTCAATCATTGCAAGTCTTGATGCACAGGGAATTCCTATGAAAAAATAAGAATTTCATAAAATTGGTTGACAAAAACCGATTTTAGAGATATAATAACAATAGAAAAAGGCAAGACTTCAAACGGTTATGCCATTGAACGACTAAATTTTACAATAGCCGACCTTGGCGGAGGGCGGCTATTGTGCTTTTATGGGAAATAGTAACATCAAGATGATTACTACCAAAACTGTAAACAGTTTTTTTGCCATATGTAGCAATATGCTTACTTTTCATAAGCATTCCCCCTTTCATAAACTCGGACATATTGCCTGTGATTACAAAAGAAGGCATAACCGCCGGTGTAAACCACCATTAAGAAATCTTGCCTATATGCATTATACACCAACATTATACATTTTTCAAGACCGTGCGACTTTTTGTCGCACTTTTTTATTTGCAAAATGTATTGTATTTTTTGTAGGTTTGTGATATAATTGTTTCTGCGAAACAAATGGAATAAAGAAAAAGATATCTTATCTAGGGATAGTGTATCCTTTTTTAGCATATTCTAATAATAAAGAGTTATGGCAAAAATGCAAACTCAACGTTATTAGGATATGTAAGGTATTCTATATTCCGTTTGTTTCGCAGCAATCGGAGTTTGCGTTTTTCGTGCGGCAACTTCGGTTGTCGCATTTTTTAATTTAGAAAGGATTTTAACAATGCCAAACTACAAAAAACTTTATTTTCAACTTTTTAATGATGTCACAGATGCCATTGAGAAACTAAAGCAAGCACAGATTGATGCAGAAGATGCCTACATAGAAGATGACGAAATTGACACATCAAAAATAATAAAATTTGAGACTAATTCTTCTGATAAAGAATAAAAAGACAAGGGTTTGCCGACTGGCAAACCCTTGTCTTATAAACATTCATCAATATTTATTATATAGTGGGTAATAATTCTTACCGCATCAAAAAACGCCTCTATATCAATCATTTCATCACTTTGATGTACTCCGCCATGACCTGCACGCATCTCCATAAACGGTGTTGTGCGGTCTTTGCGAGAGGTTTTTGTTCCCACCGAAAAAGCATTTTCAATCTTGCGTGCATATGTGCCGCCCCCAAGACGTATAGCCGATGTTTCAAATCCCGTAACTGTGTTATAAACCTCCACAAGCTTGTCAGGTATCGGACTGTCATCAGCAATCGAAAAGCCCTTCATATTGCTTTCCACCGAGATTTCCCAATCCATATCCCCAAAGGCTTTTTCCGCTTTCTTTTCAAGTTCATCTGGTTCAAGAGTTGAGCCATATCGGGTGTCAAAGCTAAGACAGATTTTACCTCCACAGATTTTTACCATTCCATTTACAAAGGTCAGTTTGCCAAATCTTATGTCATCGTGGTCAAGACCCATTGTTGTGCCATAATGACAACCAAGAATTTTGTTTATATCTGTCATAATCTGTCGGTCAGCGGCGTTAAGGCTCTCCATACTACTCAGCAGTTCTGCAATCAGCTTTGCCGCATTTACCGAACCGTCGGGCTCGCAGGCGTGCTTTGCCATTCCCTTTGCAGTGAGCACCAATGTACCGTTTTCTTCGGTAATGGTATATTCTTCTCTTCCTTCAATTCTCTTTATCAGTTCCGCCTTTAATTCAGCAGATGCTTTAACTGTTGCCGTTGCCTTATCAAGCACAACGTTAAATGCTGAACCGCCACTGAAATCAATTATATCAACGGTATCGGTTTTGCACTTTGCCCAAAAATGACAGATGCTCTTTTCGCCTATGCTACACGGGAAATCTGCATCAAGCACCAACGATGCCTCAGGCATAGGCTGTTCCTTGGCAAAACATTCAATATCTGTCATCCCGGTTTCCTCTTCTGACCCGATAAATGCCTGAATACGGCTTTTGATTGGAATATTATATTCCCTGATAATTTCCATTGCACAAAGCGCCGCCATAATTCCCGACTTATTATCCTCTACCCCTCTGCCAATCAACGTTCCGTCGATTACAACCGGCTCAAATGGCTTTGTGTAAATCCAGTCATCACCCACAGGAACAACGTCGCTGTGACCGAAAAGACCTATTGTTTTTTCTCCCTCACCAAAATTCACCAGGGCATAGCCCGAATTTACATAAACCTCAGCATCAAAGCCGTGGTTGGCAAAAAGCTCCGCACAGGCATTAAGTGCATCTGCACAAGCCTTGCCAAAGGGTGCATCCTCCTGTGCTTCGCCCTTGATTGCAGGGATTTTTGATATTTCAATCCATTGACGTATTATTTCGTCACGGTTGCTATCAATCCATTCTTTTATCTGTTTGTCATAGTTCAGATTTATCATTCTTCCACCTCAAAAAGTTTTTGTATTCTGTCAGCCTTTGGGCTTGCATTGTTATAAACCATATCGAAATATGTGTCAATTACATCTTTATACCCGTTTTGGTCGGTATAATTAAAGATTTCGCCTGCAGAGCTTTGATAAATGTTAAAGGCTGTGATTACGGGTGTTTTTTCCTTCATCACATTCATATATCTATAAAATGGCGATTGTGCAATCCCCACAGCCTGAAGAGTCATCGGTGCCATAAATGGCATCGAAACAGTTTGTGGGAATTCAGTTTGCATATCAAAGTTTGACCATATTACATAAGGGGTAGACCGCAATGCAATAGTTTCTTCCATTCCAATTTCATCCAGCAATCCTGTGGCAAATGAAGGCGCATGATCGCCCACCATGCATATTATCACCTGACGGTCTGACTTTTCAAAATACTCGGTCAGTTCCTTAAAAGCCTTGTCCGAAAGACTTATACAGGACTGAAATTCCGAAATATCGTCAGTGTACTCTCCAAAATCCTTTGATATCTTTATTATGTCCTCGTCATCGGGGTTTAAATCCCAGTTGCCATGGTTCTGTATGGTTAAAAGGTACATAAACCGAGGGGCATCCCCCATCTTTTCATAATCCTTAAGCATTTTTTTATAACAAAACGCATCTGTTGCATAACTACGCTGACCATACTTCTCAATTTCACCAAAATCGTCCCTGAACAAAACCTTATCAAAACCAAGCTTTGGATATACAATTCCCCGTGAATAGTTAAGTGCTTCGGCAGGATGTCCGCCCCAGGTGGTGTATCCCTGTTTTTCAAGATGACT
Source organism: Clostridia bacterium (assembly GCA_045592585.1). Taxonomy (GTDB): domain Bacteria; phylum Bacillota; class Clostridia; order Monoglobales; family Monoglobaceae; genus SIG440. The sequence continues at coordinate 13,417 of JAZNVB010000004.1, forward strand.
GACAATACTGTTTGCATCGTCAAAGTCAAGATAATTAAACGGAGTAATTCCCGACATAAGCTGAATGGTGTTGCTTGTTAAAAATTCGTATTCGCTTTTATTGGTACCGCCGCCCGTGCCTGCCACAACCGCCCGTCCTGTTTGCGCATCCGGAAGGCTGTCAATAAATGGCATTGGCGATTGCTCTCCGGATAAATCAATAAGGTCGCGCATATCATAAAAGGTTTCATTAAGAATAAAAATCACATCGGGTTTGTTTTGCAATCCGTCAACAGAAATTTTATCCGTTACACGTTTTTCAAGTGTTTCCTCGTTGTAGCCCTCAGGCATATTAACTAATGTTATTGAATTTTGTAAAACCTCAATGGAACTTGCAATATAACCATATTTGTAATACGAATCCTCCCACGACCACACATATGTAGTTCGGGGTTTTAAAGGTTTTTCGGCAAAATATACACCGTGCATAAAGGTGGTTCCCAACAGTAAAATACAGACATTACTCATTACCACAGTTTTAAATGTCAGTTTTCTGTCTCTTTCAAGCCTGCGCAATCGGATTGTCACAAAAACCATAACCGCAAATGTAATAATTGCAGCTATAACAAAAAAGCTGATTGGGAAGGAGTAATTTCCCATAACATTAAGTGCCGTACCCGCATTGTGTATATCCTGTGTTGATATGGGCGAATTGCGGTAAAGAATGGTGTAGTAATTTGCAATCGCCAGCACAAGTGCCGGAACACCCACCACAAGAGAAGAAATCCACCAACGTTGAACAAAAAAGAATACCGCGGCCATAACCGTAAATATTGTTAAAACATTTACACCAGTATATAAAAACCCGTTAAAAAGCGGGTTTTTGTTACCCAACTCCAGACAGTAATATATCAAAAAAGCATTAACAAAGGCCAGCAGAAGTACTTTCACACCCCCGTGCTTTGCAAAAAAGGCTTTCATTCCGGAAAAACTTTCTTTCACTTGATAACACCTCGTTCTTAATATACTTTTCTTAATAAACTCTATTTTTGTGCCGGTGCAGGCATTGTTTGTCACGGTGCAGTCAAACTGCTCCTCCATATAATCTTTAAACAATTTTGCCCGGCAATAGCCGTCTTTATTACGTTATTCTCTCCTTTACACGAAGCAACATTATTTTATCACACTATTGAAAAAATTTCCATAGTTTAATACAATTTTATTTAAAAAAGGAACAAAGACAAAATTTGCCTTTGTTCCTTTTAATGAGAGAAATATCCGTTATTCCGGTCTTTCCTCAGAAAGTTTAACCAAAACAGTTTCGGTAAGACCTGTTTCATATTTGTAAACTTCGAGCTTCAGTTTTTCGCCAACCTTATGGGTGTTCTTGATTTTATTCAGCTCATCGGTAGAGGTAACACTCTTGCCATCAACCTTAGTAATGATATCGCCCTGCTGAAGACCTGCAATTTCACCACCGCTGCCTAACTGAACGCCCATAACCTGAACACCTACCGGCCATCCCTGACGGTTTGCCATATATTCGGTCACATCACGGCTTGAAATACCGATTACCGGTCTGCCTTTGACATAGCCATATTTAATTAAATCTTCAAGAACCGGCTTTGCCTCTGAAATGGGAATTGCAAAACCCATACCCTCCACCGTGGATGAAGAAATCTTGACTGCATTTATACCGATAACCTTGCCGTATGCATTAACCAGAGCCCCACCGGAATTACCTTCGTTTATTGCAGCGTCTGTCTGAATAACACTCATTGTACGGTTGTCAACGGTAATTGTGCGGTTAATTGCACTGATAATTCCCTGAGTTGTACTGCCAAAGAATTCCATGCCAAGTGGGTTACCTATGGCAATAGCTCTTTCACCCACCTCAATTGCTGACGAATCACCCAGTTCCGCAACTGTCAGTTGCTCCTCAGGTACGATTTTAACAACAGCAAGGTCAGTCCTTGAATCAGCGCCAATAACCTTTGCCTCATATTCGGCACCTGTATTTAATGTTACAGAAACCGACGAAGCCCCTTCAATAACATGATTGTTTGTAACAATATACCCATCGGAGCTGATAATTATGCCCGAGCCGGTACCCTCACTTTCCATAGGAGTATTGAAAAAGCTCATTGTGCTTTGGATTTTACTTGTAATTCCCACAACGGCAGGGCCTACTTTTTTAGAAATTTCAACCGTTGAAAGCTCTCCACCCGTAACAACAGTTTCCACCGTTTTATCTGAGCTGATCGGTTCATTTTTGAGATTGGCAAGCACATTTGAGGTATCTTTTGTGCCACGTTTACCAAGATTATACCCTGCTGCAAAAAGACCGCCAAGAGCAGCCAGATTAACAACCGCCGCAGCAACAGCTATAGCAATGTAACGTTTAAAGTTCTGTTTTTTCTTTACTGTTTCAGTAAAAGGAATTGTCCGAACAGGTAATGTCACCCGACCTTCTTCAGTTACCTCTTCCTTCTCAACATATGTGGGCTCTGCAGTATCGGTATCATTGATAATACCTTCGCTATATTCAGACTGTACTTCAGCCGTGTTAACCGGCTCAGTCTGTTCTTCTGTAGAATAAAAATTTTTTTCTTCAAATTCATTCATATGGAATATCCCCTTTCTTATACTTAGTTTAACACCTAATTATTACAAAAATATGAATAAACTTTAAATATTAAATCAAATTTACATTTTGCCCTTATCTAATGTAAATACAAATTCAGCAAATTCGCCCTCATTGCTTCTGACCGAAATATTTTTTCCGTGTCTGTTAAGGATTTCCTTGACAATATACAGTCCGATTCCTGTTCCCTCGCAATTAACCGAACGGGATTTATCAGCCTTATAAAATCTCTCAAAAATCATCTTTCTGTCATCTTCTGAAATTCCGCAACCCGTGTTATAAACCAACACAGAAACCTCCTGCTGACGAACAGCGGTAGATATACGCAAGGTTCCCCGGTCATTGGTAAACTTTATTGCATTTTCAATCAGATTTGTCATTACTCTGGTTATTGCATCCTTATCTGCCCTCACAGGACAACCATCGGTTTCAAAGATTACATCAACAAAAATCTGTTTTTCGCAAATTCTGCTTTCAAAATTAAAAAGTGTTCTTCTTATTACCTCATTTATATCAAAATCCGACATTTCAAGCTTTTGTATGCCATCAGCCTTCCGGGTAACGTCAAGGAACGAATTTACCAGAGAGGAAAGTCTTGAAATTTCGCTTTTAACAATGGTGAGATATTCAATGTGCCGTTCCTCGGGAATTGTTCCGTCAAGTATTCCGTCAACAAAACCGCCGATAGAGGTCATAGGTGTGCGAAGTTCATGGGAGACATCCGAAATAAAGTTGTTGCGGATATCCTCGGCCTTTTCAAGGTGAAAAGCCATATCATTGAAGGAATCCGTAAGTTCGCCGATCTCGGTAATATTATGTTCCTCTTTGCCGTTTTCCACTCTGCTCGAAAAGTCGCCTTTTGCAAATTTCTTTACCGCATTCACAACCCCTTTTATTGGATTTGAAATTCGCTTTGACAACGCATATGACAGTATCAGTGATATCAACAATACAGCCACCAACGCCATACTCATTGTCTTAAACAGATGCCCCTGCATCTCCTTCATCTCGGGAACGGGCGTACTTATGAATATTGCTCCCACTACTTTATTCGAATATTTTTCAACCACAGGCAACTGCAAGGTGAACATATCAACCTTGTATACATTCCCCAGAGTGCCGCTTTCAACATTATCACGACCGTCAATCACATTTTTGTAGTATTCCTTATCAACATATTTCACATTGGAATTATACGTATCGTCCACAGTAGATTCCATAATGATTTTTCCATTATTGTTTATAATAAGAATATTCTTTTTAGCACTGTGAGAAAACCCATAAAGGAAATTGTCAAGTCTTTCAGGAGACACTCCGCTTCTTATAAAACTTGAAATAGCATTGGCATTGTCTTTAAGTGTATCAACATGGGTATTATACACTGCCTCTGAAATCAGCAGGTATCCCGACACGGTAAGTATAATCATGCTTACCATAATAATTATAATGTTATTAAGAAATATTTTTGAAAATACTGTTTTCTTCATTTATTTTACGCCTTTACTTCAAATTTATAACCAACACTCCATATTGTCCTTAAACACCATGGCGGGTTTTCACGTTCCTCCGGCTCAATTTTTTCACGCAGCCTTTTAACGTGCACATCAATTGTTCGTGACTCACCAAAATACTCATACCCCCACACCTCGTCAAGTATCTGGTCGCGGGTGAAAACCTTATTTGCATTACTTGCTAAAAAGTAAAGAAGTTCAAATTCCTTAGGGGGCATTTCAACTAATTTTTCATCAACATACACTTCGTATGTATCGCGATTGATAACAAGCCCTTCAAATTTAAGTATCTGTGAGTTATCCTGTTTTTCTGCATCAGAATTCTCTGTTCGACGCAACACCGCCTTGATTCTGGCAACAAGCTCCTTTGGTTCAAAGGGTTTAACCATATAATCGTCTGCTCCAAGTTCCAGTCCCAGCACCTTGTCAAAAAGCTCGCCCTTGGCGGTAAGCATAATTATAGGTGTGGCCGACATACTGCGGATTTCACGGCATATCTGCCATCCGTCTTTTTTGGGCAACATTATGTCCAGAAGTACAATATCAGGCTTTCTTTCCTTAAATATACGTATTGCCTCATCGCCGTCGTATGCTGTGCAGGTCTGATAACCTTCCTTTTCAACATACAGACGGATAAGCTCGCAAATATTTTTTTCATCATCTACTATAAAAACAAGTTTGCTCATAACAATCTCCTTTTAACCTTTATCCTTTATCTGCAGATACAAATCGTAAACCTGGCGTTTGGGCAGATTAAGTTCGCCTGCGACTATATTTACCAGTTCCTTACCCCGTAATCCGTCTTTTGCATATTTTTTAAGAAGTTCTTCAGGATGCGGCTGCTCATTGCGGATTTCCTCCTCCAGCGCCTTTTCATCCTTACCTTTTATAATAAGTACAAATTCACCTTTGGGTGGCGTTTGTTTATAATGTTCAATTGCTTTTGAAAGGGTGGTGCGGAAGAATTCCTCAAACTTTTTTGTCAGTTCTCTTGCAAGAACAATCTCACGGTCGCCAAAAAATTCAAGCATATCACAAAGAGTTGACATCAGCTTATGTGGCGCCTCATAGAAAATCAGTGTTCTTGTGTCATTCTTCACC
>JAZNVB010000005.1:0-31956 GCA_045592585.1 Clostridia bacterium
TTTACCACAACACTTACCCCGTCTTCATCAACAAAGGCAACACAATCATTAAAACCTTTTGCCATAACAAGATTTTCGATTGTTGTTTCGTTATTGGCATTTTGTGCATAAAGAGCAATTTTCTCATCAATGGCTGTGCTCTTTTCGCCTTCAATTGCCGAAACCGTAAGTAGTTCTACCGTTTCTGACCGTGCGCAATCCCTTTCATAACGGGCGCGGGCAAAATAGTTTGTATCTGTTGATGTTTCGGTTGCCTCTGTTGCTATCTGTCCCTCTTCAATGGGCAACACCTCGTTTGAAACCGTCACCGCATCGCCACCGCCTGATGCAAACCGATAAAAACCCGATGCAATTACCATAACCGCAAGCGCCGAAACAAGCAGTTGCCTGCCCCGTATCCCTTTAAAAAACTTCTTAATTTTTTTCATAATAATCTCCCCTCTGATTTATGTAAAACTTTATTTTTTCTCAGCCGCCACAGCAACCTTGATTCTGTGCCCCGATATACCATAAAGAGCCTTTACCGACTCATAAATTTCAAGACGAACACTTTCAGCACCTGCCCCTGTGGCTGTTATCAGCACCCCCGTGGGAACAGGCAGCTTCTCCTTCAGCACATAGGGCTGTTCTTCGCCCCCCGAGCCAAATAGAATTATTTCCTCGCTGTCTGAGGATTTATTTGAAGAACCCTCTTCCTTCATTTCGGTTTCAAGGTCGTTTTTTCTGTTTGCGGCAAGAACCTTTTCATCTGCCGTATCAAATGTCAGCATCACCCTGACCTTGCCTGCGCCTTTAATCGATGAAAGTATATCCTCAAGCTGAATGGCCATATTTTCGGCATAACGGCTGCCATTTACATCAGCCTCAACATTAGCTTTTTCCTTGGTCACAGGCTTCTTTTCTTCACAACTTCCAAAAGCAAGGATACAAACAGCTGCAATAATTGCAATTATGACCCATTTGTTTTTTCGGTCAATACTACCCCTTTCCCCATGGGTGTTTACGTTAATCACCTTTGCCTTTTTTCTGAAAAAATCAAAAAACATTATTTCACTCCCCGTTATCTGATTTTTATGTTCTTTTGGTCTACACCAAACCTTTCTCCCAGATATCTTTTTATCTCATTTTCTGATATATCAAAGTCTCCCGAAAAATCAACCGTCATTGCTGTTATATTACCAAATCGGTTTTCATCATCTTCTTCCACCATCACATCAGCCGTTGTATAAATCTTCCATTGTGTATAAATCTCATTTTCAACAGACTTTGCCAACTTTTGTCGGTATAAATTAAGTAGCGACTCCTGACTCTTTTCGTCAAGACGGTTTTTCAGTTCTGCCGCCTGAACCTGCGTTGTTTCGGGCAACATAAAATCCGCAAATTCCGGAGATTCCTTAATCACCGGCTGAACTATAGCAAAAATCAATACGAGCCCCATTACCATTTTTACATACTTTTTCATCTCGCCCTCATTTATAATCATATCGCAAACTGCGCCAAGAACAATTACCCCTGCAATCTGCATAATCCAGTCCCGAAGCCATTCCAACTGTAACTCACCTTCCTAATAATGCCGCAGTGCTACCCACATTGATAATAATTGTAATCATAATAATAAACATTACCGCAACCACCATCATCATCCCAAAAACCGATGACATTGAATCCGCAAGTTCGGATATGCACTTGACTATTCTTTTGTCACAAACCGGCTGAAGCAGTGCCGCACACAGTCTGAACATAATCAGGCACGCCGCAACTTTTATCACTGGCACGGCAACAATCAGTATTACTGTGATTATCCCTGCAACACCCACAGCATTCTTTATTACCACGCTGCAGTTCATAACAGTTTCAACCGTTTCAGAAAGTGCTCCACCCACAAGGGGGATAAGATTACCCGCCGCAAACTTTGTCACCTTAACCGTAAGACCATCGGCACTACCTGAAACTATTCCCTGAAGACCCATAACCCCCACAAACACGGTCATCACAATTCCTATGCCCCATTTTGTGGTTTTGTTCATAAACTGCACCAGCTTTTCAGCATTAAGGTTTTGTGACAGATTGTTAACCATACTAAGTGCCGCGGTAATAAGTATCAATGGTACAAAAACGGTTTCAAGCATCCACTCAGCAAGCTCAATAACCCCCATAAATATCAATTCAAAACTGGTTGCTGATATGGCCGCACCGCTTGCCGCAAGTGTAACCAACACCACAGGAGCCAATGTCCTCATAAACAACGAAAGGTTTGAGATAAGGGTTTTACCGCACCCAACTACCTGAAAAAAAGACGCAGCAGCAATCCCCACAATCACCATATAGCACACAAAGAATGCGGCATCCGACACCCCTTTGCTTCCGAAGCTGTTTTGCATATTGGTGAGGTAGGTACAAAGTAGGCCTATTGCAAGAATAAAAATGAGAATTTTTAGGGTTTCCCTTATCTCTCCTGCTAAAAGACTGATACCCTTATTTAAAATCCCCTGCACGGAAAAGATGCTTTCGCCCCTGGCAAGCCCCGATACAATTTCATCAACACTGAAGCCCGGAATAATTTTGTCAAAATCAACCCCATCAAGTTTTTGGGTGCTTTTCTGAATTTCGCCGCCATAAATTTTTGCATACTCATCAATTATTTCAAAGTCTGCGTCAGCGGCAAATGCCGATTGGCAAAAGCACACCCAGAATATCATAAACACTATAAGTTTTTTCATCATTTGTATCCCTACCCTAACCTGATTACGGCTTCAATTATCTCCAAAAAACTATACAGCACCGGCATTGAAAGTGTGACTATAATAATCTTGCCACCAAACTCAATCTTTGAGGCAAGTGCACTCTCACCCGAATCCCGACACAACTGTGCCCCGAATTCCGCAACATAGGCAATTCCGATAACCTTTAAAACAAGGTTTATGTATTTAACATCAAGACCTATTCTGTTTGAAATATCCCTGAACATTTCAAAAATAGTTTTGAGATAAGGAACCGCCCAAAAAAACATAATTGCCGCCGCAACAAGTGAAATCTGAATTGCAATTTCGCTGCGCCAATTTTTTATAAACGCCGCAAGAACCGCCGCCGAAAGACCAATTCCCACAATCTTGAATATATCCATAACGCCACCTGTTTTTTCTATAAATCAAACACCGATTTAATGGTATCAAACAGCAGGCTTATTTTTTCAATTACCATAAACAGTACTACTACAAGTCCTGCCAGGGTGGTCATCATTGCCTGGTCTTCCCTTCCGCTTCGTACAAGCAACTGATTTAAAACAGCCACAAGTATTCCAATTGCCGCCACCTTGAATATCAAATCAACGCCGTCCACAAATATACCTCCTCATTGGTAAATCTATATTACATCAGATTAAAACTATAACTATAAAAATCCCCGCAAGCAGACCAAGACCACGGTACATCTTAACATTCTTTTTTGCCAGTTCGCGAGCCTCTGTTTCCGCAACCTTAAGTCGCGCCAATGCCATTTTGATGTTATTTATCTCGTTGGCACAATCACCGCTGCCCAATGCCTTGGAAAAGTCTATCAGTATTTTCTTGTCCTCTTGGGTAAGGCAAAGCTCCTGATCAAATCTGTCAAACGCTCTTTTCCAAAGTAATTGCATATCGGAGGCTCTGTTCTCGGAAAGTCTGTCGCACACATACATCATCACATCCCGTATTCCACCCTTTGCAGTCTCGCCGCAACGTTCGAGGGCCTCACATAATGGCAGATTCATAAACCCGATGTCAAATTCTAATCCTGAAAGAACATTTTGAAGGTCTTCAAGCTGAGCAACACGCTTTTTATAGACATCGGCAAGCAACAATCCAACGTACCCGCACCCGGCAATAATTATGCCGCAGATAATAACCCTTAACATTTGCTGTCAATCCCAAACACTTTGCCATAGACTCTTGTATTAAGGCCCGAACCTTCCTTTTGCAGAACTATTATCTGTTTAAAGCCTATTCCTCCAAACAGGGGCTTTAAACTTTCCCTTTGCATAACCTCCTCAAAAGATGCCCCATGGGTGCTGGCAATAACCGAAACCCCTGTTCCAAATGCCTGCATCAAAGCCTCGGTATCTTTTACCGTTGCAATTTCATCTGTAACAATAAGCAGTGGCGACATTGTCCTGAGCATCATTACAACAGCATCAGCTTTTGGTGCATTTTCAATCACATCTGTCTGCACCCCTACATCACACTGAGGAACACCCCTTGACAGTGACGCCATTTCGCCACGTTCGTCAATCAACGCCGTTTTTATGCCCTTATCGGAAATCTGCCTTGTCAAATCCCGTAAAACTGTTGTCTTGCCACCCATTGGCGGCGAAACAACAAGTGTGCTTACCACGCCAGAAGGCTTTAAAACATCTTCGATTATGTAGTTTGCCGCACCGATTACCTCGCGGGCAATACGAATATTTAAAGAACTTATTTCACGGAAATTTTCGATTTTCTCGCCTTTTAAAACTGCCCGGCCGGAAAATCCAATCCGGTGGCCGCCCTTTATGGTAATAAATCCCTGCTTAATTTCGTCCATAAATGCATAAACCGAATTTTCGCAAACTGCCTGAAAAATAAGCTTTAAATCCCTTTCGCTTACTATATACGCCCCTCCCGTTGCAGGTGATGGACTTCCCTCAGGAGTTATTGCAAAGCTACCATTTGATGTTTCGGCAATCAGGGGTTTTCCGCAGCGTACACGGATTTCTAGCAATGTATCTCCCACCGCCTGAATAGTTTTTTCAAGCATATCCTTAAAATGTGCCGGCATAATCTTTTGTATCTCGGTGTATCTTGTGTTCATTTTTCCGTCTCCTTATTTTCAAAAGTTTACTTAATCTTATGAAGCTTTGTCCACTTATAGAACACAAATTAGCAAAAGAAAAAGGATGTATTTTCATACATCCTCAGTTCATAACTGTTTAAACTATATATTTTTCTATTCTGTCAATTATCGTTATGTCTGCCAGAACATCAGCCTTTATGCCCTCCGGCTCGTACAGTTCTTCAAAAACCTTACCCTTTTGGCGTATCAGGTTTAAAACTCCTGCATCGGCATACGGAACAAGAAGGCTAAGCCGTTTTATTGTGGGCTTTAAATTTTGGGCAATCATTTTAAGAAGCTTGTCAAAGCCATACCCGGTCTTTGCAGAAATAAATACCGACTTTTCACCCATCACAACCGTTTCTTCACCCAGTGCATCACACTTATTGGCAACGGTTATCATAGGAATTGCCTCACCTCCAAGCTCGGCAATCAAATCCTTGGTTATTTTTATCTGTTCCTCCACCAGATTTGACGAAATATCACATACATTCAAAATCAAATCGGCATTTATTGCTTCCTCTAAAGTAGATTTAAAAGCCTCTACAAGATTATGGGGTAGCCGGCTTATCAGACCAACCGTGTCAATAAGCATAACCTCGCGTCCGTCAGGAAGCTCCAGTGCCCGTGATGTGGGGTCAAGAGTCGCAAAAAGCATATTTTCGGCAAGAACCCCTGCCTCTGTCAACGCATTAAGAAGTGTTGACTTTCCCACATTGGTATAACCAACAATGGCAACAGTTATTACTCCGTCTTTGCGGCGTCTTGCGTGGGTATATTCACGGCGCTTTGTCAGCTCTTTAAGCTGTCCTTCAAGCTTTTGAATACGGCCGCGGATATATCTTTTATCGGTTTCAAGTTTTGCTTCACCGGGTCCACGGGAACCTATTCCGCCACCCTGACGTGAAAGCACCCTGCCCATACCCGCAAGTCTTGGCAGACGGTATTTGAGCTGTGCAAGTTCAACCTGAAGTCTTCCCTCTGCCGTTCTTGCACGCTGTGCAAAAATATCAAGAATAAGGGTTGTGCGGTCAATCACATCCACATTGGTTGCCGCCTCGATATTGCGCATTTGTGATGCCGTTAGCTCGTGATTGAAAATTACCATATCAATCTCGTTATTTTCGCAAAACTCCGCAAGCTCGGCAAGCTTGCCGGTACCGATGCAGGTTGCCGCCTCGAACCTTGGGGTCTTTTGCACAAAATGCGCAATTGTATCTGCCCCTGCCGTATCTGCCAGATTTTCAAGCTCGCTCATTGAATATTCCATATCAAACTCGCCTGTATCTACTGCACAAAGTACTGCCCGGGGTCTTGTTTCTGTTTCGGTTGTATTTATCATAAAGTTATCTCCTGTTTTGGTGCTATATATCAAATTTAAATATCCGCACAAGCTCGTCCTTAGTTAAAGCTACATCGGCACCATTCAATGAATCCACTATCTGTGAAAGCCTGCTGCCGCCGATTATAGGAAATACTTCAGGGGTTTCAAAGGAACAAAATGCTCCGCAGATAAGAGCCGCAATGCTGCAATCATATTTTTGCGAAAGTTCTTTAATAACTTCAAGACGGTTAAGGTTTTCATCACACAAATATCTCTTTTTAGCCTTTTCTGAAAGAGCTTCTTCGCCCTGCTGTGCCATTTTTGAGAAAAAGCCTTTTGCCTGGGATGAATATGCCGCAACAGGAATATTATTCCTTTTGTAAAATTCAAACTCGTTTTCATCCATTCCCACAAGTCCCCCACGTTCACCAAGGCAATATGCAGGGTTAAACCTTATCTGGCTTGCCGCAAAGCTCATAAGTCCGTGTTCTTTTGCATAACTGTTTGCTTCCTCAATTCTTTTGGCTGTCCAGTTGGATGCACCGAATTTTTTAATTTTACCCGATTTAGCAATTTCGTTCATTGTTTCTATAATTTCACCTGCAGGGGTATTCTCATCATCACGATGCAACCAGTAAAAATCAATTGTATCGGTTTTAAGGGCAGTTAAGCTTTTTTCAAGGTCTTCGATTATATCCACCTTCCTGAGCCTTGGCTGTTCCTTTGCATCCATATCATAATATCCGCCCTTGGTGGAAACAAGCATATCAGATGGCTTTCTGTCAGACGTCCAACGCCCTACTATTTCTTCGGACACACCATTTGCATACAGCCTTGCGGTGTCAATATGGGTTCCTCCCATATCACGGAACCTGTCCATCATCAAAAATGCATCCTTCTCGTCTATTCCGTCACCAAAATAAGCAGTACCCAAAAGTATTTTTGAGCTTTTTTTGCCAAAAATATCAGAATATCTCATATATATCACTCCGATTTGTAATCTATATCTTTTATGATATTTGTATTATACCACATCCTGCAAAAAAATCAACCGGCCAAATATAGAACAAAGCGGCTTCGCCGCTCGCCGCAGGCGGCGGTCGCAGCAATAACGCTTTGATTGCCTATGTGCGTTTCGGCGCAGCCGAAAATTTCGCATAGGCAATCAAATCTAGTTTTTATATAATAAAAAATTATCCCTTTAAATAAACCAATCTAAGCTCCGCCTCAAACCTTGCATCCACACTGCCCGACGGCTCTGCCGAAAAGCTCTTTGCCACCGTCAGCGATATTGGATTTGCCTTCTGTCCCAAATCAGGCAGATTGCCCTCTCTGTTTTGCCGGGCAATCCATTCCTCAATGTCTTCGCATCGTTTTGCGGCGGCACGGTTATATTTGTCTGCACTGCTGTATTCCTGACGAATGGCAAGGATAAACCGTGCCTCAAACACTCCGCCACCATCGGTATACTGTTTAACCGCCGGTGAGGTTGCCTTCATTCTCAGGGCAAAAGCGGTGGGCTTGCCCTCAAGATAGTTAACCTTTATCCCTGTATCCGCAAGGTACGGGCACTGCGAAAGATATTTTATTGTTTCTTCAATCATAGCCGGTCTTTCCTCCCATAGTCTACCTGTACTCATACTCCGCCTGCAGATGCCAGTGGGGCATGGTGCCAAAGTTATTCTCGGCAGCCACCGCCACACGTCTGCACTCTGCCACCGAAAAGTCCTCCTGTCTCATTTCACCGAAGTATATAAGGTCGCCCACCGACACACGTTCAACAAGCCCGTGCTCAATCCTGACATCAAAATTATCACGAAAGTATACACCTCTTTCGGTGCTACGAAGTCGCCTTTTGCAGTTTATCCAGGCAGGAAATGTTCCGCACCTGACATAATCTTCGCCATCAGGACTAAGGGTAAACAGAGTAACCATGCCATTTTTAAGCATCACTCCACCCCCGCATACAAAAGTCCGGTGTCTGCAAGGTTTTTGATAATAACCATTTTAAGGTTTCTTGCAGGTTCAGCCTCTGAATACGTTACCGAATACCCGTCGATATTCTCGCTTTTAACATTGCCCGTTCCTTCTGCAAGATACATACATTCGGCAACCTCGCAAATGCACTGCAACACCTCAGCACGGCTTAAATCCGTATCTTTAATGCCGGCACACAAACATTTTATCTCACGAAGGGCGGGGATTATGTACTTGTCAAAAGCCTCTTTGTCAAGAATACCGCGGCATCCGCCGCAATACTCATTATAATAATATTCAAAGGATATCTCAGGCCTTGTCATTTGCCCCACCGCCTTTCGCAGAAGCTTTAGTCTTTGCCGACGGTTTTTTGGGGGATTTTTTTATTAACAGTCCAACAGTTTTCACATCAATCCCTCCCTTTTGCCGTCAATTAGTTTGCTGCATGGTGCAAATAGATGCCCTTTACCTTGTTTTCATAAACATCTGCAATGCCGTATGAACGGTAGAAGAACTTCCATGCATCTGAAACCTGATTTTCTTCGGGTGTTACCACTTTGCTAACAAGATGCTTCTGATACTGAATAGCCGCAGATTTTTCAACAATCATAAAGTTGATATTTTTACCATCGGCAGCCTTGACAAAGTGGCCGGCAGTTTCGCCATCGGACGAACCGTCATAAAGGCTGATTGCAGTATAGAATCTGCTCTGTGGAACCTTGACAATCTGGGAGAAGCTGTCAAGCACTGCCTTTGACTTGGTGGTGTCAATGTTCATAACACCGTTATAAAGTGTGGGCGTAATAAACAGAATTCTTGACTCCATAGGAACTTCCGCTTCGTCCATACTGTTCTGTGCCGCAATAAGTGCAGCTAAAGTGTCTTCTGCTGCAGCAAGGTCAGCCGAAACTGCTGTAACGCCTTCTGTGCCTGCATACTGAGCAAAACGGAAGGCATCAATCTCAGGTGCCGCCTTGGTGCGAACAAACTCACCCGAAAGCTGACCGAAGGCAACTCCTGCTGTTTCCTCGTTGTCCATTGCATCAACTGTGAATGAACGGCCCCTCTCATAATTAAATGTTACAGTTTCGTTTGTAAGGGTTACATCGCCGCTTACATAACCGCCTTCTCTGCTGTAATCCGCAAGACCGTCCATTGACATTTTGGGGATTACAATTTCATTTGCATTGGCACCCATTTTAACAAGACGGTTGTTGCCGTCAAGCACGGATGTAACAGACGAAATCTTATACACCTCGTCAAGAGTGTCAATATACTGTTTGAATTTTTCGATTGCATTTGCCATAAATTATCTCTCCTTTTCTTTTTAGTTCACAGGCAAGCCCATAATTTCGCGGATATCACCACGGCTCAGCTCACCGCCAAAGCCCATGGTTGAAGCAACAACAGCAGGGGTATCAACAGGCGTTGCAAAAAGATTTTCGGCATCCTTGGTAATTTCTCCAAAAATCTCACTGTCTGCCTTGCCCTGATTTTCGCTGTTTTGAACAGCTTGGCAAAAGGTGTCAAAAATTCCGTTTCGGGTAAATCCGTTCAGGAACTTTGCATCACCCACAACCGCCGTAAAACGGCTTTCCAAATCTGCTGTTTTTGCAAGTTCTTCATCCCTGATACGTCTGTCGTCAATGATTTTTTGCAGCTCTTCTGCCTGTTTTTTTACTTTTTCTGCCTCACATTGACCCATACGCAGGGTATCAAGCTCCTTTTCCATTTCCGCCATTTTTTGTGCGTTGCCCTCAAGCTCGGTTTTCAGTTCTTCTGCACCGCGCTTGGCTTTTCCGATGTCCAGAGAATTGATGTCAAGAATTTTCTTCAGTTGCTCATCAGAAATACCCTCAACAATCCCTCTTAAATCATCTCTTGTCATAATGCATCATCCTTTCAGTTTGTTTTCGCAGTTTCTGTCTGCATTGGATATTAGTTTATCGACATTCCGGTCATATTTAGCCTGAAAGTAGCCACTTAAAATCAGGTTTGTATAACTACTGTCAGGCTATTTATTTAATTTAGTTTTTCCACTTTCATTTTTGCCGTATCCTCGTCCTCGCCAAAATACCACATTCTGAACTCCCAGGGAGCCATAATTCCATCTTTAACAAGTATCTGTTTTTCTTCAAACTGAGTCTTGCGGTCTGCCTCAATACTGTCATCAAAGTCAAATGAAACACTGTAATCACCCTTTGGCGCAAGGTCATAAAGAGTGCACCACACATCCATGGCATAAACAAGCTCTAAAAGAGCATTTTTCAGCGCCTTCTGGTTATCCGAAACCGTTGCATAGCTTCTCTGCTTTGATGCACGGATTTCCTCGGCAGTCTTTTCGGTATCGCTGACCTCGGATAATGTTCCGTAAGCAAAGCCGCAGTTAAACTCAATCTGCCTTAAAATTCGGTTAAGCCCCTTGGTAATCTCCGCTTCACGAAGCTCGGGCGACCATTCACGGAAGAAATCCATATCCTCCACCTCCAGGGTGCGGTAAAGCCGCTTGTCAGGAAGCCTTGGTCTGCCGTCTTTGTCACGTTTAAATGCCATTGCGTTGGCAATAAGTGCCCGTTCCCCGCTTTCAAACTCCCACAAAAGACGTGAATACTGCTTGTCTGCATCGGCAATCAGATTTACAGCATTTGCATATACCGAAACCCCAAGGGGCGAGGTTGAATCAACTGTATTTGCAATGGCAGGTCTGAAATAGCCAAATAATGGCTGATTAACATTTTTAATTGCCAGACTTTCGGCAAGGTCCTTCCATTCCTCCACCTCGCCAAGAGATACGGGCTTTCCAAGATAATCACAATTGTTGCTGCAAAAAGCTTTGTTTGTGATTTCATAAGTGCCGTCCTTCACCCGGTGCCCCTCAAGACGAGTGTAGTATCTTGTCCCGATTTTGCGAGTCTGCACAAAAATAGCACCACGGATTTTGCCCGTTTCGTCAAAGTCTGTGGGGAAGAACTTATCCGCCTGAATAAAATCAACCTTAATCTTACCACCAGAAACATAAGGCTTCAGCACAAGTCCACCCTTGGCACAGCCATATTCCATAGGGATTCTTAAATTCTCAATCACCTCACGATAGCACTCATCAAGAAAGTCTCCCCTTCTGCCGCCCGCAATCCTTGAATTCATTTCCACCGTGATAAGCCTTGCCATTTCAAAAGAAATCGCCGCAGGAAGATGAAGCCCCCCGCTTTCCTCATACAGTGCCTTCCATTCCTTCTGTGCACAACTCATTTCGTCAGACACCGCAATATCTGATGCACAAGCCATGCCAATCACTCTTTTGTCAAACATACCTTTTCTCATCCTTCCAATAAATTCTTTTATGTTTTCAAACATAACTTTTTCTCCCTTCTACAAAAGTCTTTTCCCCGCAATGGTGGAGCAAAAATACCTTATATCATCCATTGCGTGGTCAAACTCCTTTACCACCGTGTCCTGGGATGCGTCCTCGTCCCAGCAGTATGTACCAAATTCGCGAATAGCATCTGTACAGCTTTTGTGTACAAGCAGCCTTCCGCTTTGAAGCAGATTGCCTGTCACCCGTATTCCGTTTAAAACGCTGTTATCCGCCTTTCTAACGTTAAATTCACCGTGGCGACGTATTGTTTCAATAAAGCTTGCGGCAGAGGGGTCAATAATCACACACTTTATGTCATAACCTTCCGCCAATGCCGCAAGCCGGAGATAGTATTCCTCATCGGTAAGAAGCTTTTTACTCTTTCGGCCGGAATAATAGGTTTCTTTAATTCTCACAGCGCATCTGTCATCAAGGCGCCACAGTCCCATACTGCAAGGGTTCAGTGTTCCGTAGTCAACCGATATGTAATACTCCGCCACCCCCACAGGCGGCGGTATATCCTCCACAGTATGCATAGCTTCATCAAACATAGGATAAACAAGCCCCTCGGCACTGCACCACTCGCCAAGTATAAACCGCCGGTAAAAAACTCCCGTATACTCCTTTTTAAGCTCCTCCACATACCTTTTGTCAAGAAAGGTGTTATCGTCAATCAAAAACTCCATCAGCAAAAAGTCAAGTTCGTCACGACGGTCAATAAACTTTTGCTTAAACCAATGGTTCGGATTGTCAGGATTGGTTGTCCCGAAAAGCCTTGCCCCCGGCATTGACAGTCGTGAAAGCAACATCCCAAAAAACTCCTCGGTATAAAGGGTTATTTCGTCACAGTAAGCACCCTGCAGGGTCATACCTCTGATTTTACCTTCTGCCCCAACATCGCTTACTCCCTCAAAATATATCCGCCTGCCATATAAAACCCCTTCCTTTTTTGATAAGGAATATTTAAAATTGTTTTTCCCTGCAAGCTCTTCCAGCAAGTCAAGGCAGTTTCGTTTAAGAGTCGAAAGGGTCTTTGCCGTCATCAGATAGCACCCCTCCCGGGGCATATTGCGTATCCACACACACCACAGAACAAGGCTTATCCATGTTTTGCCCGACCTGACACTGCCGTGAAGAATATTTATTCGCTTTAGTCCTCCGCCTTTAGCAAGGTCCATCAAAAGGTTTTGCTTTTCGGTCAGTTTTTTATATATTCGCATACACTCGCCCTCTACTTCACATCATCAAAATCGTCAAAAAGTGTGGCAAGAGTTCCCTCCGCCGATAATTCCTTTTCGCCGTTACCGAAGGTATTGATTAACGTTCCCATTGCAGACGAAAGCTGGTTCAGGGGGGCATTAGCAATTCGTTCAGGGTCGCCTATTTCAGCCATCATCCTGTCAATCACCTTGCAGGCATCCTTCTTTTTATTTTTTATATAGTCAGAGATTATATTATCTTCATCCTTCTTTTTCTTTGCCACAATTCTCACCCCAAACTTTGTAAAACTTATTATAGTTTAATTATACCTTTCCAAAAACGGACAAAACGGACAACAATGCCCGTTTTGTCATAGTCAATCTTTATTTAAAATTTTAAGATACCTTTCCGCAATTTTCCTTACACCATCTTCGCTATTATATCCACCGGTCATATAGCTTACCTTCTTCCAGGACATACACCTCACATACCTGTAATAAAAAATCTGCCTTGTAAGGCTGTCATCAATGGAGTTTAAAAATTTATCAATATCGGCTTTCAGTTGATTGCACTTTCGGATTTTTTCAACAATAGCTTTTTCCTGACGTTTTATATCATCTTCGTCAAATCTTACAGCACCCTCACCACCCCTGACTATGATTTTCAGATTTATCAACTCCTCTGTATCGTGCATAATCTCCCGATTTAAGTAATAGCATTGCATCAGCTCTTTTTTTGTCATCAGTCTTCTCCTCCATAATAAATTTTCTTGCATATTTCACAGCAAAAGGTTCGCCCGAATCTGTCTGTTTGGCAGTTTTCGTCCTCAGAATATAAGGGCACACCGCAACGGTAACAAAACATCTCGCCACCACACGGAATAACATTTAAACCATTTTTGTTATACAATTTAATAAAAATTTCCATCATCATACATCATCCAAAGCCGTTTTGTTTCCTTTAAGAAACTTTTCATTAAAAAAAATATGCATTATCTGCGGTCCATTTAAAGAAAAAATTTTGGATAAACACTTTATTTCCCACAAGGTAAATTCCGTATCGCAGGCAAGTTTCCCGTTCAACTCATCCAAGCTAATTCCCATCATATGCGACAACTCCTCCTTTGAGATACCTCTGTTAGCAATCATTTTTTCTAATTCCTGATAGCACATTAAAGACACTCCTTTCTCTTTTAACTTTGAAGATTTTACCATTATTTTCCAATTCTGTCAATACCCTTTTAACATTTTTTTACTTTTTTGTAAAATTAAGTTGCAATTATAAGATTTTTGTGATATACTTTTTACCATAAAAAGTTCTTTAAAAGAAAGGATAATTCACTATGCTTATCAACATCAACCAAAGGCGAAAGGAACTTGGATTAACACTTGAAGAAATAGCCAATCACGTTAAGGTCAGCAAAGGAACGGTTAAAAAGTGGGAAAACGGTTACATAAAAAATATGGGGCGTGATAAAATAGTTCTCCTTGCACAAATACTTCAGGTTTCGCCCCTTGACATCCTTGACCTGCCCGACACCGACCATAACATTATTATCTGCCACGGCAAAAAAAATAATGGTTGTTACACCGTATCGGATGAGATTTATGAAAAGATTATCGCTTTGATACACAAAAAATAATTTGTTGGACTAAACGAAAAAAGACTGTTGAAATACACCTTTCAACAGTCTTTTATATATTAAAATATTCCTCTGCAGTGTGCTTGTCCCTTTCAATCTGTTGGGACAACTGCTCTGTATTTTCAAACTTTTTTATATCTCTAAGCTTTTTGCAGAATTCAATCTTTATTTCATCGCCGTAAATCTCTCCGTCAAAACCAAATATATAAGCTTCGATATTGGGTTTTTTATCGTTTACCGTAGGTTTTGTTCCCACATTGGCAACCGCAAAAAATCTGTCGCCGCCAATTATCACCCTTGCCGCATAAACACCTCTTTGGGGCACCACAAATCCCTCGGGAATTTCAATATTTGCTGTTGGGAAACCTAATTTCCGGCCCAGAGCTTTGCCGTGAACAACCCTTCCGGATAGCGAAAAAGGTCTGCCCATATATTCGGTTGCTCTTTCCATATCACCGTTTTCTATAAAGTTGCGGATTTGTGTGCTTGAAATCACACCCTCAAGCTGAACACATTTTTCTGTAAAAACTGCCACACCAAGCTTTGCACACTCTGCCGCCAGCTTTTTAGTATCGCCTTCTGCCATATATCCAAACCGGTAATTCTCGCCCGAAAACACCGCCGCCGCATTATAGCGTCCTGCAAGATATTCCCTTACAAAGCCATCATATTTAACCCCTTTAAATTGGGGGCTGAATTCCTCAACCACAACAACATCAGCACCCATACCCTCAAGAATTTCAAGGCGTTCCTTAAGGGAATTTATCCTTTTTGCATTTGGGATTTCAACAAGCTGCACCATAGACAAAAGCCCATTTTTGCGGGCATAATCAATGCATCCCGATATAACCTTTATATGACCCTTGTGCAAAGCATCAAAAGACCCCAGGGCAACTGCGGTCTTTTTGTTTTTTATATAATTTTTCAGTTCAGTGCTGTTTGTAACTGTCATATTTATGCTCCGCCATAAAAACTTTTGATTATATCAAACCGTCCATCAATCTGCTGTGCAAGCGCAAGAAATTCGTTCTTTTCGTCAAAAACACGGTAAATCCTGCCCTCCTGCAAGCCGCCAACGGTTATCCTTATGCCGTTTCGCACTCTTCCGGCATTTCTGTCTGCCAGAATAATTCTCTCATATTCAGGAAGAGCCTCAGAAACAGGTGTCATAAAGCTGAAATCCTCAGCCTTTGCCATTTCTTCTATCTTTTCAAGAGTGTATGACTTTTCAATTTCAAATCGACCGCTTTTTGTGCGGCTTAGTGCCGACATATGCCCGCCGCAGCCTAGCTCTGCGCCAATGTCATTGCACAGAGTTCTGATATATGTGCCCTTTGAACAGTCAACAAGCATATCAACAGTATTATTTTTTAAATCAATATTTTTGATTTCAATATTGCTGATTGTAACCTTTCTTGGCTCACGTTCAACGGTTTTACCCTCACGGGCAAGCTCATAAAGCTTTTTGCCATCAATCTTGATTGCCGAATACATTGGCGGAATTTGGGTAATCTCGCCAATAAACTTATTTACGGCATCGCAAATCTGCTCCTTGGTAACATTTACTGCAAAACTCTGCGTTACCTCGCCTGACGCATCCTGAGTGTCTGTAAATGCCCCAAGCTGCAGTCTTGCCATATACTGCTTGTCTGCCGCCGTCAGAAACTCAGCCAGCTTTGTGCCCTTGCCAACACACATAGGAAGAACCCCCGAAGCCTCAGGGTCAAGGGTTCCTGTGTGTCCGATTTTTTTGATATTTAAAATTTTTCTCAATCTGTAAACAACATCGTGAGAGGTTATTCCCAATGGTTTGTTTACATTAACTATTCCGTCCATATAAATCTTTACTCTATCCCTTAAAACTGCTTTTTTATTTCTGCAACAATTTCATTTTTAACTTCTTCAAGTGTCTTGCTTACCGAAAATCCGCTTGCCTTTATATGACCGCCGCCACCAAAGGCAACTGCCACCTTTGCCACATCAACATCACTGTTTGAACGCAGGCTCACCTTAAACTCTCCCGATGAACGTTCACGGATGTAAGCACCAACCAAAGCACCCTCCACAGACCGTGGCAGCTCCACAATTCCGTCAATGATTTTTTCGTCAACGTCAAGCTCGGCAAAGTCTTTTTCGGTTATAGCAAGAACTGCAATTTTGCCGCCCTCAAAAACTTCCAGGTTGTCAAGACCACGTCTGTATGTCCGAAGAAATCCCATACTTTTTGTGTCAAAAATCACCTTTGAAAGCTCGCCAACATCAACACCGCACTCCAGAAGCTTTGCCGCAACCATATGGGTTTTTGGCGTTGTTGACGAATACTTAAAGCTGCCTGTATCGCAGGTAATTGCCATATAAATATTGTTGGCAATATCAGGTGTCAATTCAACACCCAGAGCCTTTGCAAAATCATATATTATCTCACCTGTTGCCGGTGCATTTGCATCAACATAAATTGCCTCTGCAAACTGACTATGTGTCATATGATGGTCGATAGCTGCGGTATTGCCGCAAAACCTTTCCTTAAGTTCGCCAAGCCGGTTTAAATCGGCACAGTCAACCGCAATCTTCAAATCACAGTCCTCGATTTCAAGACCTGAGCCTTCTGTCCCTTTTAACAGCTTATATTCTCTTACATTATCGTCGCCTTCACGCAAAAAGACCTCCGCCTTTTTGCCCATAGCATTTAAGATAAGCTTAAGTGCATAAGCACTGCCCAAAGCGTCGCCGTCGGGATTTTCGTGATTAAATATTGCAATACAGCTTGCATTTTTTATTTTGTTTATAACTTTATTCAGAGTAATCACTCCTTACGGCTCTACAAATTTTTCAATACCTCATTTATATGTGCTCCATATTCAATTGAGTTATCAAGAACAAAGGTAAATTCAGGGGTGTTGCGCAGATTAACTCTGTGGCCAACCTCCTTGCGGATAAAGCCCGATGCACTTTTCAGTGCATCCATAGCCCCCTTCTGTAAATCCTCATTGCCAAGAACACTGATATAAGCCTTGGCAAATTTAAGGTCCTTTGTAACATTTACATTCACAACCGAAACCACCGCTTTGCTGAGCCTTGGGTCCTTAAGGTCACGGATAATCATACTCAGCTCGCGCTTTACTTCCTCTGAAATTCTGTCTATTCTGTTATATGCAGGCATAACTAAACCACCTTTCTGACTTTGTTTTTTCGCCGGACAGCAAAGTGAAAAGTGAAGAATGAAAAGCGAAAAGAAATGGTACAAATGTCCCGCATTTGAATCAAACAAAATCGCCCTGCGATTTTCACCTTTTCTCTTCTCTATTCACTATTCTCTATTCTCTCTGATGCCACTTACTGTGGCATCACCTGTTCCATAACATAAACCTCAACAATGTCGCCTTCCTTTATGTCATTGAACTTTTCGATACTGATACCGCACTCATAACCGCTGGCAACTTCCTTAACATCATCCTTAAATCTCTTAAGTGACGCAAGCTCGCCCTCGTGAATAACAATGCCGTCACGAACAATACGAACAAGGCTGTTTCGCTGAACCTTACCATCGGTAACATAAGCACCGCCGATTGTACCAACGCCCGAAACCTTAAAGGTTGTTCTGATTTCAACGTGTCCGGTAATGGCCTCACGGAATTTGGGTGCAAGCATACCCTTCATAGCCGCCTCGATATCCTCGATTGCATCATAAATTACTCTGTAAAGACGGATATCAACCTCCGAGCTTGCAGCAGCAACGGTAGCACCGGGAGTGGGACGCACGTTAAAGCCAACAATAATGGCATTTGAAGCACTTGCCAGCATAACGTCGGATTCGGTAACAGCACCAACCGCACCATGAATAACGTTAACACGAACTTCCTCGTTGGTAATTCTCTCCAATGACTGACGAACAGCCTCAACTGAGCCCTGAACGTCTGCTTTCACGATAATGTTCAGGTCTTTCATCTTACCTGCTTCAATGTGTTCAAACAGGTTTTCAAGTGATACAGTCTGGCTTGCCTTTTGAGCCTCCTGCTTAGCCTTGAACTTTCTTGCCTCTACTACAGCTCTTGCTTTTCTTTCATCCTCAACTGCATAGAACACATCGCCGCCGTCAGGAACTTCTGAAAGACCCAAAATCTCAACAGGGATTGAAGGGCCAGCCTTCTTTATAGACTTGCCCTTGTCGTCGTTCATTGCACGAACTCTGCCCACAGCAGTGCCCGCAACAACAATGTCGCCAACCTTCAGTGTTCCGTTCTGCACCAGAAGGGTTGCCACAGGTCCTCTGCCCTTGTCAAGCTGAGCCTCGATAACAGTACCCTTTGCCATACGATTGGGGTTAGCCTTAAGCTCCTTCATTTCAGCAACAAGAAGCACCATATCAAGCAATCCGTCAATGTTAATCTTCTGCTTTGCCGAAACCTCAACGCAGATTGTGTCGCCGCCCCATTCTTCAGGAACCAAGCCGTGCTCGGTAAGCTCCTGACGAACTCTGTCAGGGTTTGCGCCTTCTTTATCAATCTTGTTGATTGCAACAATAATTGCAACATTTGCCGCCTTTGCGTGGTTGATAGCCTCGATTGTCTGGGGCATAATACCATCGTCTGCCGCAACAACCAATATTGCAATATCAGTAACCAAGGCACCACGGGCACGCATTGCAGTAAACGCCTCGTGACCGGGAGTATCAAGGAAGGTAATCTTTTTGTCGTTAACACGAACACGATATGCACCGATATGCTGTGTAATTCCGCCAAACTCGCCCTGAGTTACGTTTGAATTTCTGATTGTATCAAGAAGCGAGGTTTTACCGTGGTCAACGTGGCCCATTACAACAACAACGGGTGAACGTGGAATCAATGACTCAGGTGAGTCTTCAACGTCATTAAACAGTTTATCCTCTTCTGTCAGAATTATTTCCTTTTCAACCTTAGAACCAAAATCTTCCACAATCAAAGATGCTGTATCAAAGTCAAGCTCCTCGTTTACGGATGCCATAATACCAAGCATCATCAGCTTTTTGATAACCTCGGTTGAAGACTTGTCAAGACGTTCTGCAAGCTGACCCACAGTAATCGAATCAGGAACAAGCACCACTTGCGCCTCCTGCTTCTTTTCCTTTTTGGCAATTTTTTCAAAGGCCTTGGGATCCTGCTTTTCCTTAACAAGCTTACTCTTTTTGTTGCCTGTTTTAATCTTTTGCTTGCCGCCACCCTGACTTTTCACATTTTCGGGCACAAGCTCTTCAAGTCTTTCGTTATCAAGACGGTCAAGGTCAACGTTGTTCGCACGGGTATCAACCACACGTGTTTTGCGTGCAGGCGCATCACTTGCAAAGCCGCCCTCTGACTCGATTTTCTCAGGAGCCGCTTTTTCTTCTTCGGCGGTTTCTGCTGCAGCTTCCTCGGTAGCCTCAGTCTTTTTCTCCTCTTTTACAGGCTCTTCTGCAGGAACTTCAGCAAACAATGCCGAAAAATCCTCCACCTGATTTTTTTGTGTAACATATTCAAAAATAATATCAAGCTCTCTTTCGTCAAGAGCACTCATATGGCTCTTTTCGGAAATTCCGTAATCACTAAGAATTTTAACAAGCTCCTTGCCGGGAATTCCTACAAACCCCTTTGAAAGTTCATATGCTTTAATTTTTGTCATAATTCTTCCCCTTTCTGTTGGCGTATTGCCAAAGCCCTACTACTCCAAGTTTTCACCAAGGCATTTTAAAAGTTCCTCTGCAATCCCCTGGTTCATCACGGCAAGCACCACCGCAAACTCGCGGCCTGTGTACCTGCCAAGCGTAACTTTGTCGCTGTATTCAATCAGCTTTGCCGAATAAAATCCGCAACTGTTTTTAAATTTCTTTTTTGTGTTTTCAGATGCATCCGCAGCCACAACCACAAGCTGTGCCTTGCCATCCCTGATGGCGTCCTTTACAGCACCTTCGCCAAAGGCTATTCCGCGCATTCTTGCGGCAAGCCCAAGCATCCTGAAGAACTTATCATTCTCCGCCACTTTGCATCGCCTCCAATGCATCATACACGCATGGCTCAACCTTGCAGGAAAGGCTTCTCTCTATTGCCCTTGCCTTGCGTGCTTTTTGGATACATCCGCCGTCCTTGCAGATATATGCACCCCTGCCTGCCATCTTTCCTGTACTGTCAAAGGAAACGCTATCCTTCTGTTTTACAATTCTTAAAAGCTCGTCTTTGCCTTTAACCTCTCTGCAGACTGCACACATACGCTGTAACTTCATAAATCAACCAACCCTTTCTCAAGTCGATTTATTCTTCTGCATTATCAGGCTTAAGGTCAATCTTCCAGCCGGTAAGACGTGCCGCAAGACGTGCATTCTGACCTTCCTTGCCGATAGCAAGTGAAAGCTGGTCTGCAGGAACAATAACGCTGCACATTTTCTTTTCTTCGTCAACTGTGATTGATACAACCTTTGCAGGGCTAAGTGCCTGAGTAATAAATTCTGCAGGGTCTTCACTGTACTTGATAATATCAATCTTTTCGCCGCGGAGCTCATCAATAACCGCCTGAACTCTCATACCCTTGGGGCCGATACAGGTTCCAACAGGGTCAACGCCCTCCATTGTGGAATGAACAGCAATCTTACTTCTTGAGCCGGGCTCACGGGTAAGACCCTTGATTTCGATAACACCCTTTTTGATTTCGGGAACTTCAAGTTCAAACAAACGGCGCACAAGTCCGGGGTGTGAACGTGAAACCATAAGATGCACACCCTTAACCGAGTTTGCAACCTCAACCACAAACACCTTATATTTTTCACCGGGCTTATAGTTATCATTCTTTACCTGCTCGTTGGGCATAAGAACAGACTCAGTATCGCCTATTTCAAGCATAATATTGCGGCGGTCAATCTTTCTTACTGTTGCTGTCATAATGTCATTTGCACGGTCAGAAAATTCGTCAAAGGCCTTTTCACGTTCTGCCTCACGAATTCTCTGCAGAACAACCTGACGTGCAGTCTGTGCCGCAATTCTGCCAAATGCCGCAGGAGTAACCTCTGACTCCAAAACATCGCCTGCTTCATATCTTACATCAATCTTCTTTGCATCTTCAACAGAAATTTCACATTCTCTGTCTTCAACTTCTTCAACAATGTTCTTTCTTGCATAAACCTTGATTTCGCCTGTTTCCTCGTCGATAATCACCTTTGCATCCTGAACAGCGCCAAAATTCTTTTTGTACGCACTGAGCAATGCACCGCTAAGGGCGTCAATAACAACGTCACGGCTTATGCCTTTTTCCTTTTCGATTTCATCCAATAATAAGAATAACTCTGCACTCATTTTTTTAATCTCTCCAATCCTTTTTAATATTTATTTAAAAATCAAAGTGTAATTTTACAAAAGTTGCATCGCTTACGGCAAGCTTAGTTTCATTTTCGCCAATCTTCACCGTAAAGCCGTCGTCTTCATAACCTGTCAGCTCGCCCATCAGGGTTTTGCTGCCGTCAATCGCCTTATAAAGACCAATATCCACAATACGACCAATATACTTTTTAAAGTGTTCTGGGGTTTTCAGCTTGCGTTCAATACCCGGCGACGATACCTCAAGAATGTAATTTTCACGAATGGTATCAGCCTTGTCAAGCTCATCCCCAAGAGCACGGTTAATAACCTCGCACTCGTCAATGGAGATGCCGCCATCCTCCTTATCGGCATAAACCCTTAAATACCAGGCACCGCCCTCCTTAACATATTCTGCATCATAAATATAGCAGGAATTTGCCACAGCAATGGGTGTTGCCATTTCAATAACCATTTTTTCAATCTTTGAATATGCCATACTTTCCTCCTTTTGTCTTACAACGGAAAAGAGTGAGGCTTGCCTCACTCTTTCGAATACCATATTACGTTATATCAATAATAACACAAAAATCCCGTAATGTCAAGCCTTTTTTATAATTTTGGCAAGTTCATCCATAAAGGAATTTATGTCTTTAAACTGGCGATAAACCGACGCAAATCTTACATATGCAATATCGTCAAGCTCCTTAAGACGTTCCATAACCATTTCGCCGATACGTTCTGATGTAACCTCGCGTTCAAGCATATTATAAAGCTTTGCTTCAATATCGTCAATCAGCTTTTCAATATCAGCCAAAGTCACGGGGCGCTTTTCGCAGGCACGCAGAATTCCGTTTAAAACCTTATCTCTGTCCCAGGTTTCACGCAAGCCGTCCTTTTTGACAACAATCATGGGAATAGTTTCAATTTTTTCGTATGTAGTAAATCTCTTTCCGCACTCCAGACATTCTCTGCGGCGGCGGATTGTAGTGCCTTCCTCAGTTGAACGTGAATCTATTACCTTACTTTCAAGATGTCCGCAAAATAAACAACGCATTATAATCAACTCCAAACATAATTGGTGTGGGTACTCCACACGGATTAACATACAACATATAGTGTATCACAAAACTTTTTATTTGTCAAATATCCTTTTTCATCAAAAAATCAAATCTCTGCATCAGCATATCTTCCTTTATATCTGTATCCATACAAAAGCTAAGCTCCACCACCGAAGCTGCATTTTTATCGCCCATAAAAACTCTTATCTCCTTAGCCTTTGGGAAGGTGGCTTTAAGCATTTCCCCTGCCCAGTCGCCAACATATGCATCATCCGCATCGGGAAAAAGCATAATCCCTGAAAGCACACGCCCGCCACGGCTGATTACCGCCGCCGACTCCACACCCTCAAGTGAAGAAATCTGTCTTGCCACATTGATATGAGCCTGGTCATTGCCTCTTTCACTGATATACTGTTTTGCCGCAACTACCGAAAAACAAACCGCAATCAAAATAAAAACCGGCAAAAAAATCTTTTTCTTCATAAAATCTCCCTATCAGCAAATCAAATCAACTTGCGTTTTTATATAATATTATTTGCAAAAAAGGTACATTTATACAGAATATTTTTGCTTAATAAAACACAAAATACATATGAACAAATAAACAAATACTAAAAAAGGAGTGATTATCGGTATGAATGTTATCGCATTGATACTTGTTATAATCGGAGCCATAAACTGGGGAAGTATAGGTCTTTTCGGTGTAGACATTGTAGCGTCTTTATTTGGCGGACAGTTATCTGTAATGAGCCGCATAATATTTACACTTGTGGGTCTTGCAGGACTTTGGTCGATTACCTTCTTCTTTAAGGAAACCCCGATTATAGACAAAACCGAATAAAATCAAAGACCTGATGTGAAATCTTCACACCAGGTCTTTCATTTCATTATACAACCTATTTTTGCGTTTCCTTTATGAACTCACAGATTATTTCACCAAATTCAACTACTTTGGAATAATGACAATGTTTGCCGTGCATCAGGCGATAATATATTTTGCCTTCGTCATACTTAAAGTGCTTTAATGTAGACAAAACCAACTGTGTTTGCTCGTATCGGTTTTCCATATCATTATCCGAAACAATAAACATCATAGGGGGATAGCTATTGGCTTTTCCTATATGAAACAGTGGTGCCGACTCATCAACTATCACCCGTCTTGAATCAATTCCACGTTCTCTCAGCACATTAAAGTGTGCTGTTGGCTGCCCTGCATCATGAACATATCCCTTTATCACATCTGCCGGCAACTTATAAGGTGCTAAATATCTTTCATCAAAACACAGCATCATTGAAAGGTATCCCCCGGCACTGCTTCCGCCAATGTATATACCTTCACAATTTCCGTACTCTCCAATATTTTTGTACACCCAACCTACTGCTTCGGCGGAATCACAAATAAACTGCGGATACATAGCCTGAGGATACATACGGTAATTTATTGATACGAATGCTATTCCCTGGCTTGCAACATATTCACCAACCACCTTCGCACTTGACTTATCGCCGCGTTCCATTCCGCCACCATGCATATACACAAAAACCTTAAAGCTGTCAGCATCCGGAAGGTAAATATCAAGATACTGTTCGGGATGTCCGGCTTTGCCGTAACAAATATCCTCTATAATTTTCATAACAAATACCTGTCTTTCTTAAACTGTTTAAACTACTTCAGCATATCTTTAAAATACTGCTCAACAATTGCGGCATTTTCACGCTCGGCAATCTTAATCTCATTGTCCTTTGAATGTTCATATTCGTTGCACACAACAAGATACAGCTTTTCACCTTCGGGAATACCCAAAGATTCTCTTATTTCAGGAATATCACTAATCAACACGGAGCTTTGTATAAAGCCTTCAAAGGACCTGTCAAAGAATTCCAGATAATGCTCATCAAGAAAATACAACTGAAATTCACCAACCGACATTTCCACAGGAATTTTTGTGAGTGTTGCCTGAACCATCTCGTCATAGCCTTCCTTTGTAATATTGGCTTCATTAACAACAATCTGAACATCATTTATTTTATTACCCGATATATCGTTTATCATTGGCTCAAGTGAATCAGCAAGAGCAGCAGCGCCCTCTCTATTTACCCTGCTGCAAGAATAATATGCAATGTTAAGATCATAATTAACCTGCATCATACAGTCAACCATGGTGTATACAACAAACGCCAGAGCAATAATGCCGATAATTGTATACTTTCCGTAATAATACCAAAAATGCGCTATCTTTTCTTTAAATGTAAAATTTTTTATTAACTCCTTTGCCGCTTGTTTATCCTTATCCATAAATCCATCTCTTTTCTTAATATTAACGTTTGAATTATTTTATCACAGTACATCAAATTAAGTCAAGACCTCAAAGCGCTTGTTAACTTTTTATTTACAATACACAAAAGGCAGAAACGATTTGTTTCTGCCCTTATCCTTTATTGAGTTACAACACCTTCTTGCGATTCTCTGCATATAGGCTCAATCCCTGATAAATCCTTCCACGCAAACATTTTAACGGTGTATCCGTCACCTGCCGGTATATTATTGAATGTATAGTCTATTGATGCGGATATGTCCACAGGATGCACCGCTACCAATCTATCACTCTGATAAAGAGCCAGTATAATTGCACCACCTTCAGACACTAACTTATCGGATAACGTTGCATTTACGCATACAGCGTTATTTTTATATTCGGCATCATCTATCGCCATAGATACCGCAAAATGTATTTTAGCATTTGTTAAATCCTCATTCCATAAATCTATGACAATTCTTTCCCAGTCGCTATCACTTCCACCATAGAATACATCTGTCAAACCTTCGCAATTTGAAAACGCAGAATTTTCTATATTCTCAACACTTTCAGGGATTGTTATTTCAGTTAAACTATTACAATTCCAAAATGCTAATCTTCCTATGCTTTCTACGCCGCCCGGTATTTCCACACTTTTCAAGGCATCACAACGATAAAATAATCCCTCCGCTATGCTTGTTACTCCGTCAGGAATTGTTATTCCTGTTAAACTGTAACAATTGGAAAAGGCACGATCTCCTATACTAGTCACCCCATCGGGAATTTTTATATTTGTTAGCTTCGAACAATTAGAAAACGTACCACTTTCTATACTTGTTACTCCATCAGGAATATTTATGGTTATCAAGTCCAAGCATCCCTCAAATGCAGCACTTCCAATACTTGTCACGCTGTCGGGCAGCGATATTTCCTGCAAGCTCATACAGCCAACAAATGCCTCACTTCCAATGTGGGTCAAACCATCTGGGATTGTCACCTCGGTCAGACTCGCACAACCGTGAAAAGCCCTATGCTCAATTTCGGTTACACCATCAAGGATTGTTACCGCTGTCAAACCATAGCAATTGTGAAATACAAAGCTTTTCAAACTCTTTATGCTGCCGGGAATTATCATTCTTGTCAATCCTTCACAGCCGTCAAACGCCATTTGTTCTATATTTGTTACGCTATCGGGGATGTTTAAACTTTTCATCGCCAAACATCGGGAAAACGCGCTGCGTCCTATACTTGTCACTCCATCAGGAATATATATATTGGTCAGTTTTTCACAATCTGAAAAAGCACTATCTCCTATTGTTTTTAAATTATCAGGAAGCGTAACCTCTATCAGACCTGAACAACCCGAAAACGCGCCCCACCTTATGTCAGTCACACTATCAGGAACTGCTATATTGGTTAAACCGATGCATTTTTGGAAAGCAAAGTCGCCTATATATGTTACACTTTCAGGAAGCTCTAGTTCTGTCAGCGCAGTGCATCCGTAAAACGTACTATCCTCTATTTTGGTTACGCCATCAGGTATTATTATACTGGTTAAGGCAGTACATTTTGCAAAAGCACTTTCACCTATTATCATCACGTTGTCAGGGATTTTTAATTCAGTTAAACTAGTGCAATTTGAAAACGCATTCTCCCCTATCATTTTTAAATTATCGGGAAGTATAATGCTTGTCAATTCCTGACAATAGCGAAACGCCAGCGCCCCTATGCTTGTTACAGGATAACCGTCGATTGTATCAGGTACCTCAACAACTATAGCAGTTTTTTTACAAGATGTAATTGTTATTTTGTTATTATTCTTAGTATAATAAAGATCACCGTATGTTTCTGCCCTTCCCACAATTGACATCGCAATCAACAAAGTTGTTGTTATACATAAAACAAACAATAACCTCAAAATTCTTTTTCGCATCACTATCCCCCCTTTCGTAACACTTTTATTTTAACACAAATTTTTCCTGTTTTCAATACGCAAAAGGCAGAAACGATTTTGTTCCTGCCTTTATTGTTAAACATATCTTTTATTCAGCCGCAACAGCAACCTTAATTTCAGCATTTTGGTTAATCAAACTGATTATCTTTTTGGGGCATTTTTCAACGCAAATGCCACAGCCAACGCACTTTGAGCTGTCAATGTGTGCAAGGTTGTTTTCAACAACAATTGCACCTGCTTCACAGTTCTTGGCGCAAATTCCGCAGCCGATACAGCCCGCATCGCACACTGCACGAACCTCCTTGCCGGGCGCCTTTGAATTACAAAGCACCAACGCCTTTGCATCATAAGGAACACGGATAATCACCCCACGTGGACACTCTGCAATACAAGCGCCGCAGTTGGTACACAGTTCGCGGTCTACAACGGCTATGCCGTCAACAATTTTAATTCCTCCAAACTGACATTTTTCAGTACAGGAACCGCAACCAAGACAGCCAAAGCTGCAACCCTTCATACCCCCTGCCAGACGGTTTGCCGCATGGCAATCAATTGCCTGATTGTTTATATATCTGTCCTTTGCAACATCACAGGTGCCTGCGCAGGCAACAAATGCCACCAGGCGCTCTGTTTCAACAGCTTCAACACCCATAATCTCTGCAATCTTTGCAGCAGCTACCGCACCGCCAACCGGACAGGAATTTACAGGTGCTTCGCCCTTGCAGATTGCCTCGGCATAAGCCGAACATCCGGCAAAACCGCAACCGCCGCAGTTTGCACCGGGAAGACAGTCAACAATCAACGGAATACGTTCATCCTTTTTAACTTCAAAAATCTTTGCCGCAACAGCGAGCAAGGCTCCAAAAATCAAGCCCATACCGCCAATGGCAATAACCGGTAATAAAATATCCATATCCTTATCCCCCCTTAAAAGCTAAGACCCGAGAAGCCCATAAATGCAATGGACAAAAGACTTGCGGTAATCAAAGTAATTGGCATACCCTTTAAAAATTCGGGGATATCCGAGCTCTCCAAACGTTCACGCACACCGGCAAACAAAACAATCGCCAATGTAAAGCCAATACCCGCAGTAGTGCCATAAGTCACCGACTTTATAAAACTGAATGCTGCGTCGCCATACTTTGTGATGTTCTGAATAGCAACACCAAGCACCGCACAGTTGGTGGTAATCAGTGGCAGATAAATACCCAACGAGTTATAAAGGCTTGGAATGGACTTTTGCAAAAACATTTCAACAAACTGAACAAGCACCGCAATAACAAGGATAAATGCAATTGTTTGCAGATATTCAATGTTAAGCAAAATAAGCAGCTGCTGAACAGCCCATGTTATGGCAGATGCACAAGCCATAACAAACACAACGGCAAAGCCCATACCCGTTGCTGTTTCAACCTTTTTTGAAACGCCAAGGAAGGGACAAATACCGAGGAACTGAACAAGTACAAAGTTCTGTACTAAAATTGCCCCGATGGAAATAATAAATAATTCTCTAATCAACAATTTCACCCGCCCCTTTCTTCTTTGCTGAAATAATATTTATTGTCATAACAATAAGACCAAGTGTAAGGAATGCGCCGGGAGGCAAAATCATAATGGTCATAGGCTGAAAGCTCTCGCCAAACAGCGAAACACCGAATATTGAGCCTGCACCCAGAACCTCACGGATGCTGCCGATAATTGTAAGAGCACCGGTAAAGCCAAGACCCATACCAACACCATCAACTGCAGATTTCAGAATACCGTTCTTTGAAGCAAAAGCCTCAGCTCGGCCAAGAATAATACAGTTAACAACAATCAGCGGGATATAAAGTCCCAACGACTTTGAAAGAGCAGGCACATAAGCCTTCATCAGCATTTCAACAATGGTAACAAAGCTGGCAATAACCACAACATACGCCGCAATTCTCACCTTGTCGGGAATAAATTTTCTCAGCAGCGATATAAACACGTTAGAGCAAACTAAAACCGCCATGGTTGAAAGTCCCATACCAACACCGTTAATCGCCGCAGTAGTAACCGCAAGTGTCGGGCACATACCAAGGAACTGAACAAACGTGGGGTTTTCTTTAAACAAGCCGTTAAATAAAGTTTTTTTCATTACCTGGCACCCCCCTCTATCTGTTCTTTGGTTTGCTGTTTTATTTCTTCTTCAGCTTTTACTGTTTCTTCAATTTTTTCTGTGGAACCGGAATTAACCTTTTCACCGGCAACCTCCAAAGCCGCATTTACGCAAGCAGTTACCGCCTTTGAAGTGATTGTTGCGCTTGAAATTGCAGAAATCTGATTTTCGCTTGCAGCTCCTTTAACAACAGTCAGAATTTCCTTTGCTCCATTAAACTGGTCGATGAAGCTGGGTTTTGATGCGTTTGCACCAAGACCTGCAGTTTCGCTTGATTCCAGAATTTTAACTTTGGTAACAGCCAAATCCTTGTCAATACCCACTACAACCTTAATATCACCGCCATAACCTGCATTTGACACCGCAGTCACAACAAAGCCCACAACCTTGTCGCCGGCCATTGCAACATTAACCTTTTCAACGGTAACGCCTTCAACCGCAACAGCGGATCCCTCGGTGCTTTCAAATTTCTCACCTGCAGGCAAAACCTCACGCAAGGCCTCCTGCTCGGTTTTAATTGCGTTTTCCTGAATGGTATCAAAAGTCATCTTGTTTGCAGTAGCAAGGCAAAGGGCCGCCACCGCAGTAATAATAAACAGCTTTAAGGATATAACAATTGCATCTTTTCCAAACATCAGCAGTTGCCCTCCTTTGCTGTCTTTTCTTTAATCTGGCCAAATCTTTTGGGAACAGTCACCTTATCAATAAGAGGTGCTGCCACATTCATAAGCAGAATTGAATAGCTTACGCCCTCGGGATAGCCGCCGTAAAGTCTGATAACCGCAGTAATAACACCGCAGCCGATACCAAATATAATCTGTCCTGATTTTGTATAAGGGGTTGTAACATAATCGGTTGCCATAAAGAATGCACCAAGCAGCAATCCGCCAGATAACACGTGCATCAGGGCATCACCGGTAAACCAACCGTCTTTTCCAAATATAAATGTAATAACCGCAGTAGTCAGTATGTAGCTTACAGGAATTCTCAGGCTGATTATCCTTTTTGCAAGAAGATATGCTCCGCCGATTAAAATTGCAAGAGCCGAAACCTCGCCGATACAACCGCCGGTGTTTCCTAAAAACATATCCATATATCCGGGCAGACCCTCTGTCACGCCTTCCTTCATAAGAGTAAGGGGTGTTGCAGAGGATACCGCATCAGCAGAGAAGGGCGCAGTCCATGTGGTCATTGCCTGAGCCCAGGAGGTAAGCAAAAATGCTCTTGCCGCCAAAGCCGGATTCATAAAGTTGTGACCAATACCGCCAAAAAACTGCTTTACAATAATAATCGCAAATACGCATCCGATAGCCGCCATCCAGAAGGGCATTGAAACCGGCAGGTTAAGAGCAAGCAAAAGACCTGTAACCGCAGCACTTAAATCGCCGATGTTTGACTGCTTTTTAAGAATTTTGCACCATACCCACTCACTGAGCACTGCCACAATCACACAAATTGAGCAAAGAGCCAGCGCACGGATACCAAAAATAATGGTACCGGCAATCACAGCAGGGATAAGAGCAATAATAACATCCAACATTACCTTAGATGTTGAAAGTGCTCCCCTTACGTGAGGAGATTCTGTAACAATAAGTTTTTCATTTACGTTTGTCAGTGTCATTACTTTTTCGCCTCCTGTGCCGCTTTTGTTACCTTTGCTCTTGCTGTTCTTACCTGCTGAAGAGGATTCTGCTCTGCAGGGCAAACATACGCACAAGAGCCGCATTGGATACAGTCCATAACATTGAGCTTTTGCATTGCATCCAAATCACCGGCTTTAACCGCTTCGATAATTTTATTGGGAAGAAGATTCATGGGGCATCCCTCAACGCATCTTCCGCATCTTAAACAGTTTTGCTTAACCTTTTTCGAAATCATTTCCTCACTGAACGCCAATATTCCCGAAGTTCCCTTTACAACCGGAATGTTGGTATCAGGAACAGAAATACCCATCATAGGGCCACCCATGATAACCTTTGCCGCAGTTTTTACAAAGCCGCCGCATTTCTCTATTGCGTCCTCAACATTTGTACCCACACGAATTCTGAAGTTTGCAGGATTTGCAATGCAGTCACCGCTAACGGTTACAATTCGCTTAATAACAGGGGCACCCATCAAAAAGGCTCTTGCAATGGCAGCACAGGTATCAATGTTGTCAACCACGCAGCCAACATCAAGAGGCAGCTTGCCGGGGGGAACTGTGCGTCCGGTAATTGCCTTGATAAGATGTTTTTCGGAGCCCTGTGGGTACTTGGTTTTAACCTGCACCACATTGATTTTCACCTCGGTCTCCTTTGCGGCCCACTCCTTCATTACTTTAATTGCGTCGGGCTTGTTGGTTTCAATTGCAATATAGCCCTCCTTCAGGCCAAGAACCCTTGTAATAATCTTAAGACCCTCAATAACCTCTTCAGGTGTTTCAAGCATAGCACGGTGGTCGGAGGTAAGGTAAGGCTCACACTCAGCACCATTTATAATAGCATATTCAATTTTTTTATCAGGTGGTGGGCTCATCTTTATATGGGTGGGGAATGTAGCACCGCCCATACCCACAACGCCTGCCTCACGGATAACCTGAACAATCTCTTCCTTAGACATTGCTCTCCAGTCCTTTGGCTGAACGTCTGGTGAAAGTTCGTCCTGACCGTCGTTTTCAATAACAATCGAGTTTACCTTGATGCCCGAATGATGCATTCTTGGCTCAATAGCAACAACCGTGCCCGAAACAGAAGAATGGATAAATGCCGAAACAAATCCGCCCGGCTCTGCAATCTTTTGTCCCATCAGCACTCTGTCACCGACGCTAACACAAGGAACAGCAGGTGCACCTAAATGCTGTGAAAGGGGGAATACCATCTCATTTGAC
>JAZNVB010000006.1:0-4642 GCA_045592585.1 Clostridia bacterium
TCTGCCATAAGCTCTTTAATATCTTTATAGCTTACAAAACGTGTACTATACCGAATCTGATGGATAATACAACGTTGTATTCCTGCGTTTGGATATACAGCCTCGATTGCTTCACGGAAACCCGTAAGTCCATCTACACAAAACAGATATACATCCTGTACCCCTCGGCTTTTTAGCTCTGTCAGTACATTTAGCCAGAATTTACTGCTTTCGTGTTCACCAATCCAGATACCAAGAATATCTTTGCCGCCTTCCATATTAATACCAAGTACAACATAGGCAGCTTTGGTTATATATTGATGGTTTTCTTTTACTTTATAATGAATTGCATCCATAAATACAAAGGGATAAACTGATTCTAAAGGTCTGTTTTGCCATTCATTAACTTCCGGCATTATTTTTTCACTGATTTTAGATGCTAATTCAGGAGATATTTCAACATCATAGAGATTTTTGATTTGTTCAGCAATATCACGCTGACTCATACCACAAGCATAAAGAGACAATATTTTTTCTTCCATGCCATCAGCATTACGGCTATATTTGCCGATAATTTTGGGGTCATACTCTCCGTTTCTGTCTCGCGGAACCTTTACTTCAATTTCTCCAAGTTGGGTCTTAACGGTCTTTTTAGAGTAACCGTTACGATAATTTTTCGACAAATTATCCTTTTCAGATTCCGACATTCTTTTACTTTTTTCGTAGCCTAATTCGACATCAAGCTCGCTTTCCATCACCTGTTGAATTGCATCACGAAATAGGTCTTTCATTGCCTGCATAATTTCTGTTGTGCTAGTAAAATTCTGACTGTCTACATACTGCTTCATTAATTCCTTTGGGGTTAATTCCATAAAAAAATCATCCTTTCAAGTTTTCTTGGTTTATATATCCAATACTTGCCTGAAAGGATGTTTCTTATTCACTTTTACACAAAATTTTCGGCGGTCTCGCTTTTTTAGTTATATTTTAATCGTTAAATAAATCTTCAATAGCGACACCAAGAATTTTTGCTATTGCATAAAGTTCTTTATCTGTTGCACTTCGTATTTGACCTTCAAGTTTTGAATAACTGGTAGGATTCATGTCGCAACCCATTATTTGAATTTGTGCAATAAAGTCTTTTTGTTTTGTATTATTCATTTTTCATTATGCAAGTTTCGAATTCCTTAAGATTGCCTTTTCAGATGTTGAATATCAGTCCTTCAAGAAAAATTCTATAACAGGAATAACTACATTGGGGCGATACTGTGGCAGACGGAATTTAACATAACCGTTTTCGGATTCGGTAAATAGTATTTCGCTGCCGTCGTGCAGCATCTGCGCATATTCAACCTTGCCTGCGAGATTTGGAACCAAAATATCCTTGCCTGAATATTCAAAAAAGTGCAGGTAGAGGCGTTTGCCGTCATTACTCTGTGTCAGTCTGCAACCGTTTGGTGCGGTAAATTCAGGCTCTGCCATAGTACATCCGTAAATTGAACGGCTGTGATACTTCATCCACTTTGCATATACATCCAAAGCATCATCGGCTCTTTCGTCAAAACAACCTCTTGATGTAGGGCCAACGTTCATAATAAGATTACCGCCAAGGCTTACGCAGTTAATAAGCAATTGAAGGAGGGTTTCGGGTGACTTCCAGGTCCAGTTTTCGTCGCGGTTATATCCCCATGAGCCTGCTAAGGTCTGGCAGGATTCCCAAACGATAAGCTCGCCTGTTTCTTTGTGTGTGCACCATTTATCGGGTATCATCTGTTCGGGAGTGGTGAAGTCCTGCTCGATGCCTGCACGGTTGTTTAAAATGATGCCGGGCTGAAGCTCACGAATCATCTTAATAAGGTTTTCAGCATCCCACTGTTCGGGACCCTTGGGGAAGTCGCGTGTGAATTCAGCAACGGGTTCGTGAGGTTTTACGTGACCGTAGCCGTGTTTGGTGTATGAAAAGTCAAACCAAAGAATGTCAATTTTGCCATAGTTGGTAAGGAGTTCGCGAATCTGATCCTTCATATACTGGGCATATTTCTTAATGTCACGGCCTTCGTTCAGCTTTTCGGCGCCCTCGTCGTGCTGTCTGGGATGAAGCCAGTCGATTGTGAAGTCGGGATGATGCCAGTCAATAAGTGAATAATATAAACCTACCTTAAGACCTTCGGCTCTGAATGCTTCAACATATTCTTTAACAAGGTCGCGGCCAAAGGGTGTGTTCATAATTGTATAGTCGGTATACTTTGATTCAAACATACAAAAGCCGTCGTGATGCTTGGTGGTAAGCACCGCATATTTCATTCCCGCAGCCTTTGCCTTTCTTGCCCATTCCTTTGCGTCAAACAAATCGGGGTTGAAATATTGGATATAAGAATCATATTTTTCATCCGACATATTCTCTAAGTTTTTAAGCCATTCGCGGCGTGCAGCAAGTGAATATACACCATAGTGGATAAACATACCAAAACGGTCGCTTACAAACCAGGTTGTATCGCCAGGTGTTTTTCGGGTAACATAACTTGACATAATATCGCTCCTTTTTATTGACAAAACTGATATAACGTATTACAATAAATATGTATAATACATAATCAACTTAACAGATAAACATTGTTAAATCAATGTATAATATATTCAAAAAATATGGAGATTTTATTATGGGTACAAATTCATCAGTAAGTTTTGCCGATATTTGTGAAATAAATATAAGAGCTGCAAGTCAGGTTTTTCTGGATGAAAGTTGGCATCATAAATCCTCCTGCAGCCCTTTTTCCAGATTATATTATGTAAAAGCCGGAGAGGGTTTTTTGAAGCATAACGGCAAAGAAATTAAATTGCAGGGTGGGTATGTGTATTTTATTCCGGCTGAATGTACGATTGATTATGGGTGTACATCCTTAGAAAAAATATTCTTTCACCTATCGGTTAAAACCCCGGATAACTACGATTTGTTTTCCAATATAAATCAAATATGCGTTTTGCCCTTTGAAGAGAGCCTTTATTATTCAATTTTAGAGGCTCACAAGCCCAAAAGCTATCAGGATGTTTTAAAATTAAAAATGCTGCTACTTAGCACAATTATGAAATTTCAAGAGGTATATAACTTTGAAGAAAGGCCCATAAAGCAGTATTCAGATGTGGTAAAAGAAACTTTTGAATATATACACAAGAATTTAAAAATAAATCTCAAGGCAGCAGAAATTGCGGAATATCTGTTTATTTCTGAAAGTAAACTGAGGAATATATTTAAAAAGGAAATGAATATGCCTATTGGTAAGTATATTGAAGATATGGTGTTTATAAAGGCAAAAAAACTTTTGGGCGACAAGCATCATTCCATAGATGAAATCAGCGCACAATTGGGATTTTATGACAGATTTCATTTTTCAAGAAGATTTAAAGAGAAATTCAATCAAAGTCCGGGAGAGTTTAAAAAGCGCAGTGCGTTTGTTTTGTGATATTTAAAGTTGATAAAATATCCATATTTTTAAATATATTATACATTGATTTTAATGGGATTTGCTGATATCCTTCAAATATATTGTCAATATTTGTGGCAACGCTGAAAAAAAGCAGGGGGTATCAAAATGAAAAGAGAATTGATTTTAAACGGTTTTCGTATTGGCGAATACACTTTAAGCAATGAGGAATTTTATCAGGTATTTGAACAGAAATACCGTGACGGTATGAACTATGTTGGCATTTCTACCAATATATGTGATGAACGCGACGAGTTGGGCTCGCCATTCCCACAGGAAACTTTTATCGAATGGGCAAAGTTCCTTACCGACAAAAAGATGTATTTTTATTTTGGCAGCGGCGGCGGTAACAGAAGAGAAATAGGCTTTACGGAGAAAACTGCAAAGAAAATGAAGGAAATTGCGGGTGATTATTTCATTGGCTATTACCTTGGTGAAACAGGCTCATCCTTCTCCTGCAAGGGCTCGGGCTATGCTGATGGAGCTATAGGTGTTTATGAGGATTTACAGCAGGCAAAGGATATATATGTTAACCGTGTAAAAGAATATGCCAAGGGCAACAGCAAGGGCGGTATTCTAAAGACTAGTATTATCGAGTCAACCGCTATGGTTACATACAACTGCGAGGGTGGCATTACCTTCCCCGCAATGGAAATCTGGCCCGGGGATGTTGAAATCGCAACAGCTTATACCCGTGGTGCAGCAACAGCTTACAAGTGCCCCGGTTGGAGTGCATATATGGCTCACGAATGGTATGGCGGTCTTAAATGGGATACCCTCAAGGATAAACGTTTTAAGATGGGCTATGATTATTCATACCTTGCAGGCGCAAAATATTACATAAATGAAAGTGGCGACGAAATTGCAGGCTCACACTCTGATGAGGTATATAAACCCGGACATCCTATTGTTGACAATTATTGCAAGGTTATGGAAGATTTTGCAAAGTTTGCAAAGGAAGATTTCCGTCCTGCCGGCGGCCCCAAGGTAAGGGTTGCATTTGTACGCGGTAATCTTGACGGCTCTTCATACCGTCGCAGCGGTGGCTCATTGTGGCGTGGACATCTGCAGAAGGAGTTCGGCTATGGCCCTGCGGAATTCTCATGGAGAATTTTAGAGGACCTTCAGCGCAGACGTCGTTGGTGCGATGTTCACAACTATGGAGAGGCGGACCTTTCAGG
>JAZNVB010000007.1:0-10363 GCA_045592585.1 Clostridia bacterium
GATTAATTAAGATAAGCAAGCGTATCATCTAAAATGAGCTGCATCTTTATGGTTCTGCTTTGCCAAAAAATCCGTACGCGATAGTGTGCGGATTTTTACGTATTATCTGTTGGATGTTATTGTAATTGGCTGAAAAAATGTTGATTTTAAAACGGTTATCTGCTATAATAACGAAAAAAGGAGGAATTATATGGAAAATATATGTAGAATTACAGCTATTGTTCTGTTGTTGCTGTCTGTTGTTGCAGGCTTTGTCGGCGGACTTCAGGGCGAATCTTTCGCGGTGTTTATAGCTATGACTGCAAGCGGTTTTGTAAGCTTTGTTTCGATGTATGCATTGGGAGAGATTCTTGACCATGTAAAGTACTTAAATCAAAATATAACCGAGCTGCGTGGCAAGATAAAAGACAGCGGCTTAGCTGAATCTAAAAAACAAGTGTCGATGCCTAAACCGTCTTATGACATAAGAACTGTGGGGAAAGGACCTGAGGACAAGTGGATATGTAAAAACTGTGGAGAAAATAATGAAGGTATAGCTCAATTCTGTAAAAACTGCGGTAAATATAAATAAATGCGTACGGAAAAACGCCCTTGCTGATAAGCAAGGGCGTTATCTGTTTTTAAATATCCATAATAACGGGCAATATCATCGGCTTTCTCTTTGTTTTTTCAAATATAAAAGAGCCAAGTTCGTTTTTAACGTGTGATTTAAGGCTTGCCCAGTCAAGAGTATGGTTGTCAAGACAGGTATTTACAATATCTGCGGTTTTTATCCGCATATCTTCCATCAAATCTTCGGATTCGCGAACGTATATAAAGCCTCGGGATATAATGTCGGGGCCTGCAACAACAGTTTGACTTGCGTGGTCGATTGTCATTACAACAACAATCAGACCGTCTTCCGACAGGTGTTTGCGGTCACGAAGAACGATAGAGCCAACGTCACCAACTCCAAGACCGTCAACCAGAACCTTGCCGGATGGCACAATACCGGTGATTTTTGCTCCACCTTGCGAAACCTCAAGAACGTGGCCGTTTTCCATCATAAATATGTTCTTTGAATCTATTCCCATCTGCAAAGCCAGAGAACGGTGTCTGCTGAGATGTTTGAATTCGCCGTGAACAGGCATAAAATATTTGGGTTTTGCAAGAGCAAGTATAATTTTAAGCTCCTCCTGACAGGCGTGGCCTGAAACGTGAACATCGGCAAGAGATTCATAAATAACCTCTGCTCCGTGTTTAAGAAGCTCATTTATTACGTTTGAAATTGCCTTTTCGTTGCCCGGTATGGGACTTGCCGAAATGATAACAAGGTCATCGGCTTCAATATTAACTTTTTTATGGCCAGAAAAAGCCATACGTGACAGAGCAGACATTGTCTCACCCTGGCTGCCGGTGGTTACAATAACCAGTTGTTCCTTGGAGTATCTGCCAATTTCGTCAAGCTTTATCAGGGTGTTCTTTGGAATATCCATATACCCAAGCTCGATTGCGGCAGTAAGAACATTTTCCATACTGCGTCCTGAAATTGCAACCTTTCTGCCGTATTTCACCGCCGCGTTGATGATTTGCTGAACACGGTGAATGTTGGATGCAAAGGTAGCGACAAAAATTCTTTTGTTGCAGTTGTCAAATACGCTGTCAAAGGTTGCGCCCACGGTACTTTCACTCATGGTATAGCCCTTGCGTTCGGCATTGGTGCTGTCTGACATAAGAAGAAGAACTCCTTTTCTGCCAAGCTCGCCTATACGGCCAAGGTCAATCATTTCGCCGTCAATTGGGGTTGAGTCAATTTTAAAATCGCCCGTGTGCAGAATTGTTCCTGCCGGGGTGTGGAGAGCAATAGCAACCGCATCTGCAATACTGTGGTTTGAACGAATAAATTCAACCTTAAATTCTCCCAACGAAAACGTTGCCCCGGGGCTTATAACATTCAACTTTGAAGAGCCTAAAATACCATGCTCTTCAAGCTTGTTTTTAAGTATTCCCAAAGTAAGCTTTGTACCGTAAACCGGCACATTAAACTCCTTAAGAACATAAGGTATGGCACCGATATGGTCTTCGTGGCCATGAGTAAGAACAATACCGCGTATTCTGTTCTTGTGCTTTTGCAGATATGTTATATCGGGTATAACCATATCAATT
Organism: Clostridia bacterium; assembly: GCA_045592585.1. Taxonomy (GTDB): domain Bacteria; phylum Bacillota; class Clostridia; order Monoglobales; family Monoglobaceae; genus SIG440. The sequence continues at coordinate 2,146 of JAZNVB010000007.1, forward strand.
CCCAACATATCGTCGTCGGGAAATGCAAGGCCTGCATCAAGAATAATCAGGTCGCTTCCGTACTCGAAGACTGTCATGTTTTTTCCGATCTCGTGCAGCCCTCCAAGTGGTGTAATCTTGATTTTTTTACTTTTTTGCAAAAAACTATCCTCCTGTAATATAAAAAATTTTACCGTTCTTTATCAATGAACCGACAAAAAGTTGCCGGAAACATTCAACTACGGTATATTATACACTAAATTTCCCTGGTTTGCAAGGCTTTTGGAAATATTTACATACAGATTTTTCCCTGTAATTATATTAGTATTCAAATGGTTTGAAAAAATTTATCAAAATGTTATAAATTGTTTGACAACAGAGAATGTTTGGTGTATAATTAAGTAACAAAAGAAAAAAACCCCTGCGACTGGCGGAATGCAGAGTTTACTGTAAGGAAACAGGGATTTATATTTAGTCGACCGCCTGGGCATCCTTGTTTCGAACATGGGATGTCCTTTTAGTTTTTTACAGAAAGTGAGATGATTTTTTATGTCATATTGGAGAGGATTTAATAAGACCGAATGGGTAAATAAAATAGATGTGGCAGATTTTATCAGACACAACTACACACCGTATACGGGAGATGCGTCATTTCTTAAGGGCACAACAAAGCGAACAGACAGAGTTCTTAAAAGAGTTCAGGAGCTTTTGATTGAGGAGAACAAAAACGGTGGTGTTCTTAGCGTTGATCCTGACCGTGTATCGTCGCTTCTGACGTTTAAACCCGGATATATTATAGAAGGTGATGATATCATCAAGGGACTTCAGACCGACGAACCTCTTAAAAGAGCTGTTAATCCCTTTGCCGGATATCGCAATGCTGTTCAGGCGTGCAAGGCATATGGATACGAAATCGGCAAGAATGTTGAGGACGAATTTAAATATCGCACTACACATAACACAGGTGTTTTCCGTGTATATACCGATACGATGAAAAAGGCACGGCACGTTGGTGTGCTTACAGGCCTGCCTGATGCTTACGCCCGTGGCAGAATTATCGGTGATTATCGCCGTATTGCCCTTTATGGTATGGATTATCTTATCGAACAGCGTCAGCTTGACAAAAAACGGATAAGCGAGAGGGATATGTCAGCAGAAACTATTCACCTTGTTGAGGATATCGAAAGACAGCTTGAGTTTATGAAACAGCTTGTTGTTATGGCAGGGGAGTATGGCTGTGATATTACCCGTCCTGCAAATAATGCATTTGAGGCAATTCAATGGCTGTATTTCGGATACCTTGGAGCTGTTAAGGAACAAAATGGTGCTGCCAACAGTATAGGCCGTATTTCTGCGTTTATTGATATTTATATTCAGCGTGATATTGAAGAAGGAAACCTTGATGAAATTTCCGCTCAGGAGCTTATTGATGACCTTGTTCTTAAAATGCGTCTTGTACGTCATTTGCGTACCCCCGAATATAATGAGCTTTTTGCCGGTGATCCGGTTTGGGTTACTTGCTCTCTTGCCGGTATGACCGAGGACGGTAAGCCTATGGTTACAAAAACCTGTTTCAGATTTTTGCAGACCCTTTATAATCTGGGACCAAGTGCCGAACCTAACATCACCATTTTGTGGGCACAGGAGCTTCCTGACAGGTTTAAGGAATTTTGTGCAAAGGTTTCGATTGATACAGACTCGATTCAGTATGAAAATGATGATGTTATGCGCAAAGATTTTGGTGATGATTATGCCATTGCCTGCTGCGTATCTGCAATGAAGGTGGGCAAACAGATGCAGTTCTTTGGTGCAAGATGTAATCTTGCCAAAGTTCTTCTTATGGCTCTAAATGGCGGTAAAGACGAAATCTACGGCGAACAGGTTGCGCCCGAGGGCAAGACTTTTGATGATAGCAAACCTCTTGATTATGACGAGGTTATGACAGCTTTTAAGGAATATGCATCATGGATGGCAAAGCTGTATGTAAACACTATGAATGTTATCCATTATATGCATGACCATTATGCCTACGAAAGATTGATGATGTCCCTTCACGACGTTGAGCCTGAACGCCTGATGGCATTTGGCATAAGCGGCCTCAGCGTTCTTGCAGACAGCCTGAGTGCCATAAAGTATGCCAAGGTTACTCCGGTTAAGGACGAAAGAGGGATGATTGTTGACTTTAAAACCGAGGGCGACTTCCCCAAGTATGGTAATGATGACGACCGTGCCGACGAAATTGCAAAGTGGATTACGGAATTCTTTTATACAGAGCTTTGCAAGACCCCAACCTATCGTGGTGCAAAGCACACACTTTCAATTCTTACAATTACATCAAATGTGGTTTACGGCAAAAAGACCGGGTCAACACCTGATGGAAGAAAAGCAGGCGAGCCTTTTGCTCCCGGCGCAAACCCCATGCACGGCAGAGATGCTGATGGTGCATTGGCATCACTTAATTCGGTAGCAAAGCTTTGCTATGATTGCTGTCAGGACGGTATTTCAAATACATTCTCAATCACACCTGAAACTTTGGGGTGCGATGACGATGACCGTGTTGAAAAGCTGGTTGCAGTTCTTGACGGATACTTTGCGCAGAATGCACACCATCTTAACGTAAATGTGCTTAACCGTCAAAAGCTTATTGATGCAATGAATGACCCATCCCTTTATCCTTCACTGACAATCCGTGTAAGCGGCTATGCGGTAAACTTTAACAAGCTTACCCGTGATAAACAGTTGGAGGTTATTTCAAGAACCTTCCACGAAAAGATGTAAGGTGATACGTATGGACGGTTTGATACATTCCTTTGAAAGTTTAGCCGCAGTTGACGGTCTGGGCCTTCGGTGTGCGGTATTCCTTGCGGGGTGCACACTGAGGTGTGCTTATTGTCATAATCCTGATACATGGAAATGCGAAGGGCAGAGGCTTGATGCCGAAACTTTGGTTAAAAAGATTGCCCGATATAAACCTTATTTCAAATCGGAGGGCGGAGTAACCTTTTCGGGCGGTGAGCCTCTTTTGCAGGCGGAATTTTTGAGTGAGTGTGTTCCGTTGCTAGAAGCTCAGGGCATTAACTATGCAATAGATACCTCAGGGGCGATAGAGATTTCTGATTCTGTCAAGCTTGTGCTTGAAAATTCTCAGATGGTTATTCTTGACCTGAAATTCTGGGATGATGAAAGCTACATTAAATACACAGGTAAGGATATGAAAAGAACCATTGAATTGCTGAATTATCTTGAAAGTATTGGCAAGCGCACCTGGCTTCGCACGGTGATTGTTCCCGGAATTAACGATAGCGAAGAACTGCTTGACAGATACATTAAACTTATAAAGGACTTTAAATGCATTGAAAAATATGAACTTCTGGGCTTTCACACAATGGGTTTTTATAAGTATGAAAAGTTGGGGATTGAAAATCCTTTGGCAGATGTTTCTGACCTTGATAAGAACGTTAAAGAACGGCTGCAAAAGTTTGTATGCGAACAATTAAAATAATCACAGGGAACTGTTGTTTTTAATGCAACAGTTCCTTTTTGTTGTATGAATATTTTTCAAAAACATATAATAACGGTATTAAATGAATAAGGAGCAAACTTTATGTTAAATACCGTGACGACTTTAATGACTGTGGTGCAGTTTTTCTTTACGATAGTAATAGGCATATATTTTTTATCTATGCTCAGTAGTCAGTATTCCTGCAGAAACTCAATTAACAAAGACAGTACAAGAGAGCTTGAACGACTTAAAAAACTGAACAATATAAAGCTGACAGAACCTTTAACCGAAAAGACACGGCCTCAAAAGGTTAGCGAAATTATAGGCCAGGAGGAAGGTGTCAAAGCACTGCGCAGTGCTCTTTGCGGCAAAAATCCCCAGCATGTATTGATTTATGGCCCTCCCGGTGTGGGCAAGACGGCGGCGGCAAGAGTTGTTTTAAACGAGGCAAAACGCAATCCCGAATCGCCTTTTAAGGAATATTCGAAATTTGTGGAGATTGATGCCACAACAATGCAGTATGATGAGAGAAGTATCGCCGACCCTCTTATCGGCTCGGTTCACGACCCAATATATCAGGGGGCAGGTGCATATGGCCCTGCAGGAGTACCACAACCCAAGGAGGGCGCAGTTACAAGGGCTCACGGCGGCGTGCTTTTTATTGACGAAATAGGCGAGTTATCATCCATGCAGATGAATAAACTGCTTAAAGTTCTTGAGGACAGACGTGTGTATTTTGACAGCGCATATTACAGCCGTGACAATAAAGAAATTCCGCGGCACATTCACGAAATTTTCAGAAACGGTTTTCCTGCCGATTTCAGACTGATAGGAGCAACAACAAGACTCCCGGAGGAAATTCCCCCTGCTTTGCGGTCAAGATGCGTGGAGGTGTTTTTTGGTAGTCTGTCGCGGGAACAGGTAAAAAAGATAGCTTCCGATGCGGCAAAAAAGACCGATACAGAATTTGGAAGCGAGATATTTGATATGGTGGCAACCTTTGCTGATAACGGTAGAGATGCAGTAAACATAGTACAAACGGCTGAAAGCGTAACCAAGCTTGAAAAGCGGACACGGGTTGAATGCTCGGATGTTGAATGGGTGATTGAAACAGGTAAATACAGCCCAAGATATGAAAAACATATGATAAACCAGGCGCGAATAGGCAAGGTGTCGGGCTTGGCAGTGTATGGCAGTTCTCAGGGATGCATACTTGATATTGAAGCGGTGGCAGAAGAATGTGATAAGGGAAAGGGTCAGGTGACTGTTACCGGTGCAATCGAGGAGGAGGAAATCACCAACAACCGTCAAAAGCTGAAACGGAAAAGCAGTATTTCCTCATCGGTTAAAAATACAGTAACGGTGCTAAAAAGTCAGCTTGGGATAGCGGTGGATGATTATAATATTCATATCAACTTTCCCAACTGTGTTCCAGTGGACGGACCCTCGGCGGGCATTGCAATTTTTTGTGCTGTATATTCTGCAATAAAGAATATACCATTTGAAGGTGATATTGCTATTACGGGCGAGCTTTCAATTTGCGGCGAGGTATGCGGTGTGGGTGAGGTTCCGCTTAAAATTAAGGCAGCGGTTGAAGCAGGGGCAAAAAAAGTAATAATTCCGTCAGCAAACTGGCAGGAAAGATTTAAGGATTATGAAACAAAAATCATTCCCACAGACAGCATATTTCAGGTGCTTGATGTGATGAAAAATCAAAATCAGGACAAATCTTCGGGAATTATATCAAAAAAATCAGATAATATTGGAATAATTAGTGCCGAAGGGGTTGAAATCTTCCGAAAAAAATAGTATAATAATACGGATAATGGGCAAAATGTTTCTATTTTGCTTGTGAAAGGAAGAAGACAGACAAATGGCTAACAAAAGATATGTACTGCCGCTTATTCCTTTAAGGGGAATTTCAATTTTCCCGGGAATGGTCCTGCACTTTGATGTAGGCAGAAAAAAATCAATTGCGGCTGTTGAATATGCGATGTCTGGGGATCAGCTTGTGTTCCTCAGCTATCAAAATGATATAATGACCGAAAATCCTACCAAGGACGAGGTTTCAAAAATCGGTGTTGTTGCCGAGGTTAAGCAAATTCTCCGTCTGCCCGACGGAAACCTGCGTATTTTGGTGGAGGGTCTGTTCCGTGCCGGAATGACCGTGTTTGAAAGCGGCGAAAAGTTTATTCAGGCAACTGTTGTTAAGAAGAATGACATACCTTGTAAAGACAGCCTTCAGGAGCAGGTGCTAATGCGCAAAATTCAAAAGCTGCTTGAAGAGTATTTTAACCTTTATGAAAAAATGAACCCCGAAATCGCCGCATCTATGCTTGAAATTGAGGATGCTGGCGAGCTTGCGGATATAACGGCAACAAACTTCCCGTTAAAGCCTCACGAAAAGCAGATTATACTTGCAGAACTCCACGTTGACACCCGTATGGAAAAGCTTATTGCTTTTATGGAAAACGAGAACAACATTATGGAAATCGAGCAGGGTGTTATGTCAAAGCTTAAAACAAGCCTGGACAAAAATCAACGTGATTATATCTTGCGTGAACAGATGAAGGTTATTCAGGAGGAGCTTGGCGATTTTGAATCAGGACAGTCGGAGGCAGATTCCTACAGAGAAAAAATTCAAAAGAGAAACCTTCCCAAAGAAGTTGTTGAAAAACTGGACGAAGAACTTGGCAGACTGTCAAGACTTTCGGTGCATTCACAGGAATATGGCGTTGTTCAGAATTATGTTGAAACCGTTCTTGCAATGCCCTGGGATATATCCACCGAAGAAAATTCTGATATAGAAGAGGCAAAGAAAATTCTTGACCGTGACCATTACGGTCTTGAAAAGGTTAAAGAAAGAATTCTTGAATATCTGGCAGTTAAATGCCTTGCAGATAACACAAAGGGCTCAATTATATGTCTTGCAGGCCCTCCGGGGACGGGTAAGACATCGATTGCAAAGTCGCTTGCAGAGTCATTGGGCAGAAAGTATGTCCGTGTCAGCCTTGGCGGCATTCAGAACGAGGCTGAAATCCGTGGTCATCGCAAAACTTATGTTGGGGCAATGCCCGGCAGAATTGTTACTGCTATGAAGCAGGCAGGCAGCAATAACCCGCTTGTGCTTCTTGACGAGATTGACAAGATGTCAAGTGATTTTCACGGCGACCCTGCCGCTGCGATGCTTGAAGTTCTTGACCCGGAACAGTGCAGTACTTTTCGTGACCATTTTCTTGAGCTGCCCTTTGATCTTTCAAAGGTGTTGTTCATCACAACGGCTAACTCGGTTGAGAATATTCCTGCACCTTTATATGACAGAATGGATATTATCGAGATTTCGGGTTATACCGAGGACGAAAAGTTCAGTATAGCTAAAAAATATCTCTTGCCCAAGCAGAGAAAGCAAAACGGATTGAATGCAAAGATGCTTAAAATTCCCGACAGCACAATGCGATTGATTATTGAAGGTTATACCCGCGAATCGGGTGTTCGTACCCTTGAACGCAAACTCGGTGCAATATGCCGTAAGGCGGCAAAGGAGATTGTGGAGGAAAAGAAAGCAAGCATAACAGTCAGCGAAAAGGTTTTAAAGAAGTATCTGGGGAGCCGTGTTTACCTTTATGAACATATGTCAGAGTCAAATCTGGTTGGTGCCGCAACAGGCCTCGCCTGGACACAGACCGGTGGCGATACCCTTTATATCGAGGTTAATACAATGAAGGGTACAGGCAAGTTGGAGCTTACAGGCAACCTTGGTGACGTTATGAAGGAATCTGCACGGGCGGCACTCAGCTTTATTCGTGCAAATTCGGATGCTTTTGAGATAAATCCTGATTTCTATAAGGACAAGGATATTCACGTTCACGTTCCCGAGGGTGCAATCCCAAAAGACGGTCCGTCTGCAGGTATAACAATGGCAACGGCAATGATTTCGGCACTTACAGGCAAAGCAGTTAATCGTAATGTTGCTATGACGGGCGAGATTACCCTCCGCGGCAGAGTTTTGCCAATTGGCGGACTGAAAGAAAAATCTTTGGCCGCATACCGTATGGGAATCCGAAAGATTATTATTCCTTATGAGAACAAAAAGGATTTTGAGGAGCTGCCCGAAAAAATAAAGAACGAGGTAGAATTTGTTTTTGCCAAGGATATGAAAACTGTTCTTGAAAATGCGCTTAGCGGAGGTAGTGAAAAATGGAATTTATCGACATTAAGCTGCTGATGACGGCTGTAAAGCCCGAACAGTATCCCGATGAAAGTCTTCCCGAGATTGCTCTTGTTGGGCGTTCAAATGTGGGAAAATCGTCCCTTATAAACTGCCTTGCCAACCGCAAGAATATTGCAAGAACAAGCAGCACCCCCGGTAAAACCGCAACTATAAATTTTTATGAGATTGCAGGCAAATACCGCATTGTTGACCTTCCCGGTTATGGCTATGCAAAGGTTTCAAAGCAGGAAAAGGAAAAATGGGGAGACATGATAGAAGGATATTTGTCAAACAGACAAAGTCTTGTTCAGGTAATTCAGTTGGTGGATGCAAGACACAAGCCCACCGCTGATGATAAAATGATGTTCGACTGGATAAAAAGCTATAATTACGAACCTTTGGTGGTTGCAACAAAGATTGACAAGCTGAAAAAATCTCAGATTGAAGGCAACCTGACTGCAATTTATGAGGATTTGGAGCTTACCGAGGATTCGGTTTTGTTACCGTTTTCGTCAGAAACCCGTCAG
>JAZNVB010000008.1:0-13798 GCA_045592585.1 Clostridia bacterium
TTAAATATTCTCATGCCCTTAACCTCCTTTCTTTCCCTTAAATATTATCACATATTAAGGGAATTGTCAACATTTTAAGCAAATTTCCCCTTATTTATTATTTATTTTTAAGGTAAAGTTATTCTGCAAAACTGCTTTATCCTTTCGTATATTTTTTCTAACATTTTTCTAGCACTTTTCTAGCGAAAACCCAAAAAATGCATCAAAAAGTGGCAATACGAAATTTTAGAGAACAGCAAAGGCTTTGAAGGTTTTTAAGCCCTCAAAGCCTTGATTTTATGCGGTTTTTATCGCTTTTTAAGTTCCTTTAACTTCCGCTAATTTACTCTATCTAAAAAGACTGTATAGGAGCTCGAAATCAGTTTGCGGGCAACCGCACGCAGGTTCGAATTCCGCCCTCTCCGCTATGTCAAGATTTTGCATAGTCAAGGCCATGCTTTTTATTTTACTGCTTCGTAAGGCCAGTCGATAATTCCGCCGAACTCTTTTACGTTGGTGTAGCCGAGTTTAGCAAGGCTTTCTGCTGCAATTTTACTTCGTCTTCCTGACCTGCAATATACAAGAATTAACTTATCTTTATCAGAGATCCTTTCTTCCGCTTTATTTTCAATTTCGGTATATGGAATCAAGATTGCATTTGGAATGTGTCCCTCGTCAAATTCGTCCTGTTCTCTTGTGTCTAAAATGATATGTTCTTCGCCTGAATCCATTATCTTTTTTGCTTCCTCTGCCGTAATCTGTTCATACATTGCTTTTTCTCCTTTTTCTGCGACGATTATTGATGTCGGTCCGTCTGCACCGCCTATAATTCCAATACTTGTAGCATCTCCGCAAGCGGTAAGAAAAATGCAAAGTAAAATTGATGTGATGTATAATACTTTTTTCATCATTTTTTGCCTCGCTTTTTGGGTTTAGTCAGTTCAAAACTGCCGTCAATCATATTCTTTATATTATCTGTCGGGATGCTCCCGTCAAGGATTATGGAATTCCAATGCCATTTGTTCATATGGTACGCTGGAACGACTGATTCATAGGTACTTCGCCACATATATGTAAGATTAGGGTCGCATTTAACATTAACCCAGATGTATCCCAAATGCTCGTATATAGCTGCAAACATCTTTTGATTACCCTTATGCCTCATAATAGTCCAGTTAAAATCATGGAAGGGATAATCTTCGTATGTGTCATTAAGCGATAGGCAAAAATCGATCACTTCTTGTCCTGTTCTCATTTTGTACCTCTTTTATAAAACCTTTAATTATGTCCGTGACAGTTTCCACCGCAACCATGTTCGCCACAGGTGTGACCTTCACCGTGTTCGTGTTCGTGGTCGTGGTGGTCGCATTTTGCATCAGGGTCGTATGAAAGAGTATCATTAAGATAAGCCTCCACCGCTTTGTCTGCATCACCCTGAACTCCGCCGAATAATTTAATTCCCGCGTTGCTAAGTGCCATTTGTGCGCCACCGCCGATACCACCGCAGATAAGCACATCAATGTCGAGTGCAGAGAGCATACCTGCAAGTGCTCCATGTCCGCTACCATTTGTATCTATCACTTTTGATGAAAGTATTTTGCCGTTCTCGGTCTCGTATAACTTAAACTGTTTTGTGTGTCCAAAATGTCCGAAGATTTCTCCGTTTTCATAAGTTACTGCAATTTTCATAGTGTTTTGTCTCCTTTAATAATTTATTTTTTGGGCTGATAAAGTCCTACTGTTTCTCTATTTCTATACTCGTGCTTTTCGTAATAGCCGATGAGTGTCCCGTCATCATCACGAAGAGCAACCATATACACATCCTTGTTTTCCTCGTCATTGCGATAGGTGTACATGATATTGTTTTCTTTGCTTTCCTTAAACCAGGCAACCACCTTATCAATCATTTCATTAGCCTTTGGCGGGTGGCAGTCTTTAATGCTTTTGCCCGTCAAATCCTTATGATAACACTTTATGGCACAGGGATTCATATATACAATGACATCATCCATATCGCAAACAACCACAGGGGCAGTGTCCTAGTCTAATACACTCTTTAATAGTTTATTTAGCATTGAGTTCCTCCATAAAATAAGTCTTACAATTTACCATTTAGTTATAGATTTCATATCAAAATCCCGTTGCAATGATCTATTTCGTGTTGAATAATTTGCGCTGTCCAGCCCTCGAAATTTTTTAGACGGATTTTAAAATCTGCCGTCTGATACTGCACCTTAATCTTTTTGTATCTTTTTATTTTTCGGGGTCCGCCCAAAAGAGAAAGACAACCCTCTTCCGTATCAAAGGGCTGCGAAAACTTTATAATTTGCGGGTTAAACATTGTCATATACGTTCCATCTGCATCAAAACATATAATGCGCTTTTTTACCCCTATCATATTTGCTGCCATACCCACACATTCGTCCCTGTGGGCAACAAGGGTATCTATTAAATCCTCGGCAATATGAATATCTGCCGGAGTTGCTTCTTCTGACTTTTGTCCCAGAAATATGGGGTCATGCATCAATTCTTTAATCATTTTATCCTCTGCCCTTTCTATTTTTCGAATCCGTCTTTGCCGAATCTTATAAAGGATATTACCACCGATGCCATCATAAATACTTCACACAAAATTCCGCCGAGAGAGAAATTAAATATATTATGTATTATCCACGACGGTGAAGAAACAAAGAACTGTGCATATCTGATATGCTTTCCGTTGCCTTTCCACATAAGAACTGTCATTATTTCTAAGGTTAAATATGTAAGTGCCGAAAGGAATATCTGAAACGGATTACCAACAATCATACAAAAAGCAACTATAAAACAGATTGTATATAAACTCATAACTGTAAGCAGTTTCCATACCTTATGTTCTTTTTTTGAAAAGATTGCGCCGCGAACTAAATTTGTCATGTTGAACAACGCGGCCGAAACAGCTTTTATCAATGCAAAGTTCATAAAAAACATTAACCCAGCCAACCCTTGCATTATAAAAAACCTTTTATTGTCTTTCTCCTGATACGAAATTGCCGAAAAGATTAAACCGAATATTCCAAAAATCTGAGCTGTTATTTCCACCATAATCATGCATCCCCTTCTCTTCTTTTTTATCTTACCATATATATTTAAATTTTTCAACTTTTCCTTGAAATCTCTGTGTTTTTGTTTTATAATTATTTCAAGGAGTTGAATATTATGGATTTTGAAAAGGTAATCAGCAAAAGATACTCTGTAAGAAAGTTTGAAAGTAATCATATAGAGCAGGAACTGATAGATAAAATTCTTCACGCAGGGCACATTGCTCCCACAGGTTGTAATTTTCAGCCACAGCGAATTCTTGTTTTGAACAATGATGAAACAATCCTTAAATTAAAGAACTGTACCAAATGTCACTTTGATGCCCCGTGCGCTATGCTTGTCTGCTACAACAGCGACGAAAGCTGGACACGCCCCTATGACGGTGCCCTTTCCGCTCCAGTTGATGCAAGTATTGTTGCCACACATATGATGCTTGAGGCCACAAACCTTGGGCTTGGAAGCTGCTGGGTAATGCATTTTGACCCTGCTGCAATTAAGGCGGAGTTTAACATTCCCGAAAATATTATCCCCCACGCCCTGCTCGTTATGGGGTATCCTCACCAAAGTGCTGCGCCCCTTGATATGCATTTAAAGGTAAGACCCCTTGATGAAACTGTTTTTTATGACAGCTTTTAGTTTTATTGTCTTTTTAACAACATTAAAATATATTATTTAGGAGAACAACAATGAAAATAGGAATGACATCAAACACCTTAAAAAACGAAAGTATTGAAAAGGTAATTGAATATGCAAAGCAGGCAGGGCTTGAGGGCATTGAATGGGGAGTTACAGAAAACCATATCAATATAGATGACCCCGCGACCCAGGAAAAAGTGAAAAAACTCTCCCTGGAAGAAAATATTGAAGTTTTTTCTCTTGGCTCATATACCCATATGACCGACCATGCCGAATGTGACAAAACCCTTGATGCCGCAATTAAAATGGGTGCCCCCGTTATCCGATTGTGGGCAGGCGAAAAATCCCCTCATAAATGCAGTCCGGAGGATATCGACCTTGTGGTTAAAAATACCATATATATGGCAGAAAAAGCAAAAGAACATAACATAAAGCTTGGCTTTGAGTATCACGGTGGTAGCCTGACAGAAACCGCAACAAGTGCAGTTGACCTGATGAAAAGGGTGAACTGTTCAAATGTAGGACTTTACTGGCAACCAAGCGGCGGTCGCTCGGTGCAGGAAAACCTTGAAGATCGCGCTATGGTTCTTCCGTATTGTATCGGGAACATCCATATTCAAAACTATGTACCCGATAAAGGTTATGGATTGCTTGACGAAATAACCGACCGCATTCATCAGTTCTTTGATGATATAAAAGACAGAGATTATAATATTATGATCGAATTTGTTAAGGACGGAACGATGGAAAATCTTTTAAAGGATGCAGCAACGCTAAAAAAGATATTTAAATAACAACAAAGGACACGGCAAATCCGTGTCCTTCTTCTTTAATGGTGATGGTGATGATGGTGGTGGTGATGTCCCGAATGTGTGTGTGCATCAATGTGACAACACTCTGCACCACAATTTTCTCCTTCCGTTTCAAGCTCTAATGTTGCATGGCATATGCCGTGTTCTCTCAGTTCTTCACGGATACTTTCTTTGATAGCCTGTGGCTCTTCGTTTGTAACAACATGCATTGTTGCATAATTGAGATGTCCGTCCATACTCCATATGTGAATATGGTGGACATCAAGAACGCCGTGGATTCCGGCAATATACTCCTTTATCTCTTCCACACTGATGCCGTGGGGCGTTTTTTCAAGGAATAAATCAAGCACCTCTTTAAGGTTTTTTGTAGCATTTATCAAAATAAACACCGCAACACAAACAGAAAGTATAGGGTCAATAATGCTAAAATCTGTAAAGCGCATTATGACTGCACCAACCAAAACAACAATCCAACCAAGTACATCCTCCAGCATATGAAGGTTTACAGCTTTTTGATTTAAGGACTCGCCTTCCCGGGTTACAATAGCTGCGCAAAGATTTACCAAAGCTCCGATTACCGCAAAAATAATCATACCGGTGTAATTTATTTCAACCGGATTTATTATTCTGCCTACAGCATTAACTATAACCACCACCGAGCCAAAAAGCAAAATAACGGTTGTAAGAACACTGCCTATAACCGAATACCGTGAATAGCCGTAAGTATACTCCGCATCCGGTTGTTTTTTGCTTTTTTTCTCCAGGAAATACGAAACACCTATGCTTGCCGCATCTCCTATGTCATGCAGTGCATCCGATACAATCGCAACGCTGCCCGTGAAAATTCCGCCTATAAATTCAAAAACCGAAAATGCCAGATTTAAAATAAAAGCAATCAAAATATTTTTTTCTGTTTTCATAATGCCTCCTGAGGATTTTATTTCATTTAATAATATACACAATATTGCAGCATTTTTCAAGCTTTTTTATTTTCGTCCAACCTTGATTCCGTAAATAATTCCGATAACCGCATATGGTATCAGCAGAAAAAGGCAGACAAGCGTAGATATGGGCGGTAAAAGTGTGCTGATTATGAACAGCGCCCCCATTATAACTGTTTCAAAGCCCAAAAAACGATTTATTTTTCTTGCCTTCTCGACATTTACATCATAGTTTTTAATATAATCAAACTTGGGCAGATAATTTCCTACTACAAGCAAAATTACACCTACAATAATTGCCGCAGCTATTCTCATATCAACCTTCCATCCTAAAGCATAACCCAGGATTAAACCCTGCAATACTTGAGACATTATGGGAATAATCCACTTTGTTGCCAGCTCGAACTTTTTGCGTTCGCCATATTTATGAGCATTTATATCATTGACAAAACAACAAAAGCATTGCAATGCTGCCATTAAAAGAGGAAAACCGAATACTGCAAATCCTTTTGATGAAAAATTGTCGGGATTGTTGTTAAAGTCAAAATGGATTGCTACTGTTTCGGGCAAATTATTCCACACAGCCAAGCCAAAAATGATTGGCAACACACATACCAAGCAGGTTACACCAAGTATTTTCCATTTTATAAATTTCATTTTTTCTCGCCTCCTAATGCGTAAATCCAGGTTAAAACTTCTTCAAAAACCGACGTATTGAGCTCGTAATATATAAAATTCTTATATTTTTCCTCCGCAATTAAATCGGCCGATTTCAGCTTTGCCAGATGATACGAAACCGTTGCTCCTGTCAGATTAAAATGCTTTGCAATTTCTCCTGCAGACTTTCTTCCGCCCTTCAGCATTTGCAAAATATCTCGCCTTGCCGGGTCAGAAATTGCTTTTAAAGTTTCATTTATTCCCATATTTCCCTCCTATTTAGAAAGTTTTCTAAATAGAAAATAACACAACTTAAACCTTTTGTCAATACCTATTTAGAATTTTGTCTAAATTGTTTTTATTGAAAAAGGCCACCACATATGCAGTAACCTTCTAAATCAATATTTCTTTTTTCCTGACAAGCTATCCCATTTATGTATACTGTTTTTATCCCACCTTTGAGACACGGTGGCTTTAAAAATTATATAATTCCGGTAATAAAAATTTCAAGTCCAATAAAAATTAGTATTACGCCTCCAAGTATTCCGGCCTTACCGGCAATTCGGGTCCCTGCTTTCCTGCCGATTATCAATCCGGCAACACAAATCACAAAAGTGACCAACGCTATTATAAAAGCGGCAAGCAATGCAGATGGCAAATTATAGTGAGCAATGGTAAATCCAACCGAAAGAGCATCTATTGATGTAGCAACGCCTTGCACTAAAAGAGTACCAATCCCCACTCCGGGTTTTTGACAAATATCCTCATCCTTGCTGTGAATTCCCTCAACAAGCATTTTCCCACCTATAAGGCAAAGCAAAGCCAGGGCAATCCACGGTACAAGCTTTTCAAAAAAAGCAAAGTATTTAACAACTGTATGTATACAGATCCATCCTGTAAGAGGCATCAGTGCCTGAAATATAGCAAAAACTCCGGCGATAGCACACATCTTTTTCTTTTTCATGCACGGCTCGTTAAGTCCATTTGCCAGGGATACCGAAAATGCATCCATAGCAAGCCCAATTCCCAACAATATATTGGTGATGAAGAAATTTATTCCCTCTGTCATCTATAACTCCCTGCCTTTAAAGACTCTATTTTTTAAAAAACCAAGCATGAAACCACGCTTGGCAATCTTCGATAAATCTGACCCCATACATCGATTAAATATAAATGGGCCTCGCATATAAAACAAGTACCACCGCAAGATAATACAAGCTTATCCTGCGAAATATCACACCTGCCACTCCTTTGTAACAGGTGAAATTATATCATAATTTATATACATTGTCAACGGATGAATTGTCGCAAGCAACAGCACCTTTCTAATGCAGGTTAAGCCTCCGCATTTATCTTTGGCAGTGCTTTAACTGCAGAAAGTATATCTCCAAGGGTGTTTGCTTTTTTTATTGCTTTAAGAAGCTTTTTCTCGGTGGGGTACATCCACATTGTATACATCCATATCTCCTTAAGCTTGTGCAGAGTGTATACCTCCGAACCAAGCACCTGAAGATACCTTTCTGCCAGAACCTGTGTGAATTCTGACAGTTCGGCAGTTTCTGTTTTTCTGCCGCCTTTTATTTCTCTGAATATCCCCGGATTGGCAATTGCTCCTCTGCCAATCATCACGCCCTCAAGTGCCGGATATTTTTCAATAATTTCTTTATACTTCTGTGCAGAAAAGATGTTTCCGTTATAACAAGTCGGATTTTTTGACACCTTGAAAGCCCTATCAAAAACCTCCATGTCCGGCTCGCCCTTGTAATATTCCTCCCTTGTTCTGGGATGAATAATCAGTTCCTTCATAGGATATTTGTTATATATTTCCATCAGTCTTTCAAGCTCTTGCCCGCTTGCAAATCCTGACCTTGTTTTTACCGAAACTCCCAGCCCACTGCTCTCAAATACCTCCGATAAAAAGCAGTCTACCCCTTCAGGATCACGCAAAAAACCCGAACCACGGTTCTTTTTTACCACAGTTCCCGAAGGACAACCTAAATTTATATTAACCTCCTGGTATCCCAACTGTTTTATCTTATCCTCAAACTTTATAAAGGACTGACTTTGGTTTGTGAGCACCTGAGGTATCAGGCTGACGTTTTTATTCTTTTCAGGAACAATGTCCCGGAGGCTTTTTATACTTAACCGTTCATTATCGCTGGGGGTAATAAACGGCGCAAAGTACATATCGCAACCTCCAAAAAATTCCGCATGAGTGTTTCTGTATGTATAGGTGGTTATTCCCTCAAGTGGTGCAAAATAAAGGTTCATAATTCTTTCCCATCAAATCTGCAATATTTTTTTCATTATACAACAAATATGTCTTTTTGTCACGTCTTTTTTATGGGCCACAATAAACTGAATATCGATTAAATTATCTGAGGCAGCAAAAAAACTGCTATCGCTTGATTTTAATATTGACAAATCATTAAAATAGAAATAAAATATAAGATAGGGTATTGTATATATAATTTTATTTAACCCGGAAAGAAAGTTATTATGGATATAAATGAAAGAAGAGAAAAAATACTTGAAATTCTTAACGAGCATGGCCAGGTTAAGGTAAACGACTTAAGCCGCGAATTCGGAATTTCCAACATCACAATACGGTCAGACCTTGCCGATCTTGAGGATAAGGGCCTGCTTTTTCGTGTTCATGGCGGAGCAATTAACTCTTACAAGTCCTACTGCGATATGGACTTGCAACAACGCCTGGGAACCAATCTGAAAGCAAAACAGCTTATTGCAAAACGTGCGGTAGAAATGATAAAAGATCATGATACAGTTATGTTTAATTCCGGAACAACCACTCTGTCGGTCTTTCGCGCAATTCCAACCAATCTAAATCTGAATATTGTAACAAACTCAGTTTCAATTGCTTTAGAGGCAAGCGGCAACCCCAATTTTAACGTGGTTCTTCTTGGCGGTTTTTTAAACCCCAAATATCAGTTTGTTTATGGCGATGATGCGGTAAACCAGCTTAAAAACTATCATGCTGACAAGCTGTTCCTCTCTGTTGATGGTATCTCTCCAAATTCAGGGCTTACTACCTACTACGACCGCGAAGCTGAGCTTGCAAGACTTATGCTTTCGCAGTCTGCATCAAAAATTGTCGTTGCCGACTCCTCTAAAATTGGCAGAACAGCATTTGTCAACATTGCCGAAACATCTTGTGCCGACAGCCTGATAACCGATGATGCATCAGTTTCGCCCGAAGATTTAAATACCCTTAAAAAGAACTTCAAAAAGATAATAATTGTAAAGGAATAACAGAAAGGACAAAACTATGAAATACTTACTTGGTGTTGATATCGGAACCACGTCTTTAAAAGCTGCTGTTTTTAACGAAAAGGCAGAATGTGTAAAGTCTGTCACCAAAGACTATACCCTTGACGTAAAGGACGATTATGTTGAATTCCCTGCAGAAAAATACTGGACACTTTTTTCAGAGGCTCTTAGCGAACTTTCGGCAGAATACGAAATATCTGCTATGAGTATAGACACCCAATGCGAAACAATAATTGTTGCAGATGAAGACGGTACACCCCTTCGCAATGCAATTGTATGGCTTGATAACCGTGCAACGGCTGAAGCAGATGCCATCAAAGAACACTTTGGCAACAAGATAGTATACGAGGTTACAGGTCAGCCTGAAATCACCGCTACCTGGCCCGCAAGCAAGCTGCTGTGGTTGCGCAATAATGAGCCTGAGTGTTTTGGTAAAATAAAAAAAGTCTTCCTTCTTGAGGATTATTTGCTCTACCGTCTTACAGGCCGCTATGTTACCGAAAAAACTCTTCAATCATCAACCATTTACTATGATATTAAAAATCACATCTGGTGGAAGGACATGCTTGACTTTATCGGCATAGATCAGTCCGTGTTCCCCGAAATTCTTCCCAGCGGAGAAATTGTGGGCGAATATAACGGTATCACCGTTGTGACAGGTGCAATTGACCAGATTGCAGGTGCAATCGGCGCAGGAATTGTTAAATCGGGTGTTGTCAGCGAAATGACAGGCACAACAATGGTTGTTTTTGTTCCTTCTGAGGATATTCCGGCTTTCAAGCCCGATTCAATCATTCCCTGCCACGTGAACTTTGACGGCAGATATTGTCTGCTGTCCTGGACACCTACTGCAGGAATTGCTCTTAAATGGTTTAAAAACAATTTTTGCGAGAATTTCAGTTTCCGTGAACTTGATGAACTTGCCGAAAAGGCAGATCCAGGCTCCAACGGGCTTACATTTCTTCCATACCTTTGCGGCTCCACAATGCCAAAGTACAACCCCGATGCCCGTGGTACATTCTACGGCCTTACAATGGAACACGGCAGAGGTCACGCCGTACGCAGCATTTTAGAGGCTGTTGCCTGCATGCTGAAGCAAAATCTTGACTACCTTGGTCTGGACTGCAACGAAATCCGCACCATGGGCGGCGGCGCATCAAGCCCTCTGTGGAATCAGATTAAAGCTGATATGACAGGAAAGAGAATTGTAACACTTAAAAACGACGAAACCGCGTGCCTTGGCTCTGCAATCCTTGCGGGTGTTGCAACAGGAATTTTTGAAAGTGTTGAAAAGGCTTGCGACATGGCAGTTGCCCCCAAAAAGGTTTACGAGCCTTCGGGGGCCGATTACACAGAATGTTACAACCGATTCTGCGAGCTTGATAATATACTGAACTAAGGTATAGAATTACCGCCGGGGATATCCCCGGCGGTTTTTTTACATTAAATCTAATCGGTTCAGCAAATCCTTGACCGCCGTTTCTCTGTTTCCATCAACACTTTGCGCATTTTTGATTTTTCCTGACCTCAGCAAAGCAAACCATCTGCCAACCTGGCAAAAGGGCATAAGCCAACGATGCTTTTTAAGGATTGGATACCTGGCTTTCAATACATCATACTCCTGAAAAATTCTGGATAACGCATATTTAAAATTACTTTTTATTTTTACATTATCTATGATAACTCGATTTTCGTTGTTTCCGTATATTCCTGATTGCAGAATATAGTCAGCCATCTTTTCTGTCATCGCGTCCGGCTGACCGTCATCAAACCACA
Source organism: Clostridia bacterium (assembly GCA_045592585.1). GTDB lineage: Bacteria > Bacillota > Clostridia > Monoglobales > Monoglobaceae > SIG440. Next base: position 11,171 of record JAZNVB010000008.1, read on the forward strand.
CCTCGGTAAGATGCACTGCGTTTTCAAAAAATGACTTCAGCCCCTTTTCTTCAATTAAACTATTAAGTTTCTCCTTATCATGAGGCATATTGTGCAAAAGAATCCACAAATCGATAAAAAACCTTATGCCGCATCCTCCATATTTAAAATGCTTCGCCGTGTGAGCTACATGATGCAGGATAAATGCCTCGGGTGTCAGCGCATAATGATATTTCTTTCCCTCAACCGGCGATGCAGAATTCCATCCGTCCTCAATCGAGATATTCTCCTCGTGAAAATCGTAATGAAGCTCAAGATGAACCCCACTGGGAGAATAAATCGAAACATCGTGTTCGCTTTTCCCCTTATATTCAAAGCTCAACTTTTCTACAAGTATTTTGGTAGCTTTTTCAAGATTTTCTTCCGACACGAGTATGTCAATATCACAGCTTGTTCTGTGCCACGGCTCATGATAATAATTGCACAGCACAGCACCTTTTAAAGGCATAAATGGAATAGCACTTTCTTCAAACAAATTATAAATTTGCTCTTTGGCATACTTGCCCTTTTCATATCTCATTACAGCCACAAACTGAGCCTTTGCCAGCTCTTTGTACTTTTCACGGTTTTCAGGATTTTTCAAAAGAACAACGCCTAAAATATGCGCTAAATCATGCCGTTTTAACAGTTCGTGCACTTTGGTCAGTTGTTCTGCATCCATATCCTGTAAAAGATCTTTATTATGAAGGTAGGCTTTTATAGTCGCCACTATATCTTTTTCAAGTTCTTTCATCATAACAAAACTCACCTTCTTTTACTCACTATCAAATAATGAACAAATCATATGCTTAATCATTTTAACCCAATCCGCAGTTTTTTTGCCAAAATATCTGTTTAAAAACCGATATATTTTTCCTCTGATAATACTGCCTTTACTTTCCCAACTTGCCATATATTTATGTATCGAATAAGTGTTCTCTGTTATATGTAACCTGCCTGTTTCCAAATCGAATGGACAAAAATACTCTTGGGGATAAACAAAACAACCTTCCATAATTTCATATAGGTTGTCTTCACAAACGCCTTGATTTTCAAAAAACGGCTTCTGAAGTTTCGGGGACGCGGTTAAATCCGGCTTGCCGTCAACAATAAATCTTCTGTTTTCATATTCTTCAAGCAAATCACGGATAACGGGATTGCCCTTTTCGGCCCCAAAGCCCAGTCCTAAGGCAACGATTCCGGGCTTTTCAACACCCATATAGGCATTACAATCAAGCAAGTCATCAAGAGGCTTTAGCAATTCTACATCGGTATCCATATATATGCCGCCATAATTGTAAACAATATCAAGGCGGGCATAATCAGGGACAAACCCCCATTTCTTTGCCTCATATGCCTCTTTCATATAACGGTTTTTTGTAACATCATAATTAGACTCATCCCAGCGGATAATTTCGTAATCCGGACAGAACTTTTTCCAGCTTTCGATGCACTTTTTTTCAAGCCTAGTCAACGGCCTACCACCAAACCAGCAATAATGAATGACTTTTGGTATCATCAATTTTCCTCCGTTTAATTAACCTCTCCATTTATCACATGCTTTTTCACATTATACACGAGTAATGCAGTTAAAATGATCTCGGACAATAACGTTGCAATTGCAACACCATATACTCCCCATATATAACTAAAACCAAGCATAAGTGCTATCATCAACAAAATACTAATTGCCATACACCTGCCGTAAACAGACTGATTTCCGCTTCCAACCAGTGTTTGTATGCCCAGAAAATTATTAATTACTCCAAAGATAACCCAGATTGTAAACGGCACTAAAAGTAAAGAATAACCCTCATATTCTACACCAAAAGCAATCCTCACAATAGTTTTGTTTAAAAGAACCAAAAGCACACCGATAGATGCAAAAAAGAAAATTACAGGCCGGCTGTATTTTTTTACAATATTTAGTCCGTTCTGATTAGATATAGAAAAAGCCTTGCAAACATGCGGATAAAGTGCTTGACTTATAGCACTAAATAGTAGTACCAAAACATATGGAATTTTATTTATTGCGGAATAAATGCCTACTTCACTTTTGGTTGCCCAAAATCCAAGAATTGTTATGCCTGCACTTGCAAATATTTTTGCCATAGCCGATGACACAAACAAATCCCAGCCATCTTTTATTTCGGCAAACATACTTTTGTTGCTAACTCTTCTTAGTTTTGCTGAATATCTTTTCTTTATGATTGCAAAAGCTGCTACGCTTGATATAATACTTGTGGATATATATAACAAACAATACAGATACAAATCCTCAGGATTCTTTACAAATACAAAAATAAAGATAACCGAAATTGTTCTGCTGATAATATTTATAACAGATACCGGCTTCATATCAGCTACACCCTGAAAAAAATACGTCTGCTGAAAAACCGTTGCCACAACAAGCCCAAACAACAAGCCCATACATATCATTTGCCTGCTATCATATTGCCCGACAACCACAATTCCTAACATTAAAATCAAGCTAACAAATAACAAAATAAAACGAGCACCCAAAATTCTTGATCTTATAATACCAAGTTCATCATCGCTTTGCCTTGTAGCAATTTTCCTGGCTCCTAACAGTCCAAAGCCATACTCAAC
>JAZNVB010000009.1:0-1623 GCA_045592585.1 Clostridia bacterium
ATACGGGCGAAGATGTCCCCATCAATCTGCCTGCCGATGTTGCAATAATACCCAAAGTTACAAATGTTACGGCTGTTCCGATTGAAAACACCGCAGAATAGGCAAATGCTTTCTTGGTGTTTTTCTCGCCAATACCGCTTACGAAGCCAACGATAAGCGGAACACTTGAAAGAGAACAGGGGGTTATTGAAGTCAGAACACCTGCAAGGAGAGCCAGTAAAGGTGCGAGCCACATATTGTTGCTGATAATTTCAGCTATTTGTGCAAGCCAACCATCAATCATTTACTCAACTCCCATCTCTTTTAGAATTGCTCTCATTTGTGCTTCGGTCAAGCCGCCTTGATGGACCGTAAATGTGTGTTTTCCTGTTGCCTTATCGGAGTACATATCAAATTGTATTTCCTTTGCAAGCTTGTCACTCGGAACGAACGGTGTTCCATCTGCATTAAAGAATACCTGTGTGGGTATGACTTGAACAGGAACATTGGCGGCCGCTTCATAATACTTCCACACATCCACAAACTTGATAAATGCTTTACCTTGCATTTCAGCATTCAAGGTTTTCAGTACGGGAGCCATTTGCTTACACGGAATACAAGAGTCCGCACCATAGTCAGCTATGACGGGCAAACCATATTTAGATAGTGCTTCAAAGTCAATTTCCTCTGTGGCATTCAAAGCGAAATTTGCATCTTTAAGATTATCGGGTAAATTTGAAGGCCCTTGCGAGAACGACGGTTCTTGTATATTCTTTTCCGATATGCTCTTGAAAAGCCAAATGCCACCTATAGCAGCAACAATCAGAACGGGAACAAGTATTTTGACCCAAAGAGATTTCTTCTTATCCATCAGTGTTCACCCCCAATCGTCATATAATCAATGGCTGAATAAGATTAAATAAGTATCCAACAAGGATAATTCCAACCGTGCAGATTGCAACGAAAATACCGAGCAGTTTCGGTTTTACTGCTTTGCGAAGCATAATCATAGATGGCAGAGACAGAGTTGTAACACCCATCATAAAGGACAGGACAACACCGAGTAATGCACCCTTTGCGAGCAATGCTTCTGCAATCGGAATTGTACCAAAGATATCAGCATACATCGGAACACCTGCAACAGTAGCAAGAATAACACCGAAGGGGTTATTGTCACCAAGAACTTTAACAATGAAGTCTTCGGGTATCCAGTTGTGAATGATAGCACCAATGCCGACACCGACAAGTACATACGGAGCAACCTTTTTAGCGGTGGAAACAACTTGCTCCCAAGCATATTTCATACGGTCCTTGAAATGCAGTTCTTCCTGTGGAACATCAAGCGACCGTCCGTTGCGGATATATTCTTCAACCTGATTTTCAAGGTGCAGTTTTTCTATAAGTGTTCCCCCGACAACGGCAATAACCAACCCAACAAGCACATAGATAACTGCGACTTTCCATCCGAAAATGCTCATTAAGAGAACAAGGCTGCCGAGGTCAACCATCGGGGAAGAAATAAGGAACGAGAATGTTACACCAAGCGGAAGACCTGCACTTGTAAACCCGATAAACAACGGAATAGACGAGCAGGAACAGAACGGTGTCACAGTTCCCAGCAAGGCAGCAATGATATTTGCACCG
>JAZNVB010000010.1:0-15269 GCA_045592585.1 Clostridia bacterium
CCACAAATGCTTATTTGCAAAATCTTCCATTCCTTATCTGTGGGCGAGATAAGGCGTATAATGGAAATTACGCACATCGTCGTTTCGCACAAAATGAAAAAATTTCGACGGTGCAATTCAAATAAGTGCCGAAGGCTGCTAACGTGATTTTTCACGTTAGCACCTTCTTTTAATACCTTTCAATGTCAACTTTGCCAACACATTCTTCAATTGGTCGGGTTAAAAACATTCCGCCAAGCTTTGCAAAATCTGCGGCAGAGTCGCTTACATAATAACTGTAACTGCCGCCAGATTTATCACTTAACATATCACGGGCTTTAAGCTGTTCAAGGGCAAAGTCAGCCGCCGCCGCACCCGAATCAATCAAAGTTACCCCGTCGCCCATAATTTCACCGATTACCGATTTAAGCAAGGGGTAATGGGTGCAACCCAAAATCAGGGTATCTATATCGTTTTTCTTTATTTCCTCAAGATATTCCTGTGCTATAATTCGGGTAACATCGCTATTCGTATAGCCATTTTCAACCAGAGGAACAAACATAGGGCACGCCTTTTGAAAAACTTCGGCATCAGGACAGATGTTTTTTATAAACTCCGGATATTTGCCGCTTTTTATTGTTCCCGATGTTCCCAAAACACCGATACGTTTGGTTTTTGTTGCCTTTACCGCCGCACGCACAGCAGGCTCTACAACACCGATAATCTCTGTTCCAAATTCACTTGAAATCCAAGGCAGAGCCGCACTGCTTGCTGTTCCGCAGGCAATTATTATCATTTTTATATCAAAGGTTTCAAGAAATCTGATATCCTGGCGCACATATTTAAGCAGAGTATCCCTTTCCCTTGTACCGTAGGGAACTCTTCCCGTATCACCAAAATAGATAACATCTTCACCGGGCATTATCTTCATTATTTCTTTTACGCAGGTCAGGCCACCAAGACCCGAGTCAAAAACGCCAATTGGCCGTTTATCCATCTTTCCTAATCCTCTCTGGTGAGCGCAAACTCAATGTGTTTATCAATTACATCGCACATGGGCATTCCCGAATGTTCCCAAACCTTGGGATACATACTTATAGGGGTAAAGCCCGGAATGGTGTTTATCTCATTTAAAACAAGTCTGCCGTCACGTCTGTCAATAAAGAAATCAACACGAGAGTGGCCGCGGCACTCACAAATCTTATAGGCACGAACAGCAAGCTCTTTAATCTTTGCTGCGGTTTTCTCGTCAACAGCAGCAGGAATAATCAGCTTTGAATCTGCATCCTCATACTTTGCATCAAAGTCATAAAATTCATTTGCAGGCATAATTTCGCCAAGAACATCTGCAGTAACGGGGGCAAGGTTGCCCATAACTCCGCACTCTACCTCGCGGGCATCAATCGCCTCTTCGATAAGCACCTTATAATCGTGCTCAAGGGCAAGTTCAATCCCTGCTTTCAGTTCGTCACGGTTTGCCGCCTTGGTTACACCAACAGACGAGCCTGCCGATGATGGCTTTATAAAGCAGGGATAGCCAAGCTTTGCTTCAATAAGTTCAAAATCTACCTTGTCGCCAAGCTTTAATTCCACCCAGTCTGCCTGAGGAATTCCTGCCTTTTCAAACAAAATCTTTGCTATGCACTTATCCATACAAGCGGCACTGCCAATAACACCACTGCCTACATACGGAATTCCGGCAAGCTCACAAAGGCCCTGAACTGTGCCGTCCTCGCCGTTTTTACCATGAAGAACCGGATATACAACATCTATTTTAATCTTTTCAGCACCTTTTTCGCCAAAGGCAATCAGCGCTTTATCGCATCTGTCAGGTGAAAGTATGGCAGGTGTTGTTTTGCCGCTTTCCCAGGTGTGATTTCGTATGTCATCAACTTCGCCATCGTACAAAAGCCATTTTCCTTCGTTGGTTATACCCACGGAAAATACTTCGTACTTGCTGCGGTCAATATTGTCAAGAACAGCCGATGCCGAAACCTCGGACACGGTATGCTCACTTGATACACCGCCAAACAATACACAAACATTAAGTTTCTTCATTTTTAATCAATCCCATCTGAAATAATTTTAAACTACTATCTTAAAAAAATCAATATGTATAAATCAAAAAAACTTTGTCAAGACTTTCCACATAAACCAATGGAAAGGAATTCTAATATGCATTACATAAACAAAACACGTTTTTTTGCATTATTTTTCACTCTTACACTTTTATTCACAATCATTTTGTCCTATGCAAAGTCCGCAGGTGCGGAAATCTCGGATGCGGTTGTCCGTTTGCATATTGTGGCAAACAGTAACTCAGATACCGACCAGAAGCTAAAGCTCAAGGTTCGTGACCGCATCTTACGTGATACTTCTCATATTTTCAGCCGGACATCAAATCCCGACCAGGCACTTGCACTTGCACTTGAGAACACCGACTATATCAAAACAATCGCAGAGGACGAAATCCGTCGCTGTGGGTTTAATTATAGTGTATCGGTGGATGTGGGTGAAACCAACTTTCCCACTAAGGTTTATGGGAATATAGCTCTGCCCAAGGGCAGATACAATGCCGTAAATATCCGCATAGGCATGGCTTGTGGCGAAAACTGGTGGTGTGTTATGTACCCGCCCCTTTGTTTTACCGACGGAGTTGTTTCGGTATCAGATAAAGCCAAAAATCAGCTTAAAGAAAACCTTTCGACCTCGGAATACCAGCTTATCACCGAAAGTTCTGAATCAGTCCCAGTTGAAATCAAATTCAAAATTGTTGAATTATTTCAAAATTTATTCTAACGGCAGATTTGCCACTGCGTTAAGCGACATATCTGCAAGCACTCCTACCTGATACTCATAGTATGCGGCACAGCCAATCATAGCGGCGTTATCGGTACAAAGAGAAAGCGAAGGGCAGGCAAAAGTTATACCATTTTTTGCAGCAAGCATTTCCACCCTTTCACGCAGAGCTTTGTTTGCTGCAACACCGCCGGCAAGAGCAATTTGTGTTACATCATATTTCTTTGCACATTCTATAAGGTGGCGGCTGAGTACATCCGTCACCGCTTCCTGAAAGGATGCCGCAACGTCAGGCTTGTTTATTTCAATTCCCTTTTGCTCTGCATTGTGAATGTAATTTATAACCGCAGTTTTAACTCCGCTGAAGCTGAAATCAAAACCGTCATCACCCATATTCACTCTTGGGAACTTTATAGCATCGGGATTGCCTGAAAGAGCACATTTCTGAATAGCAGGCCCACCGGGGTATCCAAGCCCCAAAACTCTTGAAACCTTGTCAAAGGCCTCGCCTGCCGCATCGTCATTGGTTTTGGCAAGAACCTGATAAGTATTATAATCCTTTACATACACAATATGGCTGTGCCCACCCGATGCCACAAGGCAAATAAAAGGCGGCTTGAAATCAGGATTTTCGATATAATTGGCACAGATGTGGCCTTTTATGTGATGAACAGGGATAAGAGGCTTTTTCGACATAAAGCTTAAGCCTTTTGCCGTTGAAACACCAACAAGAAGCGCCCCAACAAGCCCGGGGCCATAAGTTACTGCAATGGCATCAACATCACCTATCGTCATATCGCAATCAGACAACGCTTTATCAACAACCTCGCTGATATTTTCAATATGCTTGCGTGATGCAACCTCGGGCACAACACCGCCAAAGGTCTTGTGCAGCTCTATCTGTGTGTTTATCACATTTGAAAGAACTTTTGTGCCATCTTCTACTACCGCAGCCGCTGTTTCATCGCAGGAGCTTTCAATAGCAAGTATCTTCATATTAATCTCCATAGCCTTTCCGCCCACAAATGCTTATTTGCAAAATCTCCCATTCCTTATCTGTGGGCGAGATAAGGCGTATAATGGAGATTACGCACATCGTCGTTTCGCACAATGTGCGAAAATTTCGACGGTGCGATTTAAATCAAGTGCCGAAGGCAGGAATAATGTGATTTTTCACATTATTCCTCCGTTAAAATCTTCTTCATAACTATACCATCTTCTTTGCCGTCATAGTAGCCTTTTCGCACCATGATTTCCTTATAGCCAAGTTTTTTATAAAGCTCACGGGCAGGAACATTACCAACTCTTACCTCTAAGTTAATCTCAAAAATACCATTATCAATACAGTATTTTTCTAGCCCTTCAAGCAAATTTATCCCTATGCCGCAACGGCGGTATTCCTTAAGAACTCCCACATTAATTATATCTGCACTGCCGCAGATGTTCCAAAGACCGGCGTATCCAAGAACTTTTCCATCTTCCTCTGCTACAATGTATTTAGCAATTTTATTTTCAAGCTCCTTTTCAAAGGTACATCTTCCGTATCCCGAATTAAAGCACTCTTCTTCAACTGCTGCAAGGCCATCTAAATGGTGGGATTCCATTGGTACATAATTTATCATATATTCATCTTCTCAATCAAACTTTTTATTTCGTCTGCACATTTTTCATAAACCTCAGCACTGCCGCCATATGGGTCTGCCACATTGCCGACCTCACCCACAAACTCTTTAAGGGTGTGCACCTTTTCATCCTCGGGAAGCACCCATTTATGGTCAGGCGTCATTGTAAGCACAAGGTCGGCACAGTCAAACATTTCTAATGTTGTTTGTTTTGGTATATGGTTTGAAATATCAATGCCCCACTGCTTTACTGCATCAATTGCTTTCTGCTCTGCGCCTTTTGCAGAAGTCACACAAAGACCTGATGATGCTGCAACACCGTTTTTGCACAAACTGTTGTAAATACCTTCTGCCATAGGACTTCTACAGGTGTTGCCCGTACATACAAATAAAACTGATTTTGCAGTTTCGGCATCAAGAAATCTGCCCGCCGCCGCCTTATACAGTCGGTTTTTAACCGCCCTCCAAAGTCCGTTGTCGGGGATTTCGGGAGCATAAACCTCTTTTACACCAAGTCTGTCGCACTCACGCAAACAGTCAAACAAACGGTTTGCCGCATCCTCAGGGGAGTTCATTGACCCAAGTGAAAGAACATCGGCACAATCGGGCAACATACCCTTCATTTCGTCAAAGGCAATAACTGCCACCTTTGAAAACACGCATCTTTTAGCAACAAATTGTGACACCGCCTCCACAGTTCCTTTTAAAATGTAGACCGACGCCCTTGGTGAATAATGCTTGTATTTCATTCCCGGAGCTTTGGGAATATCGTCTTTCTTCAGCTCACTACTGATAAGAACTTCCCCCAAAACCTCACGGAGCTGTTCAACAGAAATTCCGCCCGGTCTTAAAACTGTGGGAATTTCTGATGTCATATCAATCACTGTGGACTCAACACCCACTCTGCATTCGCCACCCCTTATTATCCCGGCAACTCTGCCGTTCATATCCTCAAAAACGTGAGCAAATGATGTGGGACTAGGTTTGCCTGAAATATTGGCACTTGGTGCCGCAATGGGAACTCCGCATCGAGCGATAAAATCTCTTGCAATTTCATTTTCGGGAAGGCGTATACCAACTGTATCTAAACCTGCCGATACTGTATCGGGAACACAAGGCTTCTTTTTTAAAATAATTGTCAAAGGACCCGGCCAGAATTTCTCTGCCAATGAAGCAGCACCCTCAGGTATCACCTCTGCCAAAGTTTCCATATCCTCCGCCTTAGAAATATGCACAATAAGTGGATTGTCCGACGGTCTGCCCTTTGCCTTGAATATCTTTTCAACAGCCAAAACATCAAGAGCATTCGCCCCAAGGCCGTAAACCGTTTCGGTTGGGAAAATCACAGTTTCACCATTTTGAATAAGCTCGGCTGCTGCCTTCAAATCTTCAGTTGTATTTTCAAAAATTCTTGTTTCCATTGAAACAAAACCTCTTTTTCGTAAATTAAATTTCGACTGTATAATCTAAATGCCACTGATTATAAATTTATCCTCTTCTGTCAGTTTCAACAAATCAATAGTTCTTTCAAATATCGCCTTTGCTCTGTCTAATGCATTTGGGTGATGTGCATCGCTTCCACAATAAAACTTGCAACCGCATTGTTTTGCAATTATGTAAGGTCTTAAAACAACATCTGCTCCTTCAGTAAAATTCATATCATCTGAATTAAGCTCAATTCCAACTCCAAGCTTAGCTGCTTTTTCAAACAATCTTCGCATTTCTTCCTGAGGTATCAACCTAAGAACTTCTATATATTCCTCTCTTGTAGGTGCAATTAAGCCACAAGTAAGATGGGCAATACCAATCTTATGGAAAGGCAAATCCATTTCAAGAACAGCATCCAACCTCTCCACCCACGCGTTTGCCCGACTTTGGGCATTGGCTGACTCTTCTTCCGACAAAGTATAACCTTTCATGTGGAAATGAGTTGTCGGAATTATTATAAAATCAAATAAATCAAGGTTTTCTTTTGATACTCCTAATGTAAAATCTTTATTAAGCTCCGTTTCGCATCCAAACAGAAAACGCACATCCGTCCCTTGCGGCAAAGGTTTAGCAGCAGCAATATGTTTATAATTCTGTGGTCTGTACCAATTTGATGCACCTTCTACCGTTTCGTCCCAAAAATGGTCGGTCAAACATATTGTTCTTAGTCCGTTTTCTTCTGCATACCTCAAAATTCTTTCGTTTGTTTGTTCCGGATCATTGGAGCAAGAAGATATTTTTGAATGAATATGCAAATCGTTATCTATAACATATTTCATATATTCTATTCCTTATATTTTTCAAATTTATTCGACGATCTTTATAGACTCGTGTCAAGTCAGGACCAAAAAACTTTCTGTTATTTATCTTTTTTCTTCATAGAAATCAACTTTTCTGCCATTATGTATCCTGCTTCCTTGTCAAGTCGGCTTGAACCGGGTCTGGATTCATAAATGGTATCATAAAACATATCTCTTGTGGGAACATACCCAAAGGCTTCATTACAAAGGGTTGCTACAAGATTTATTCCTGTTCCGTCGCCTTTTTTCACAATTTTCCCAAACTCGGTAAATATTTCGGAATTAAAACCGTAAATTGTAAATTCTCCTAATTGAATACACTGAACAGGTACATCGAATTTTTCGGGTGTGGAATCTATAAACGAAACCAGTCTTTTAGCCATCGCCAGTTTATACTGTTCGGGGTCGGTATTGTCTGCCGAAATCTTTACACCTTTTTTCTCTTTGACTGTTTCTATGATATTTCTTGCCTCTTCAATTTTTTCTTTTTCTACTGCCAGTCTGGGAATGTTTATATATTCAAGTTGCGAACTGATTTCTGCCTTTTTTAATTCTATGGCACTATCTGCAACTCTTATTGCTTCTGCCGCTAACTTCTTTCCCATCATAACATAATGGTCATCAGCATCAGCCTTTTTTGAAACATCAAAATGGTTAACATCTCCACTGCAGCCAAGAAGGAATATTGTAACAAAATCCTCACCGTAAGCCTTTTTCAATTCCTTACAAAGAATTGAAACATAGTCACCGGTTAATTTTTCACCACTTACACAATCTGCGTGGCAGGCAAAGCCAACAATTGCACCCATAGGCTGATTGTTCTCGTCTTTTATCATCAGTACAGGAAGGTCTTTATCCGATTCTGTAACCGATTTAATTATTTCAGGACTTGTTCTTGGGGGATTGGTCTGCGGCGTGCCGTTTTTCATAAAGTAATCACGACAGAAGGAAATACCATGAACCTCACTTTTTCCAAAATAGATATTTGCTTTTTTCAATCTGAGATTTGCAAGCGTAACACAATCTGCAACCAATCTTGTAAACACATCAATGTAACCTTTTATTGAGTCGGCAACAATCTCATCATCTTCAAATGCAACACCTTCAAACCTGAACGGTATTGCCGTATGCGAATGAGTAAAAGCAATCATAATATTTTTACGTTCAATGCCTGTGTACTCTTCTATTCTTTTAACTATACCGTTGCATATATCCGTTTTGGGATGAAGTCCGTCAATTGAAAGAATTGCAATCCTTTCATCGCCCGACTTAACCACAATAGCCCTTGCATAAAGTCTGTCAAGAACATCGCAGCTTCTGCGAAGGCTGAAATATCCGGGTATTCCGCAACCCAGCGGTGGTGTAATTTCTTTTTCGTAAAAACCGATTTCATACATAACAATTCACCTGTTTTTTAATTTTCTGTGCCCTGAAGCTTCAATTTTTCGCTCTGGTCGGTAGTGATAAGTGCATCAATGATTTCATCAATGTCACCGTTCATAATAGCCTCGATTTTGTATAATGTAAGACCTATTCTGTGGTCAGAAACACGTCCCTGAGGGAAGTTATATGTTCTTATTCTTTCACTGCGGTCGCCTGTACCAACCTGACTCTTGCGGTCTGCGGCAATGGCTTCCTGCTGTTTTTGCAGTTCTGCCTCATACAGTCTTGAACGCAGAACCTTCATCGCCTTATCCTTGTTTTTGTGCTGTGAACGTTCGTCCTGACATTCAACAATCACACCTGTGGGAATATGGGTAATACGGATTGCTGACTCTGTTTTGTTTACGTGCTGACCGCCCGCACCGCTGGCACGGTAGGTATCAATCTGCAAATCGGCAGGGTTAATCTCAAAGTCAACCTCCTCTGCCTCGGGAAGAACAGCAACAGTAACAGTTGATGTGTGAATTCTGCCCTGAGATTCGGTTTCGGGAACACGCTGCACACGGTGAACACCGCTTTCATATTTAAGACGGCTGTATGCACCCTGACCCTCTATCATAAACGAAACTTCCTTAATGCCGCCAATACCGATTTCGCTAAGGTTCATAACCTCGGTCTTCCAGCGCTTAGTTTCTGCATACATCGAGTACATTCTGTAAAGGTCTGCCGCAAAGAGAGCCGCCTCGTCGCCGCCTGCACCGCCACGGATTTCAACAATAACGTTTTTGTCATCGTTGGGGTCCTTGGGCAGAAGCAGAATTTTAAGCTCGCCCTCGATACGTTCAATATTCGCCTTTGCCTCGGCAATCTCGTCTTGAAGCATTTCCTTAAAATCCTTGTCGGTTTCGGGGTCGTCAATCATTTCTCTGGCGTCCTCGATGGTGTTCATATTTGTTTTATATTCCTTATACTTTTCCACAATGGGAGTCATATCCGAATGTTCCTTGCAAAGCTTGCGCCAGTTGTCCATATCTGCCATAACTGCAGGGTCGCTGATTTTTGCTGCAAGCTCTTCGTGCTGTTTTTCTATAAATGATAATTTTTCAAACATAATCTCTATCCTCTCTATTTTTCAAGCTCGCCACGTGACAAAGCTGTAAGGTATGCGTCTATAAATCCGTCAAGGTCGCCGTCCATAACTGCACCGGTGTTACCTGTTTCAAAATTGGTTCTGTGGTCCTTTACCATACTGTATGGGTGGAACACATAAGAACGTATCTGGCTGCCCCAGCCAATTTCCATTTGAACGCCTTTTATGTCCTCAATCTTTTCCTTCTGCTCACGTTCTGCAATTTCAACCAGCTTGGATTTCAGCATTTTCATTGCTGTTTCGCGATTTTTATGCTGTGAACGTTCGTTCTGACAAGTTACAATAACACCTGTAGGAAGGTGGGTTATACGGATTGCCGACTCGGTTTTGTTAACGTGCTGACCACCCGCACCGCTGGCACGGTAGGTGTCTACCTTCAAATCCTCAGGGTTAATATTTATCTCAATATCGTCATCAATTTCGGGCATAACATCAAGTGATGCAAAGGAGGTATGACGTCTGCCTGACGAATCAAAGGGTGAAATTCTCACAAGACGGTGAACACCCTTTTCGCACTTGGCATAGCCATAAGCATTAACGCCTTCAATCTGGAACGTAACACTCTTTATTCCCGCTTCTTCGCCGTCAAGAAAGTCAAGGGTTTCAACCTTAAAGCCACGGCGTTCTGCCCACCGTGTATACATACGGTAAAGCATCTCGCACCAGTCCTGAGCCTCGGTACCGCCTGCCCCTGCATGAAGGGTAAGGATTGCATTGTTGCCGTCATACTTGCCCGAAAGCAGGGTTTCAAGCTTCATTGAACTGAGGTTTTCAGAAAGCGACTTAAAGCCCTCCTTTACCTCGTCAAGGACAGTTGCATCCTCTTCTTCGATAGCAAGTGCCACAAGGGTTGTCAAATCATCCCACGCCGAATACAGCGTATCGTACCTTTCTACCTTGCTCTTTAAGCCTTTTATTCTTTGCAAAACCTTGCCTGCGGCTTCCATATCGCCGTAGAAATCAGGCTCCATAGTTTTTGCATCAAGTTCAGAGATTTCTTCCATCGTTTTTTCGATGTTAAAGTGAATCCCTCAAATCTGTAATATCTTTCTTCATTCCGTCAAGCTCCAGCTTGTATTCATCGAACTCTATCACATTATCACATCCTTTAAAGATATTTTTAGCTCTCTTTACTGCTCATTCTTGCCAAGACAGCACTGTTTATACTTTTTGCCGCTGCCGCAGGGACATGGGTCGTTTCTGCCAACCTTTTCCCCTTTGACAATCGGTTTCTTCTGCAATGTGCCGTCGCCGCCGTGATTTTCTGCAACAGGTTTTGCCACCTGCTTGCGTTCCATAGGTGCTTCGGGACGTACATGGAAAAGACCTCTTACTGTTTCTTCCTTAATCGAGGCAATCATTTCATCAAACATATCCATAGCCTCAAACTTGTATTCAATAACCGGGTCACGCTGAGCATATGCACGAAGGGAAATACCCTGACGAAGCTGTTCCATGCAGTCGATATGGTCCATCCACTTTGCATCAACCGTGCGCAGAAGAATTATGCGTTCTACCTCACGGATTGCATCTCCAAACAACTGCTCCTGACCTGCATACTTTTTAAGAACCTTTTCCATCAAATCATCGGTAAGAGAATTAACCGTCATGCGGTCAACCTCGATTTCTTCAAACTCAAGCTCGCCCTGTTCAAATGCTCCGAAAACCGTTGTCAGTCTGTCACGGATTGTATCCCACATCCAGTCTTCAGCATGGGGTGTGCCGCCTGTATTGGCAGACACAATTTCATGAATAACACTGCGCATCATCTTTTCGATGGTCGCTTTCAGGTCAACACCGTCAAGAACTTCATTTCTCTGCTTGTAAATCATCTCACGTTGCTGGTTGTTAACATCATCATAACTCAGCACATGCTTTCTTATATCAAAGTTGTGTCCTTCAACTCTTGACTGGGCAACCTCAAGGGTATTTGAAAACATCTTGCTGTCGATTGCCTCATCATCACCAAAGCCGACCATTTCCATAATTCTGCTTATTCTTTCTGCTGCAAACAGACGCATCAGGTCATCCTCAAGTGAAAGGAAAAATCTTGACTTACCTGCATCACCCTGACGTCCTGCTCGACCACGGAGCTGATTGTCAATACGGCGGCTTTCGTGGCGTTCTGTACCGATAATATACAACCCGCCTGCTTCAAGAACTTTTTTCTGTTCAGGCTCGATTTCTGCCTTATATTTGTCATTAAGCTCTTTAAATGTGGCTCTTGCATTGATAATCTCGGCATCGTCGGTTTCAGCAAAGCCTGTTGCCTGCACAATCATTTCAGGAGTAAAGCCCATCTTTGTCATTTCGTCTTTTGCAAGGAATTCAGCATTACCGCCAAGAACAATATCAGTACCACGGCCTGCCATATTGGTTGCAATTGTAACCGAACCAAGCTTACCTGCCTGAGCAACAATCTCGGCTTCCTTCTCATGCATTTTTGCATTCAGCACATTATGCTTTATTCCTTTGCGTTTAAGCATACTGCTGAGCTTTTCAGATTTCTCAATCGAAACTGTACCGATAAGCACCGGCTGACCTTTTGCGTGAGCCTTTTCAACCTCGGCAATTACTGCATTATACTTGCCGTTTTCGGTTTTATAAATTATATCCGGCATATCCTCACGGATAAGGGGTTTATTTGTGGGGATAACCACAACATCAAGCTTGTATATTTCACGAAATTCGTCTTCTTCGGTGAGGGCTGTACCTGTCATACCCGAAAGCTTATCATAAAGGCGGAAGAAATTCTGGAAGGTGATTGTGGCTAAAGTTTTGCTTTCGTTTTCAACCTTAACCCCTTCCTTTGCCTCAATTGCCTGATGCAGACCATCGCTGTATCGGCGTCCAAACATCAAACGTCCTGTAAATTCATCAACAATTATAACCTGACCGTCTTTTACAACATAATCCTTGTCACGCTTCATAACGCCGTTGGCTTTTATCGCCTGATTAACGTGATGTGAAAGTGTTGCATTTTCGGGGTCGGTAAGATTTTCAATTCCAAAAGCAGCCTCAACCTTTTTTACACCTGTTGGGGTGAGGGTTGCGGTTTTTGCTTTTTCGTCGATAACATAGTCAACATCAGCAAATACATCTTCGTCCTCGGCCTTGCTGTCGGTTTCAACAACAGTGCGGGATTTAAGGGTTTTTGCAAAAATATTTGCCTGCTCGTAAAGGGCGGTAGACTTATCGCCCACACCGGAAATAATAAGCGGTGTTCTTGCTTCGTCAACCAGAATACTGTCTACCTCGTCCACAATTGCATAACTATGTCCGCGCTGAACCTTGAGTTCCTTGTATATAACCATGTTATCACGAAGATAGTCAAACCCCATTTCGTTGTTGGTGCCATAGGTAATGTCTGCCGCATAGGCTTCTCTGCGCTGGGCATTTTCCTTCTCGTGAATGATAAGGCCAACGCTAAGGCCCAGGAAGTTGTAAAGCTTGCCCATCCATTCGCTGTCACGCTTGGCAAGATAGTCATTAACCGTTACGATATGAACACCCTTGCCCGAAAGAGCATTTAAATATGCAGGCAAAGTTGCAACCAGAGTTTTACCTTCACCGGTTTTCATCTCGGAAATTCTGCCCTGATGAAGAACTATACCGCCGATAACCTGCACACGGAAATGCTTCATTCCCAAAACACGCCACGCCGCCTCACGGCAAACCGCAAATGCCTCGGGCAAAATATCGTCAAGAGTTTCGCCATCTGCAAGACGCTGTTTAAAAATATCTGTCATTTCCCTTAGCTCGCTATCTGTCTTTTTCTGCATTTCTGGCTCTAAAGCCATAACCTTATCAACTATGGGGTTAATGCGCTTTAATTCACGTTCACTGTATGTGCCTATAAACTTCTCGATCAATCCTTTAAAACCCATTTATATAACCTCCGTATTCAAAATTTTCAGTCATATTTAATGCACAATGCACACAATTATACCATTTTACATAATAACATATAGTATATCACACTTTTGTCGATTGCACAAGTATTCTTTTGAAATCTTAATGAATATTTTGGAATAAATTTCATATACAGAGCCATAATATATATTAAAGGCAAAAACCGAAAGGAATGATTTGAATGTTTGCACGCATTTCTGCCAATGTTGCATCCACACGGGACAAGATTGTAAGTCTTAAAAACAAACCCGATCTTGCCCACGAAAAGCACATAAACGAGCTTAAATCCAACATAAAACAAACAATGAGTGAAATGCAGCTTGCAATGGAAAACTTTAATAATGTCACCGAACCAAAATTGATAGACTTTTATATCTACAAAATCCAATCGGAACAAACAAGATATGAACAACTGATTTCAGAATACAAAGCTGTTCAGGGGATTTCACAAACCTTGCAAGCGGAATAATCCCCCCCATAAAGCAACACAGGGAAGGCAAATATACCCTCCCTGTGCAAAATACTATTCAATTGTCATTCTGCCAAAATACGCAGGTATGTGAAAATCAGGTTTTTCACGATTTACCATACTCCAGCAACCAAAATGCGGGAACTCGGTTTCATCACCGCATTTGTATACATTTGCGGGATGCTCAAGACCCTTTTTAAATTCATAATCAGGAATATACTTTTTAAGAAGTTCAAATGGAACTGTGTAGTCAACTGTCCAGTAATCATCAAAGATTTCGGTCTTTATTTTCATTGATTCGATATCCTCAATACTGAGGGATGTTTTTTCATATCTGTCCTTGCGGAATGCAATATTTGCAATACCCTTTGCATTCATTTCAATATTGAAATATCTGTCTGTGTGAACAGGGTCAAAATTCATAAACCATTCAAGGCAGCTATCCTCACAAACAGGTCCCTGTTGTTCGGTTACAACGGCTCTGGGGTTCTTTTCATAGGCATCAAAATGTGCATGAAAGCCCTCGTCGCTATAGGTTGCGCTGAAAACAATCTTGGGGCAGTAGCCCTCAGGATCAATATAATCGGTAATTGTAATTGTGGGGATATCTGCAGAACCCTTTTTCTGAATTGTATACATATCAAATCTCTCCGTTTCATAAGATACTGTTATGCTTACAGTATAACAGAATATCCCAGACAAATCAATACCTTTCACACATTTTCAACATCTTTAAACCGCACAAAAAATCTGTGCCAGAGTGTAACCCATTTTCACTCTCTTCACAACAGCCTGGCGACAAGCTGCAAATCTGTCAAAGAGCTTCTTTGCCCTTTCTGCATCTTTATACACCCTCCACTCACCGCACAAAAGGCAGCCATAGTCCTTGTGATACAAAAATCCATGAATATCGTGCAATGGATACCCCAAAAATGCACCTATTTCGTGAGGAAATTCCTGATTTAACATTCTGGATTTCAGAAATTCAATATAACCCTCCGCCGTTACCCTTTCGGGATAGCCAAAGGTTCGCAGAAATCTGTAAATTTTTTCATCATCCAATGTTTTTTCAAGAACAACCTTACGGTATACCATAATGACCGCACCGTTTTCAAGCCAACACAAATTCTCAAAATAAATACCTTTTTTGTTCATCTGGGCATTTAATTGGATAATCTTGTCTTCTATATCCTTTATTCCTGATTTATGGTAAGACACAATATTGGCAGATTTTATTCCTGCCAACGCAGGCGCACAATGATATGCAATAATTTTTTCCATAAATCTCACCTCTGTTAGTCTTGTTTAATTTAGTGTCACCAATATACAAGCAAACATTCTGTAACATTTAATCTCACATTTCAGCCACTGACTAAAATGCTAAAATATAGATTAAAATACAAAAAAGATTTATCAAATATTTATATTTACATCACTCCCTCTGTATGATATAATTCTTTACAGTAAATTACATATGGAGGGTTTTTATGTCAGAATTATTAGAAATTGTTATGCTTATATGTTTTGGATTTTCGTGGCCTTTAGACGTTTTGAAATCCTACAGGGCAAGAACGGCAAAAGGAAAAAGCGGCTTATTCCTTTGTCTTATCTGGATAGGTTACGTTGCAGGTATCATATCTAAATTTGTGAATGATGCATATATGGCA
>JAZNVB010000011.1:0-10468 GCA_045592585.1 Clostridia bacterium
AAGAACACACTTCACACAAGACGTCAGGCTCTTGAATTCATCACAAAGGAAGACGTTGTTGCAAAGTTGTTCGCTGAGATCGCACCCAAGTACGCTGAGCGTAACGGTGGTTATACAAGAATTATGAAGGTTGGTCCCAGACGCGGCGACGCAGCTGAGATTTCAATTCTGGAGCTTGTATAAAATAATTGCAATATGGTGGCGGCTCTTATTATGAGCCGCCATTTATTCTGCATATTTTTCAGAAAGGATTCATTCCAATGATAAAACTTTGTATTTTTGATATGGATGGTACCTTGGTTAACACCATTGATACTATTGCGTATTTTGGAAACACAACGCTTGAAAATTTCGGCATTGATCCGATACCCACAGAGAATTATAAAACACTGGTGGGTAATGGCTCACGTGTTCTTATCGAAAGAATGCTCAGGTTCCGTGATGTACAGCCCGAAAATGTAGACGAAATACATAAGTGGTATATGAATAAATATGACAATGATTTCATGTACCTTACCTGTGCATATGAGGGGATTATTCCAATGCTTAAAGCTTTGAAGGAGGCCGGAGTCAAAACGGCAATTCTTTCAAACAAAGACGATATTACTGCCAAAAAGGTAGCCGAAGAACTTTTTGAAGAAGGTCTTATTGATTTGTGTCTTGGCGCAAGAGAGGGCAAGGCATTAAAGCCTGACCCGGAATCGGTGTTTGAAATAGTGGAGGAATTTGGCGTTGCAAGGGCAGAATGTATTTACATTGGTGATACTGCAACGGATATTGAAACCGCAAAGAATGCAGGCCTTTATTCTGTTGGCGTCCTTTGGGGTTTCCGTGATGAAGCAGAACTTCGGAATGCCGGTGCGGATAAAATAATATCCGATCCTATGGAAATTGCCGAGTTTGCAAATAATAACTAACATTCATGGACTGCACAATAAGATGCAGTCCTTTTGATATTGATTTAGTTAACAAATTTCCATATTATAACACCTGTCCACAAAAGTCCGGCATATCCAAAGGCTGAGTACAGGTTGGATACAAGAGCGGAAAAACCAAAACCGGCAAAAGGGATGGCAAGCATACACAGAATTGCAGCTGCAAATACACGGTGAGAGGATTTTGTGAAATTAAATTTTGACAAAATCCCAAATCCCTGAGATACGGCGGTGGTACAAAGAGCCATAAAAAGAACGGCTGTGTATATATAGGTAGTGATGGTTCCTCTGCCGGTTGATAATGTTAAAAGAGGCATGTCGGCAGAAATCAGACTTTCAAAAAACGTGTTCATTGTAAGCCATATAACAAAAATCAGCAGACCAAGAATGCATCCACTGATTGCAGATGCGCCAATCAGTTGCTTTTTATTTGCGGTCATAGATAAAGGTACCAGGACAGCACCTGCTGTTATTGTGTTGTAGCTGACATAGCAAAGCGATGAAATTAAAGGATTGGTTTTAATTGTGTTAAAGGATGAAAAAACAGGCACAGGCTGAAATAGTGATGCAAAGCAAATAAAAACTATTCCTGCAACCATCAGGGGTACCAGAATGGTGTTGATTGCCACAAGTCCTTTGATATCAAAAGCAAAAACGCAAAAGCACACAAGAGCAAGAAGCCATATACCAGATTGCGGCGAAAGTCCAAAGGTTTCACGGGCAAGAACGCCACAGGCGGATAGCATTATAAAAAATCCACAGAACATGTATGTGAGCATAAAGAACCGGACAATGGGGGAAAGCCGTCCCGAAAGAATTCTAAGCAGACTGTCAAAGTCGGAACATTGATGTTTTTGGGCCAATTGCATTATAATGTAGCAAATGGCTGCAAAGCTGATTGTGGCTATGACAATCCCGGTACAATCCGTTGTGGAAGGAATGCTGAAATATTCAAAAATCTCTTTGCCCGAGGCAAATCCTGCTCCGATGACAAGACCGATAAAAACCGCCGAAATGTTGATGACCTGCTTCATAAGAACTCCTTTCACAGTTTAAAAACTTGTAGAAATTTGTGTGTTGTGGAACGCATATGGTCTTTTCTACAATATATTGTGGAGTGCCCCGGGAATATTCTTTTAAGGCAAAAAAATTATAAAAAACCATTGACAAGACTTGAAAATTATGATAATATATACCTACCTCTGAAAAGGGGCTTTATTTGTGTTGTGAAAAAACACAGCATTTACAGGTAAAATCCGGCGGGCAACGAGCCTTCCGATGGGTTATACAGAAAGGGTGAAAAAGATGAGAGTAAAAATCACATTGGCTTGCACAGAATGCAAACAGAGAAACTATGACACAATGAAGAACAAGAAGAACGATCCTGACAGACTTGAGATGAACAAGTACTGCAGATTCTGCAAGAAGCACACACTGCATAAGGAAACAAAGTAATTTTACGAAAGCAAGAGGTAAATTGAAATGGAAAAGAAACCAAATGTATTCGCAAGAATCAAAGATTGGTTCATTGATATGAAGGCAGAACTCAAAAGAGTTGTATGGCCATCATTCAAAAAGATAAGAACCAACACATTGATTGTACTTATTTTCGTTTTGATTGTCGGCGCAATAATCTGGATTCTTGACTGGTTGTTCGGTTTAGGAATTTCTGCGATTTATTAGTCGCTGGATAACAGGAGTGAAAGGGGCGTTACGCAATTTATGTCTAACGAGGCAAAATGGTATGTTGCTCACACCTACTCAGGCTATGAAAATAAGGTAAAAGCCGATATTGAAAAAACCATTGAAAATCGCAATATGCAGGACGTAATACAGGAAATCAGCGTTCCCATGGAAGAAGTTGTCGAGATTAAAGACGACAAAAAGAAGACCGTTATGCGCAAAGTTTTCCCCGGTTATGTAATTGTAAAAATGATTATGACCGACGAAAGCTGGTATGTTGTTCGCAACTGCCGTGGCGTTACGGGCTTTGTAGGGCCGGGCTCCAAGCCTGTTCCTCTTACGGACGAGGAAATTGCAGCCATCGGTCTTGAAAAGAAAACAGTCACTGTTGGCTTTGACGTTGGCGACAATATCCGTGTTAAGTACGGACCGCTTGAAGGCTTTGTTGGTGTTATCACCGCTATCGTTATGGATAAGCAAAAGATCAAAGCCAAGATTTCGATGTTCGGCAGAGATACCGATGTTGAGCTTGAGTTCAATCAGGTAGAAGCATTAAGCTAAAAATTAGTTTCCCACACGGCAAAATGCCGTTTATATATATCCGCAATGCGGATAGGTGGGAGGGGCGGGGAAAACTCCGTACCCGGTATTACCACGTTTGTGAAAGGGAGGTGTCATTAGAATGGCGCAAAAAATTACAGGTTACATCAAATTACAGATTGAGGCAGGCAAGGCTACACCGGCTCCTCCGGTTGGTCCCGCACTTGGTCAGCATGGTGTAAACATTATGGACTTCTGTAAGCAGTTCAACGAAAAAACAGCAAAGGATGCAGGTCTTGTTATCCCTGTTGTTATCACTGTTTATCAGGACAGATCTTTCTCGTTCATTACAAAAACTCCGCCTGCTGCAGTTCTTATCAAAAAGGCTTGCAAGATTCAGAGTGGTAGTGGCGTTCCGAACAAGACAAAGGTTGCTCAGCTTTCAAAGGCTGACCTGCAGGCAATTGCAGAACAGAAGATGCCCGACCTTAACGCAGCATCAGTTGAAGCTGCAATGTCAATGATTGCGGGCACAGCAAGATCTATGGGCGTTACCGTAGAAGACTAATTTGGTTAAAATTAGTCAATTGAAATTAGTGGGAGGAATACACAAAGAGGTATTCTGCTGAACCACATTAGGAGGAAATGAATCAATGAAGAAAGGTAAGAAATATCAAGACAGCGTTAAGCTTATTGAAAAAGGCAAGCTTTATGACACAGCAGAAGCTTTGGAACTTGTTTGCCAAACAGCAAAAGCTAAGTTTGACGAAACTGTTGAGATACACGTTAAATTGGGTGTTGACTCACGTCATGCTGACCAGCAGGTTAGAGGTGCGGTAGTTCTCCCCAACGGAACAGGTAAAGATGTTAAAGTTCTTGTTTTTGCTCGTGAAGGCAAGGCAGACGAAGCAAAGGCTGCAGGTGCAGACTTTGTTGGTGCTGAAGACCTGGTTCAGAAAATCCAGTCAGAAAACTGGTTTGATTTTGATGTTGTTGTTGCAACTCCCGATATGATGGGCGTTGTTGGTAGAATCGGTAAGGTTCTTGGTCCTAAGGGTCTTATGCCAAGCCCCAAGGCAGGCACCGTTACTCCCGACGTTACCCGTGCGGTTGCTGACATCAAATCAGGTAAGATTGAATACCGTCTTGACAAGACAAACATTATCCATTGTCCTTTGGGCAAGGCGTCTTTCGGAAAAGACAAGCTTGTTGAAAACTTCGATGCTCTTATGGGTGCAATCGTTAAGGCAAAGCCTGCAGCTGCAAAAGGTCAGTACCTTAAGTCAGTTACCGTTGCATCTACAATGGGCCCCGGCATCAAGATTAACTCAAACAAAATTGATGCTTAAATTTTGAGATTTCTATTGACATATGGTGTTTTATGTGATAAAATGTCATAGTTGATGAAATAAAATCCGCAGACAGCAGGTGGCGAATCCAGCCGTAAATCCTGCCGAGGACTTTACGAAATTGCAAATTCTGGTTTGTTGTTTACGTAGTATAACCCTCGCATGTCTGTGAGGGTTATTTATTTTGGAATTAGAAGTTAGTTAATTTTCGAAAGGAGGAAACTCAATTATGCCAAGTGAAAAAGTTTTAGAGAGCAAAAAGGTCATAGTTGCTGATTTAGTTGAAAGACTGAAGGCAGCACAGGCAGGCGTTATCGCTGACTATCGTGGTCTTACAGTTGCTCAGGATACAGAGCTCCGTGCAAAGCTCAGAGAAGCAGGTGTTGAATACACAATCGTTAAGAACACCCTTACACGCTTTGCTGCAAACGAGGTTGGCCTTGAGGGTCTTGACCCCATTCTTCACGGACCTACAGCTCTTGCTACAAGCAGCACAGACGTTGTTGCTCCTGCTAAGGTTCTGGTTGAATTTGCAAAAGCAAATGAACAGCTCGAAATCAAAGCAGGTTTTGTTGACGGTAAAGTTATCGACGCAAACGAGGTAAAGGTTTACGCAAGCATTCCAAACAAGGAAACACTCATTTCAAAGATGATGGGCAGCTTGCAGGCACCTATCGGAAGCCTCGTAAGAACTCTGGACGCAATCGCAAAGAATATGGAAAGCGCCGAGTAATTCAAATTGTAAATTTAAAGCATAGGGCGGCTTAACGCCCCGAAAAAATATTATTATGGAGGATAATAAAAATGGCTGATATAGCAAAAATGATTGAAGATATCAAAACACTTACACTCGTAGAAATTAACGATCTCGTAAAGGCTCTTGAAGAAGAGTTTGGCGTAAGCGCTGCTGCTCCCGTTATGGTTGCTGCTGGTGGTGCTGCTGATGGCGCAGCTGCTGGTGCAGAAAAGTCAGAATTTGACGTAGTTCTTGCTGCTGCAGGTGCTGAAAAGATTAAGGTTATCAAGGCAGTTCGCGAAATCACAGGTCTTGGTCTTGCTGAAGCAAAGGCTGCTGTTGATGGTGCTCCTACAACTCTTAAGGAAGCTGTTTCTAAGGACGATGCTGAAAAGATTAAGGCTCAGCTCGAAGAAGTTGGCGCAACTGTAGAACTTAAGTAATCAATCTCTGCGATAGCAGACAACAAAAAGGCCGTCTTATATAGACGGCCTTTTTTCGTCTAAAATTCGAGGGCTTTGACAGATAAATCTGTTAAATTTCAATTTACATATTGACAAATACAGAAATTGAGTATATACTATTACTGTGTTTCATAGTTAGCGAATACACTTTTCGCACAAGAAGGGGATGTCTTGTGCCGTTTTGTATCTGTAAACTAAGAACAACAAACCATTATGCATTGGTTCAGGCATGAGAGCAACAACATAAAGCATGATGTGCAAAAACGTTTTTTGATGCTGAGATTACTGACATCAAAACAAAACAGTATTCGATGCTGTAACCTGCAGAATCCTTTTCGGCACCTGCCGGCGAAAGCCTGTGGGATGGGTTTTGTGTTGGTTGTGGCAGCGGGTGCGGTTTTGTATCGGCATTGATGTTTGTGTTCAGGCGCAAAAACACGTTGTGGCAATATGACTTTATGTTGTGCTTAAGACCTTGTGCAAATGCAAGTTGATTGGACAACTGCTATGATTAAAGTAGAAAATAAGGTTGCGTCAGCAAGTGTAGATACATCGGTTGATTACGGATTCATATCAGTATCAATTCAACAAAAGAGGAGCAGACACGGTGTCTGCTTTCTTTTTTTGCCCGAAAAAAGTTTAGTTTTGGTTTTTCTTTGCGGTATTGATTGAGGAAATAAGCATACGTTTAATTTCTTCTGCTAACTCTAGCATTGATTCGTAATCATAATTAAACATACAATTCAACGTTTGGAGGTCTCTTATTTATTCTCTTTTATCTTTTATCTGGAAACGACAATTTTAGTGAAAAATGAAGAGAGAAGAGCGAAAAGATAAGAGTACAAAAAGAAACGACAACTTTCAATGCGAAGATTGTCGTTTCTTTTTGGTATGCCCGGTGCGATTCGAACGCATGACCTTCAGAGTCGGAGTCTGACACTCTATCCAGCTGAGCTACGGGCACGTATATTAAAATTTTTGCAAAAGAGTTGCAGGGGCCGGCGCAGTACCCTCCCCTGCATAATTAGCCCAAAACTAAAAATTCTCAAGCGCATCCTCAAGCCAGAAGAAACCAATATCAAAAGCCTTATAAAGCCCATCACGTTCCGCCTGCTTGATAAGCATAGAATTGTTTTCAGAATTGGTCCGAAGTTCGATAACAACTTTTTTTGAAATGTCCAGGTCTTCTAATTTGTCTGTTTCTGTTATGCGGAAAACCACCATATATTTTTCACCGGGGTTTCCGTAGTAAATTTCGTTTCCTTTTCTGAGGAGCATTTTGCCCTTATAGGTTAAAACCTCTTCTTTTTTCTTTTTTGCGGGCATCCGACTTCCCCCTTTCAATTATCTATAAATTATTTTCCTTGCCACCATATGACAAATATATAATAACTTATTATACCAAAAACTAAGCTAAAAAGCAATAGCAAATATGGGAAATTTATGCGTATTTTTGCAAGAAGATATTGAAATAACACGAAATATATTGTATAATATATTTAAGGCAAGACTTAAAACAGTGTAAAAGCTGGGCGGTTATGCCATCATCTCTTTGCAAAGGAGGTGATAGCTTATGGATAAAGATTACATAATTTGCTTTATGATAACTTTATTGCTTTTAGCATTAACCATAAAAAAATAACGCCCACGGTCAAATGATGCGTTATTTTTTATAAATACACTCTTTTGGCATAACCGTTTGAGGTCTTGCCTTTTTCTATTGTTATTATATATCCAAATTTCAAATTTGTCAAGAGGTAAAAATCCTGTGTAAGAGTCAAGATTCTTCTTGAAAAATGTATAATTTTGGTGTATAATATATTTAAGGCAAGATTTCTTAACGGTGGTTAACACCGGCGGTTGTGCCAACCTTTACATATACAGGCAGTGCGCCGAGTTTATGAAAGGAGGGATGCTTATGAAAAGTAAGCATATTGCTGATGGTAAAAAAATTGCTATTTGTAATTTTAGAGATTATCATATTTTTGATAATTTTCTCCATAAAAGCAAAATGACCGGCCTCGCCAAAGTTCGGTCATTTTGATATGAATTCGTTCTAAGGCATAACCGTTTGAGGTCTTGCCTTTTTCTATTGTTATTATATATCCAAATTTCAAATTTGTCAAGAGGTAAAATCCTTTGCAGGGACAGATGCCCACAGCTGTCCATTTTCTGGTCGAGAAAGGCGCCGAAATTTGTCAGTAAAACCTGAATATTCCAAACAAATACCCCGCCAATTTTTACCGGTGTAAAAACTAGCAAAAAATTTAGTGATAACCACCAAAAAAACGGATATTTTTCTATGATAATTACATTGACAATTGATACCGAAAATGCTATAATGTTAGAAAGATTAAATGGGCATATGTTCGAATTTTTAATCTTGCAAAGCCCAACAGGGTACAAAAAGGAGGTGGAAATGTGAAGAGAGGCTTGTGTTTTTGCCTTATGATTGCCGTGATTTTTACCATGGTTATGATACCTGTAAACGCCGCGGATGATTGGGCAAAAATAGAAATTCAAACTCCAACTGAGCTGCCGAAGGCCGGTGAAGAGTTTGAAGTTGTAGCGACCATTAGTAACAATCCGGGATTTTGCTCAATTTGGCTTGTTTTGTTTGCCGAAACAGAAGAAATCGAATGTGTTGATGCAAAGATAGGAGAGCTTTTAAAGGGTACACTTTATATTACAAATCCAACAGCGCCTAACGGTGCAATTGTTGGTGCAGCAACTACCACTGCAGTCGAAGGCAACGGAGTTATTGCAACCTACAAATTCATTGCAAAAGCAGACATAGAGAGCTTTGATTTCAAGGTGAGAGATGTTGCTTTTTCTGATGAAAATGCAGAAGAGTTGCCCTATACCATTGTCGGTGCTACCGAGGTATTCCCCGAAGAACCTTCCGATGCCGAAGTGAAGGAAGAGGAACCACCCGTTACCGAACATCTGTATGCCGATACAGAAGGTCACTGGTCAGAGCGCTACATAAACACTGCCACCGAAATGGGTCTTTTTAAAGGTGATGAAAAGGGGTTCTTTAATCCTGATGAAGATGTCACAAGAGCACAGTTTGTAACAGTGCTTTGGCGAATGGCAGGCTCGCCTGCAGCCGATGCAGAGAATGTTCCCTTTGCCGATATAAAGGAACAGAGCCGGGAATTTAAAACAGCCATTGCCTGGGGATATAACAATGGTTATATCAACGGTACATCAAAAACCACCTTTGAGCCTGACGGGAATCTCACACGCGAGGCTGCAGTAAAAATACTGCATGCATACTCCGGCGGACAAAGCGGAATGGAACTGGTTTTTGCCTTTGTGTATGATGGACACTTTAAAGACAGCAATCAGATTTCAGACTGGGCAAGGCCCTCCGTTTACTGGGGTATCTACAACAAAATGCTTTCGGGCACAAGTGAAGATACCATAAGTCCACAAGGAACTGCCACCCGTGCTCAGTTGGCAAAAATATTAGTTAATTATATTAACACATATACTAATTAACCTTTAATTTAAAAAGAAGGAGTTGGAAAAAATGAAAAAGATTATTAGCATTTTTGCAATAGTTCTTGCTATAACAGCGCTTATGAGCGTTTCTGTATTAGCTGAAGAAACTACACCTGCAAAGACATTTGCTCTTGCAGATAGTTATGTTGAGAGTGCAGACGTAACAGTTACACCTGCTGCTGACAGCATCGCAGTAACATTGAATACTGCAGTAACAGGCGCAGATTACAGCATTCTTCTTGTTAGCGGTAGTGATCTTCCTACATCAGAGTCAACTATTGCTTACATCAATCAGGATGATGCAGAATCAGCATCTCTTGCATTTAGTGTGCTTCCAAAGCTTGATAGCTGCGAAGAAACAATGACTCTCTATATTGGCACAAATGCTGGCAACGGAGGACTTATTGCTACTATCCCAGTAACCTACAAGGCAGTAGTAGTTGAGCCTGATCCTGAAGATCCGGAAAACCCGGATGAACCAGAGGCATATCCCACAGGTGATGTTAACAACGATGGCCTTTGGAATTCTACAGATGCGTTGACAACACTTCAGATAGGTGCTAACCTGTATGTAGCGACAGCAGTTGAAGAAGAGGCTGCTGATGTTAATAACGATAATCTTTGGAACTCTACAGATGCACTTATGATTCTTCAGTTTGGTGCAAATATTATTGATTCTTGGGAATAACCTATTTTAAGGAGGAAAATTAAATGAAAAAGCTTTCAAAAATTTTGGCTTTGGTTCTTGCTTTTACAATGCTGATGAGTGTACCTGCATTTGCAGCTACATTGGTAACAGGAACTAATGGAAATACAATTACGCTTGATGTAGTATATGGTACGAACAAGTCAGGCTCGACAGTAGCTTCATCTATGACAAGCGGAACAACATATTATATTGTTGTTAAGATGGATGGAAACCCTGATACATTAGCTGATAGTATTCAGGGTGCAGACCTGGTTTTTGGTTATGATACAGATAAAATTACAGTAAGTTCTGGTACAGGTGTTCGTGCTTCAGGTGCCACTATAAATACTGCGTTTGATGCTGGCGTAATGACACTTGGTTGGGCTTCACCAGCAGGTATGGTTAACACAGACGATGATTCTATCTACACAGATGGTGTTTTAGTTCGTTTTGAAGTTGTAGCAAAGAAGGATCTTGCTGCTGCTGATTTGGAGGGACTTTTCTGGTTTATTGACACACACTCAGCTGGTGGAAAAACTCAGGTTTCTCAGATGACAAATGGTTCA
>JAZNVB010000012.1:0-6807 GCA_045592585.1 Clostridia bacterium
AGCTGCAGACTATGCGGTCAATGCTTGTAAGTTGAGCTTGCAAAAATTCTTTGACTTATTTATTACAACGGGTTTTGCGACGCAGTTTGGAAATGGTGTACCTAAAATTATTTCGGGATTGTCAGGAACAGAACTTGTTCACGAAATCATTGTAAAAGCTGGTATTGAACAAGACTTCCCGGAAGTGCAAACAGAATATGATTGTTCTCCTGAATTTTGGTGCGGGTGGGTTGTAGCTTATTATCAGTGGCATACAGGTAGGACATTCAAGGATATTTTTCAGAATGTATCTGCAAGGGAAATCGAAAAGCTTTATCCAACACTTCACGAAGCAGCGGAAGAAAAATTTGTTGATGTAGTAAATTCTATAATCGAGAGAAAAACTACGACTACAAAACTGCAGGAACTTCGTAAAAACATTGGTTACTCTCAAAGAGAACTTGCCGAAAAATCAGGTGTAAACTTAAGAACTTTACAACAGTACGAACTGAAGGCAAAGGATATAAATAAAGCAGCAACAACCACTCTTTTTGCACTCTCCAAAACACTTGGATGTAAGATTGAAGATTTGTTGGAGAATATGTAATTTTTTAATATAATGCATATAATTGCAATTCTTTTAAGGTTAAACTTTTTCAAAACAATACGAAGAGTACATCAGTAATTAAAAAATTTGTGGCAAATTTGTGGCAAAACCCAAAAAGAAAATCCCACAAACCGCTTGGTTGTGGGATTTGTAATAGATAAATATTATCTCTTTGAGAACTGAGGTGCACGACGAGCAGCCTTGAGTCCGTACTTCTTTCTTTCCTTCATTCTGGGGTCACGAGTGAGGTAACCTGCAGCCTTGAGAGTTGCGCGGAAAGCTTCTGCATCAACTTCGAGGAGTGCACGTGCGATACCGTGACGGATAGCACCAGCCTGACCTGTGAAGCCGCCGCCCTTAACGTTTACAAGAACATCGAACTTGCCGATTGTACCTGTAAGAACCAGGGGCTGACGAAGGATTGTCTTAAGAGTTTCAAGACCGAAATAATCGTCAATGTCTCTTTTGTTTATTGTAATTGTTCCGTTGCCGGGAACCAATCTTACTCTGGCAACAGATTCTTTTCTTCTACCTGTTCCGTAATACTGAACTGCATTTGCCATTGATATCTACCTCCTCTATTATTTAATCTCGCCTGTCCACTCAACCGGTGACTGAGCAGCGTGATTGTGATTTGCATCAGCGTAAACCTTGAGCATCTTAAGTGCCTGTCTGCCCAATGTTGTGTGGGGAACCATACCTGAGATAGCAAGCTCCATAGCCTTTACGGGGTTGTTTGCCATCATATCCTTGTATGATTCTTCCTTGAGGTGGCCGATATAACCTGTGTGTCTGTAATACTTCTTCTGATCAAGCTTTTTACCTGTAAGAACAGCATCCTTTGCGTTGATGATGATAACATATTCGCCGCAGTTTACATTGGGTGTAAACTCAGGACGATGCTTACCTCTGAGAATTGCAGCAGCAGTTGCAGCAACACGGCCGAGGGGCTTGCCTGCAGCGTCGATAATGTACCACTTCTTTTCAAGCTCATTAGCTTTTGCCATATAAGTTGACATTTTCATTTCCTCCTAAATTTCCTTCAGACTATGAGCAAATGAACACATTCACCGCTGTGCGCATTTGCCCACAGTCTGTCTGAATTATTATTTGTCTACGTAGCAATCTTACGCAGCGTAGTCTATTATAATACCAAATTTTAATTTTGTCAACCCCTTTTTTCAAATAAATTGATTTAGCTAATATCAAAGTCCTTTTTTCTCTCATTTGCTCTCTTATGCTCACGTTTACTCCAACTTCAAGTCACATTTTTTTATTTTAATTGTTGTTTTTGGGTTTTTTATTGAAAAAGCTTCCATTTTATGGTATATTATTCCTAAATAATATATCAGGAGTTTTTTAAAATGGCATCAGACAACACACACTTTGACCTCGCAATGATTGCAACATTTAAAAACCTTGTTTCTATATCACACCAATCCCTTGAAGATATAAAAAAGAGTTTTGATATGCCGCCCGCTATCTTTCGCAAAGTTCATGCGGCAGACATCTGCAATTTTCAAATGAATAAAATGTGCAATCTGCTTGAATATATTTTTAAACCAAGAGGTGTCTTCGGAACAGTTGAGGATTTTGACTCTTTTGATTTGCTTTCGGGACTTACCGATGCGTTTATCAAAACAGTTTCCGGTTATGTGGAAATTTCTGCAGTCTGTTATTCAAAGCTTCTACGCCCTGTTCCGATGCGAATCGATAAAACAAAGTTTGAATTTACCTTCCTTAATTTACTATATATCTGTCTGCGCAGTGCAGAAAATCATAATTACAAAGGAGCAAAACTCACTCTTTATTTAACAGAAACAAAAGATTCGCTTGTGTTTCATCTGCGCGATAACTGTCACAACATCAATCCTCAGATAGTACAAAGCACTCTCTTTTGCGATGACAGCTTTATCCCGACATTTGATGATCCCGTTGAATCAATCATGGCACTTTCGCTAAAAGCCGCACTTTACTCGGTACGTGAACTTGACGGAACCCTGGCATATAAAGCCCTGAAAAGCGGCAACAGATATGATATTACTCTGCCAAAATTCAGTTGGTCCTCCACACATATTGCAAGATCACCTGCACGCTATCTTTATACGCCTTCTCTATATGAAGAAATTTTTACCGACTTTTTCAGTGAAATCACAGCAAAGTCAAAGGAGGAATCAAAACTGTGATTATTCCTCAAACGGTGCGCAAAATTATATCCATTATCAACGAATGTGGCTTTGAAGCATATATGGTAGGTGGGTGTGTTCGTGACATGTTGATGGGCAACCCTCCCGGCGACTGGGATGTCGCAACCTCGGCCACCCCCGGCGAAGTGCAAAAAATATTCAGCCGGTATACCGTAATTCCAACGGGAATCAAACACGGAACGGTAACAGTTATCCTTGAGAAAACACCTTTTGAAATTACGACCTATCGTATTGACGGAAATTACTCAGACAGCCGTCATCCCGAAACTGTTACATTTTCAACAAACCTTGCCGAGGATTTAAAGCGACGTGATTTTACAATAAACGCCATTGCATACCACCCGGAAGTCGGTATTGTTGACCCCTGCAAAGGGCAGACGGATATTCAGAATAAAATTATCCGCACCGTAGGCAATCCCGAACAGCGGTTTTCGGAGGATGCCCTGCGCATAATGCGTGCAATACGTTTTTCGGCAGTTCTGGGTTTTGAAATAGAGCCACAAACCGCCGATGCCTTATATAAATACAGATATCTGCTTAAAAATATTGCCGCAGAACGTGTTTGCGCTGAGCTCAATAAAACTCTTTGCGCAAACGGTGCATCGGCAGTAACAGAAAAATATTTTTCTGTTATATCTCAAAGACTTTTCGGGAATTACCCGTTGCAACACCTTGACACCACTGTCTTTCGGTCTATCAGTCATGTGCCCTGCAAGTTAAGTTTAAGGCTTGCGGCATTTCTTTACAGCGCAGCAAAAGTGTTTGATACAGATGTAATTCCTTTGGCAAAAACCTTCTTTTCGCATCTTAAATACGATAATAAAACTCGGCATATGACTTTAACCCTGCTCAATAATCTGCACCGTGAAATTCTGCCTGACAGAATTTCAATCCGTCACATTATCCGTGAAATCGGGGCCGATGCCCTGCAGGATATTTTTGAATTGAAATGCGCCTTGCAGCCTGATAATCCCTCCGGGATTGATGCATCAAAAAAACTTCTTTCCGCAATTTTGCGTGACGGAGATTGTTGCCATCTGCACAGTCTTGCAATAAACGGAAACGACCTCGCAGCAGAATTTAACCTCAACGGAGCCGACATCGGTGATGCACTTAACACACTTTTGGATGCGGTTATCGAAGATAAATGTCAGAATACAAGGTTAGCATTGCTTGAATATTTTAAAAAAGCAACTACACTTAAATAATCTTCAGAAACAACAGATAAAGGATGTATCTCCAAAGGGGGATACATCCTTTTGTGATTATTATTTGTTATATAAATTCTCAATGGCTTTCTGCGATTTAATAGCATCCGCTGCAGTAATGGGGATTTCACCATTGCCAAGAACTGCATTGTCAAAACCTTCGATTTCTTTGGTGTACATATTGCCAAAGGTTACATCAAGTTTGATTGGTGTAACAGTACTGCGATTCTGCTGTGCATCATATCCACCCGCATCGTTAATGGCAAGAACTTCAACATCGTCGCCTTCCTCCTGGGCAAGTGTGCCCTTTGCAATTATGCAGCCCTTTGTTCCGTAAAATTCAAGCTTGCTGACAGAAACATCATCAGGGATGTTAAATGCAGCTTCAACAACGCATAATGCTCCGTTTGTCATTTTATAAACACCAACGCCGGCATCATCAACACTGTATTTAAAAATCTGATTTCCTGCAAAACCTGTCGTTTCTGCAATTTCAAGACCGGTGATAAAGCGGATCAGGTCAATGGCGTGAATTCCCATATCAAGCATTGCGCCGCCGCCGGATAAGGCTTTGTTCTGACGCCAGCAATCTTCCATTTCGGGATACCAGCAGGTAAACTGTGCACGGGCTGAAACAATTTCGCCAATGGTTCCCCGGCTGATAATCTCCTTCATTTTTTGGTGGTAGCTGTGAAAACGCATCATAAATGCAACACCCAGCTTAACACCTTCTTTTTCACAGCAAGCGGCAATTTCCTCGGATTCTGCCACGGTCAGACCCATAGGCTTTTCAAGCAGAATATGCTTTTTTGCCTTTGCTGCTTTTTCACATTGTTCCTTGTGACAAAATACGGGCGAGGCGATATATACTGCCTGAATTTCTTCTACGGCAAGCAAATCTTCAACTGTGCTGAATGCATATTTTGCGCCGTATTTTTTGCATACTCTCTCTGCGGCTTCAGGGTTAGCATCCATAACAGCAATAAGCTCTGCATTTTCTGCATCCATCATTCCGGGCAAGGTTCTGCGGTCTGCAATGCCACCGCAACCTATAACTCCCCATTTAACTTTTGACATATTTTTCATCCTCCCATACAAATCGTTAATTAAGAACTGTTATACCCGTTAAATCAAACGCAGGAGTATATTCCGCCTTGGCACTTGATTTTTCCTGCATATAGGCGTTATCAAAACCAAGCCTTAGCGCCTCATCAATAACCGAGTTATATTCAAATGCAGTAGTGCGGCGGTTTATCTCGGGATAGTCTTGCAAATGACCGTTGGGGGTATACTGGCTCATTAAGCTTAGAATAAAGCTTTCTGTACCAAACTTTTCAGCCAGGCTATTCAGAATTTCAATTGAATCTCTGCGACAGCCCGGCAACACAAGATGCCGTACTATCACTCCCGACTGCATAATTCCATTTGAATCAAGCCGGGGTGAACCACAGATTTCAAGCATTTCTTCAAAGGATGAAATAGCAAACTTAAAATAGTCGGGCGCTTTGCTGTAATTCTTTGAAATCTCCGACGATTTATATTTTACATCCGTAAGAAAAATATCAATATATCCCTTTAATGCCTTTATTGTTTCTGGTTTTTCATAACCGCCCACATTGGCAACAAACGGAATATGTATTTTATCACGCACAAGGTCGATTGCCATCTTAATCTGCGGAATGTATGGCGTTGGTGTCACAAGATTGATATTGTGTGCTCCTTTGTCCTGAAGCTCAAGAAAAATTTCACCAAGCCTCTCAACAGTTATTTCTCTGCCAAATCCACCAATACTTATATCGTAATTTTGGCAATACCGGCAGGCTAAATTGCATCCGGAAAAGAACACCGTGCCCGAGCCCTGTGTTCCGCTGATACAAGGCTCTTCCCAAAAATGCAGGGCTGCTCTTGCCGCCTTTATTTTATCGCCTGCTCCGCAAAAGCCAACCGTTTCTGTGCGGTCAATACCGCAATTTCTTGGGCATAAGTTACAATTCTTTAATATATCCATTTTACTTAAAACTCTTTCTTATTCTGTCAAATGCCGCATCAACATTTTTTCGACCTGTTGCAAAAAAATAATGTGCTTTTTTTCATATTTTATTATACGAAAAACTCACCGCATAAAAATGCGGCGAATTTTTTATATTTTGTTTTAGTCATTTTCCACCGGTTTAAATTCGCAAGGTTCAAGGGTGAGTTCCTTCTTATGTGTGCCATAGTCAATCGTTACATCAATCTTGTGGTCAAAGTCTGTGTTAAGAAGGTAAACCTTGCCGCCTTCGTATACACTGAATCTGAGTGAATCGTTGCCGTATACCTTGATATCCGCTGTTCTGTGGCTGGCAACCAGGATTTCACGAACAAGATTTGTGTACATAGGAACTGATGCACCATAGGGGTACTCAAGGCTTGTCATAAGAACTGCATAACCTTCGCCTACCTTGTTTTCAACAAGTGAAATTGGCATAGCCTCTACATCCTTGTCGCAGAACCTGTTTGAAAGTCTTGCCGATGCAACACCTGTTGTAAGCTTGGTATCTGCATAATCAATATAACCTTCTGCAAAATAGGGGTCGCCACATTCAAAGTGAAGTGTGGAATACATAAATTCAGGAACAATACTCTTGCAGAACTTGCTGCCGTCTTCTTTGCATACGATATTTTCAGCATCAAGAGTACAACCGAACAGGTCTGATACATCACCGCCGTTGATAAGGCTGATTGAACCATCTCTCTTGATTGATGTATTAAGGTGTGCCGCCATCATAAAGAGACGTCCGCCCTTTTCAACAAATGTCTTCAGGTT
>JAZNVB010000013.1:0-8928 GCA_045592585.1 Clostridia bacterium
TCTTCCATTGCAGGATACAGAATTTCTTCGACACTGCGGTTAAGACGGTGGATTTCGTCAATAAACAAAATATCATTCTCTGAAAGGTTGGTAAGCAGTGCTGCCAAATCACCCTGCTTTTCAATTGCGGGGCCGGATGTGATGCGGATATTAACCCCCATCTCGTTGGCAATAATCCCTGCCAGAGTGGTTTTGCCCAAACCCGGAGGTCCATAAAGCAAAACGTGGTCAAGGGGCTCGCCCCTCTTTTTTGCCGCATCCATAAAAATTTTAAGGTTTTCCTTTGCCTTCTTCTGCCCGATATAGTCGCAAAGCAGCTTTGGACGCAGGCTGTATTCAATTTCGTTGTCACCGTGTATTTCGCCGGTATTTACAATTCTGTTTTCGTTTTCAAAATCCATAAGGCGTTAACCTCTCATAAGTTTTTTAAGGGCTTCCTTCACAATATCCTCAACCGAGCCTGAAAGACCTGTCACAGCACGTTTTGCCTCCTGTGTGGAATAGCCAAGCACCACAAGAGCACTAACTGCCTCATCTGATTCCGTATCGCCGCCGTGGTAAACATCAACAACCTCCTCGGTTGAAATGTTGCCAATATCTACGCCCTTGAATTTATCCTTTAGTTCAAGAACAATTCTCTCTGCCCCCTTTGCACCAAGGCCGGGAGTCTGGCTTGCAATATATTTAAAGTCATTTGTCACAACGCACAGTGCAAATTTAGAGGGTGAAATGTTTGAAAGCAATGAGATGGCGGTTTTTGCACCAACCCTTGACACCCCGATAATCATTTCAAACAGGTTAAGCTCTTCCATTGTGGCAAAGCCGTAAATGTCAAATATATCGGCAGATGCTTTAAAATTTGTATAGGTATAAAGCTTTGCCGAAGAACCAACCTCGCCAATAGCTTCAAGGGTTTTTGTGCTTGCATAAAGACGGTAGCCGATTCCCTGATTATCAATAACCACAAAGCTTTCGGCCTTTAATGCAATTGTTCCCGATATATAATAAAACATAATCCGTCTGCCTTTCGTTAAAATTCCAACTTTTAGTATATCATCTTTTGTCCAAAAATACAAGCCAAAATTAACATAATTTTACCATTTTGTTGCCCTGTATGAATGGGCGTGGCAAATGGCAATAGCAAGAGCATCGGCAGTATCGTCGGGCTTGGGAACAGCATCTAAATTTAAAATTGCCTTTGTCATTTGCTGAACCTGAGCCTTTTCGGCACGGCCATAGCCCACAACCGCCTGTTTTACCTGAAGGGGAGTGTATTCATAAATGGGAATACCACTGTTTTTTGCCGCAAGAACCAAAACCCCTCTTGCCTGGGCAACATTGATTGCCGTCTTTTGGTTGCTGTTGAAAAACAGCTCTTCAATCGCCATTGCGTCAGGTTTTGTGCGCTCAATAATTTCAACCGCCTCGTCATAAATTGATTTTAAGCGGTCAAACATATCCTCGCCGGCATTTGTTGTGATTGCGCCAAAATCCACAACCTTAA
This sequence comes from Clostridia bacterium, assembly GCA_045592585.1. Classification (GTDB taxonomy): domain Bacteria; phylum Bacillota; class Clostridia; order Monoglobales; family Monoglobaceae; genus SIG440. The sequence goes on from JAZNVB010000013.1 coordinate 1,505, forward strand.
AACGATTACCTTCAAAATCCACAACCCCCACACCAACAATTGCATATCCGGGGTCGATACCTAAAATCCTCATAATGTTTTGCCTTTCATTTGTAAAATGCATATAATATTTGGTTTTATGCATAAAAATTCATAATTTTTGCATAAAAATACAAAAGTTTTTAAAAAAAGTATTGCAATTTCCCATAACATACATTATAATATAAAACGTTGAATAAAACAAGTATTTTTTGACCAATCGGTCATACATAAACTGGAGGTAATATTATGGCAAAAGATAAGGTAGTACTGGCGTACTCCGGCGGACTTGACACATCAATCATTATTCAGTGGCTTAAAGAGAACTATGACTATGATGTAGTTTGTGTTTGCGGCGACGTTGGTCAGGGTAAGGAAACAGACGGACTTGAAGAACGTGCAATCCGTTCAGGCGCACTTAAATGTTACATAGAGGATTTAAGAGAAGAATATGTTAAAGACTATATCTTCCCCACTCTTAAGTCAGGTGCAATGTACGAGGGCAAGTATCTCCTTGGTACATCACATGCAAGACCCATTATTGCAAAAAGACTGGTTGAAATTGCACAGAAGGAAGGCGCAGTTGCAATCTGCCACGGCGCAACCGGTAAGGGTAACGACCAGGTACGTTTTGAGCTTGGTGTTAAGGCTCTTGACCCATCACTCAAGATTATTGCTCCCTGGAGAATCTGGGATATCAAATCAAGAGAAGACGCAGTTGACTATGCAAATGCTCACGGCATTGAAATTCCCGTTACAAAGAAAGACCTTTACTCACGTGACAGAAACATCTGGCACATCAGCCACGAGGGTATGGATTTGGAAGATCCCTGGAACGAGCCTCAGCTTGACAGTCTGCTTAAGCTTGGTGTATCACCTGAAGCTGCTCCTGATGAACCAACATATGTTGAAATCGAATTTGTTGCCGGCGAACCCGTTGCAGTAAACGGCGAAAAGCTTTCGCCCGTTGCATTGGTTGAAAAGCTTAACGAGCTTGGCGGCAAGAATGGTGTTGGTATTGCAGATATCGTTGAAGATCGTCTTGTTGGCATGAAGTCAAGAGGCGTTTATGAAACTCCCGGCGGTACAATCCTTTACACCGCAATTCAGGAGCTTGAATATCTGTGCCTTGACCGTGACACTCAAGCATTCAAGAGAATGAGCCAAACTCAGTTCTCACAGCTTGTATACGACGGCAAGTGGTTTACACCACTCAGAGAGGCAATGTCAGCTATGTATGACGAAATGGACAAGTACGTTACAGGTACAGTACGCCTTAAGCTTTACAAGGGTAGCTGCACACCTGCAGGTGCAAAGTCAAAGTACTCACTTTACAACGAGGATATTGCATCATTTGGCGACAGCAAGGAGCTTTACAGCCATAAGGACAGCGAAGGCTTTATCAACCTTTATGGTCTGCCCCTTAAGGTTCGTGCAATGATGAAAGCTAAAAATGATATAAAATAAACATTAACAGGGGCATCCTTGATGCCCCTGAATTTCTATACAGGAGAAATTATTATGAAACTATGGGGTGGAAGATTTTCAAAATCCACAGATGCGGCAGTTGACGATTTTAACTCATCAATCCGTTTTGACAGCCGTATGTATAAACAGGACATCCGTGGCAGTCAGGCACACGCCCTGATGCTTGGCAGGCAGGGAATTATTCCCGAAGCAGATGCCGGTCTTATAGTAAAAACACTCGAAGAAATTCTTGCGGATATCGAGAACGGCAAGGTAGAGTTTACCATTGACGCCGAGGATATTCATATGAATATCGAAACAATCCTTATTTCACGTATAGGTGACGTTGGCAAACGCCTTCACACAGGCAGAAGCCGCAACGATCAGGTTGCCCTTGACAACAAGCTGTACCTTCGTGACGAGGCAGAAGAGCTAAAGTCTATGCTCGAAAATCTGCAGAACATTATTTTAAAGCTTGCCGAAGAAAACCTTGACACAATTATGCCCGGCTACACTCATCTGCAAAAGGCACAGCCCATCACCTTTGCACATCACATTATGGCATATTATGAAATGTTCTCACGTGACCTTTCAAGGCTTAGTGACTGGAGAAAGCGTATGAATATTATGCCCCTTGGCAGCGGTGCTTTAGCCGGAACAACCTATCCCCTTGACAGGCCCTTTGTTGCAGAAAAACTTGGCTTTGACGGTATTACACAGAACAGTATCGACGGTGTTTCTGACCGTGACTTTGTTTGTGAGCTTGCATTTGTGCTGTCAATGATAATGGTTCATCTGAGCCGTTTTTCAGAGGAAATCATTCTTTGGAGCTCCAACGAGTTTGGCTTTGTAACCTTAGACGATGCATACAGCACAGGCTCCAGCATAATGCCCCAGAAAAAGAACCCCGATATTGCAGAGCTTGCAAGAGGTAAGTCGGGCAGAGTGTTTGGCTCGCTGATGGGACTTCTTACTATGCTGAAAGGTCTGCCCCTTGCATACAACAAGGATATGCAGGAGGACAAGGAGCAGATATTTGACGCACTTGACACCGTTAAGATGTGCCTGCCGGTATTTGGCGGAATGCTTGCCACAATGAAGATAAACAAAGGCGCAATGCTTGAAGGAGCTAAAGGCGGCTTTACAAACGCAACAGACGTTGCCGACTATCTTGTAAAGAAAGGTCTGCCCTTCCGTGATGCACACGCAGTTGTTGGCAGAATGGTTGCATACTGCCTTGACACAAACAAGGTAATTGATGCCCTAACTATTGACGAATTCAAAGACTTTTCGCCGCTTTTTGACGAGGATATATACACAGCAATCTCCCTTGAAACCTGTGTAAACCTCCGCAAAATCCCCGGTGGCCCTGCAGTTGAAACTATGCGCAAGGTCATTGAAAATTACAAAAATAACCACTAAATAAAAAAAGCTGACCTCAATGGCAAAGCCACTGCGGTCATTTTTTTAATTCTGTTTTCTAACAATCTTATACTCGTCGTAGAAGCTATAATACGGGCAGGAATTATGCCCCGAGCCATAAAAGGACGAAACCTCGTCCTCGTCAAGATTGATGGTGCACACATCACAGTCCATCTCATAATCATAGTCAAAATATGCACAGGTTTCGCACTGTGTTATTTTTTTATCTTGTTTCATTTTGTCACCTCAAAATTTTATCCCGGACATATAATTTCACAAACCGTTTATATTATACAACATCTATCTGTACTGCCTTCATTGCCTCAAGCGCCGTATTGTGGCTATCTATGCTAACTCCGGCACAGCATTTGCTGTCAACGGTGATTTTAACCTCCGGGAAAGCCGCCTTCAAAATCATAGCATTTGAGATTACGCATATATCTGTGCAAAGACCGCATATTTCTATTTCTTCAATCTCGTCGCCATACGCCTTTATTATCTCAGGCAAATCAACGCTTCCAAAGGTGATTTTATCAACTATTTCTTTAGCATATGGCTTTAATTCATCACATATCTGCCAGCCTTCGGTCTCCTTGATACAATGTTCAACAGGGAGTTTTGTTCCCTCCTGGGTATTCATATAATCTGCAAAATGTGTGTCCCTTGTAAAGATCACTTTACCCTGAAATCCCTTTACCTTTTCCTCCACATCAGGCACGATTGCCTCTGCCATTTTACTGCCAAGACTTCCTGTAATAAAGTCCACCTGCATATCAACTACAATTAAATATTTCATGCTTCTTTCCTCCATTTTTCTGCAAATTGTTTCAAACCGGTTATTTCAACTTTTTTACAATTCACTTCCGTTAAAATATTATACAACTATCCCATTCAATTTTCAACAAATATTTATTTATTTTTATTTCTTTTATTATCTATCTTGACAAAATCTGTCGACAATAGTAAAATTTTATTGGATGAATTATTCATCCGATAAAAATAATAATCTGAGAGGGGATTAACCAATGAAACTTATTTATGGAGTAAAAGACAAACCCAAATTTGGTCAGTTGATCATTTTTGCAATTCAGCAATTGCTTGCAATTATGACAGCAACACTCGTTGTTCCGGTTATTATCGGCAACGGCATGAGTCCTGCAGCGGCCCTTGTTGGTGCAGGTGTAGGTACACTTTTTTATGTGCTTTGCACAAAAGCAAAAAGCCCGGTTTTCCTTGGCTCTTCATTTGCATTTATCAATTCTATGTTTGCCGCATTTGCAGGCGGTGTGTCTATGAGCCTTGGTTACTTAGGACTTATCATCGGTGCATTTTTTGCAGGTCTTGTTTATGTTATCATAGCAATCATTGTTAAATTTGCAGGCGTTAAGTGGATTAACAAGCTGATGCCCGCCGCAGTTATCGGCCCAACAGTTGCAATTATTGGTCTTTCATTAGCAGGCAACGCTATCGGCGACCTTACAAAGGGAAGCATTGCAGGCGTTCAGGCATCTCCCTTAATCACAGTTTTGTGTGGTCTTGTTACACTTATTATAACAATATTATGCTCTGTTTACGGCAAAAAAACAGCACGTCTTATCCCCTTTATTTTTGGTATTCTCGGTGGATATGCAGTATCTTTGATATTTACACTGATTGGCAATGCTGCAGGCATTGATGCTCTCAGAGTTCTTAATCTTGAACCTCTTGCAGCGCTGGTTGCTGATGGTGTTACAATCAACACATTCTTTACAGTTCCCGACTTTACATTCTTTACAGCAGTTGGCGGTTTTGGTGAATTAAACAGTGCATATATCGGAACAATAGCTGTTGCATATATTCCCGTTGCATTTGTTGTATTTGCAGAGCATATTGCAGACCACAAAAACATTTCTTCAATCATCGAAACAGACCTGCTTGAAGAACCCGGCCTTCACAGAACACTTCTTGGCGACGGTATCGGTTCATTCCTTGGTTCTATTTTTGGCGGTTGCCCCAACACAACATACGGCGAATCTGTCGGCTGTGTTGCTATCACAAAGAATGCATCAATATACACAATCATCACAGCAGCCATCCTTGCAATTATTATTGCATTTATCTCGCCCTTTATTGCCTTTGTTAACTCAATCCCCTCATGTGTAATGGGCGGCGTATGTATGGCTCTTTATGGATTTATTGCAGTTTCCGGTCTTAAGATGGTACAAAACGTTAACCTGAACCTTAATAAGAACCTGTTTGTTGTTTCAACCATTCTGATTGCCGGCATCGGCGGTCTTACACTGAACTTCGGACAAATCACAATCACTTCTGTTGCTTGTGCTCTTATCCTTGGTATCATAGTTAACCTTATTGTTTCAAAAGCAGCCGATCAGGAGTAAGGAGTTTAAAATGAACAAAGTTATAATTTTTGACCACCCATTGATTCAGCACAAAACAACAGTTCTCAGACAAAAAACAACAACCAACAAGGAGTTCCGCGAACTTGTAGAGGAAATCACAATGCTGATGTGTTATGAAGCTCTTCGCGACCTGCCTCTTGAGGATGTGGAAATCGAAACCCCCATCACCAGAACCACCCAAAAAATGATAGCCGGCAAAAAGCTTGCTGTTGTTCCTATTCTTCGTGCGGGGCTTGGTATGGTAAACGGTATGCTTAATCTTGTTCCTTCGGCAAAGGTAGGACATATCGGTATGTACAGGGACGAGGAAACTATGCTTCCGCAGCCTTACTACTGCAAGCTCCCTGCCGATATTGACAAACGTCTTATCGTTGTTGTTGACCCTATGCTTGCCACAGGCGGTTCAGCGATTGATGCAATATCGCAGATTAAAGCCTCCGGTGGGGCACAGATTAAATTTCTCTGCCTTATAGCCGCACCTGAGGGCATTAAGGCACTTTCAGAGGCACATCCCGATGTGCAGATTTACTGTGCAAATGTTGATGAATGTCTTAACGAAAGATGCTATATTGTTCCCGGCCTTGGTGACGCAGGTGACAGAATATTCGGCACAAAATAGTTTAACAATTTAGTATTAAAAGGGATGTGAGCTTTTTACATCTCTTTTAATTTGCAAATATAATTTACTCTTGAAAATTGGCTGTAAATAGAATATAATACATTTAACAAGCGAGGTGAAATCATGAAAGGCTATTTTGAATTTACCGCCGGAGAAAAGCGGTATCTTGAAGAAATCAACAATACATACGACAGCAACCTGTCGCCCTTTGCCACAAAGAACGAGGATGTGGTGCGGTCGGCAAGGGCACCAAGATATGATATTATCCGGCCACCGTACGCCTATGACGTTGACTGTATAATCTACAACCCCTTTTACAACAGATACACCGACAAAACTCAGGTTTTTTCATTTTATAAAAACGACGATGTTACCCGCCGTGCCCTTCACGTTCAGCTTGTTTCAAAGATTGCACGGACAATTGGAAGGGCATTAAAGCTTAACCTTGATTTGATTGAGGCAATTGCCCTTGGCCACGATATGGGGCACACGCCCTTTGGTCACAAGGGCGAAGAACTTCTTTCGGAATGTTATGAGGAAAGCACCCGACGCCGCCAGGGAAGGGCACGTTATTTTAACCACAATGTGCACAGTGCAAGAATATTCCGAAACATCTTAAGCACCAACCTGACTCTGCAGACCCTAAGCGGAATCTTAGCCCACAACGGCGAAAAGGTGTGCCGCGAATACACCCCAAGCAAGCTTACCGATTTTCAGAAATTTGACAACATTTTGGAAAATTGTTACACCAAAAAGAATTATCACAAGAGCCTGCGCCCCAACACTTTGGAGGGATGCGTGGTAAGAATAAGCGATATGATTGCCTATGCAGGCAAAGACAGACTTGACCTTTACCGTGTAAAGGCTATCAGCGAGGAAATGTTCAAATCAGAACGTCTTATCGGCACCAGAAACAGCGATATAATCTCAAATATGATTATCAACATAATTAAAAATAGCATAAATCAGCCCAGCCTTAATATGGACGAAGAAGTCTTTGCCGACCTTCGCGACCTGATTGCCGAAAATAATGAGCTTATTTACCTTAACGAAGACCGGGTTGAGCCCTATGACGAAAGCATAAAGCCGCTGATGAAAAAGCTCTACGCAAAATTTTTGCAGGATTTGGAGGACGAAAATACCAACTCGCCCATTTTCAGTCATTATATTGACAATCCGGCTCTCAGCCTTAAGTATCGCAATTCAAAGGGCAAACTGTGCGTGGACTTTGACGATATTGTCACCGACTGTATTGCATGTATGACTGATGACTATTTTGTGGATGTTTGTGCAGAACTGCACATTGATGACGAAGCATACAAAAACATCAAATATCATAGTTACTTTGACATATAAAAATGGGGATGGTAAACATCCCCATTTCAGCGTGTCGATAAAGTCGACACGCTGACAAAGACATCGAAAAACGCAGGTATATTTTGTGAAATCGTTTTCGTCGGCGTACGTGGGTACGGTAGAGAACGATTTCGCAAAAAGCA
>JAZNVB010000014.1:0-7931 GCA_045592585.1 Clostridia bacterium
GGCGTTGTGGTAACGTGAAGCATATACGCGTCTGCGCCCGAAGAAGTAAGACCTGCAACAATAGCATATTCAAACATATAGCTTGAACGGCGTGTATCCTTGCCTATAACCACATTACACTTGTGTTCCTTGCCATAATGCCAACCAAGATACCTGCCTATTTTAAATGCGTGTTCAACCGTTAAGTTAATATTAGCCTCGCCACGGAAACCATCAGTGCCAAAATATTTTCCCATTAAAAAATCCTCCAGATTTGATTTTTAATATTCAGTTCTTTGCACTAATTCTCACTGAAAATAACAGTTACATCAGGATGCAACTGGAGAATAGATGCAGGAACATAAGGAGTAATGGGACCGTTAAATGATTTTTCAACAATTTCTTTTTTGTTCTTGCCGTTTGCTATAAGCAATATTTTTTTAGCCTGCATAATTGACATCATTCCCATTGTTATTGCCTTTTTGGGAACATCGTCCTTTGATGCAAAAAATCTAGCGTTTGCCTCAATGGTAGATTCATCAAGAACAACCTCATGAGTTTCGCCAACAAATATCTCGTCAGGCTCGTTAAATCCAATATGACCATCAAGACCAATACCCAAAAGCTGCAAATCAATGCCGCCTAAAGATTTGATAAGCTCGTCATAACGCTTGCCTTCCTGAGCAAGGTCTGCCGCACAACCATCCGGCACAAACGTCTTTGCTTTGTCAATATTGATTTTGCAGAACAGATTATTGTCCATAAAATATCTGTAGCTCTGGTCGTTATCACCCTTAAGACCCTGATATTCGTCAAGGTTCACAGATGTAACCTGTGAAAAATCCACATCGCCTGCCTTGTTATATTCGGCAAGCTTTTCATAAGTGCCAAGGGGTGTTGAACCTGTTGCAAGGCCAAGCACACAATTGGGTTTTGAAATAACCTGAGCCGCTATAATATTGGCTGCCTTTTTGCTTAATTCGTCATAATTGTTTACTTTGATGAAATTCATATATACACTCCTTTTTTTATCAAACACTCAAGTCTAAACTCCCAGGTGTTTGTTTTACCCTTTAAATGCACTTTTGTCGTTTTGTATGCATTCTCACGACACAGGTTGGTGCCGAAGAAGTACCCGCCGAAAATTTCGAATTTCTTCTTACCTCGTCACCGCACAAATGTTTTGCACGGCCTGGCGCTAAACAGTTATACCACAAGAGATTTAGTACTGTTTTAAACAGCAAATCTTCAGTGTCCCATAATCCTGAATTTATCTGCCGTATATTGCAGCTAAACCTTAGTTACAATATTCTCCTGACTTTTGAATATAGAATTTTCCTTCAGATATCCCCTTACCCTTGAAAGCGGATACACAGTGCAATTTTTGCCGATTACTGTACCGGGGCACAGAACACTGTTGCAGCCAACCTCGGTAAAATCACCCACCATTGCACCAAACTTTTTAAGACCTGTTTCGATTTTTTCGTCACCATTTTTGATTGTAACAAGAGTTTTGTCACTTTTAACATTGGATGTGACTGCCCCCGCCCCAAGATGCGATTTAAAACCAAGAACCGAGTCGCCCACATAATTGAAATGCGGAATCTGAACATTGTCAAAGATTATTGCGTTTTTCATTTCTGTAGAATTTCCTACCACGCAGTTCTTTCCCACAATAACGCCGCCGCGGATAAACGCACAATGCCTTACCTCAGAATTTTCATCAATAATACATGGTGCAGCAATATACGCCGAAGGAAATACCTTTGCTGATTTTGCAATCCACACCTGCGGCTGAACCTGTTCAAACTTTTCTTTGTCAAGGGTTTCGCCCAAAGCAATTACAAAATCCTTGATTTTACCCAAAATCTGCCAAGGATATTCGCACTCTGCCAAAAGAGATGACGCAATTGTATTGCTCAGGTCAAAAAGCTCTGCTGTTTTCATCTTTTCTCACCTCCTTTACCTGAATATTTTATCTTATTTTTTGATTTTTTGCAATAGTTTTATTCAACATTTATATTTTGTATATAAAATCATACTATTCATATTCAACCGAAAGCAAAGTCAACCCCTTGCCTGGAAGAGTTTCGCCGGCAAGTTCACGGTTTTTTGTTTGAAAAACCTGTGCAATAGTATCTGCCTTTCGTTTGCCCTGACCTATCTCAAGCAACGTTCCTGCCATAATCCGTACCATATTGTAAAGAAAACCATTTCCCGTAACCGCAAAAACCACATCATCGCCAAACCGCTGAACGCCCACACTGTATATTGTTCGCACAGTAGACTTTTTAAAACGCTTGACTGATGAAAAGCCCTCAAAATCGTGCTCTCCCAAAAACTCCTTTGCCGCCGTCTGCATTGCTTCAACATCAAGCGCACCGGTTACAGTATACATAAATCTGTGCTGAAAAACATCTGGCACAGAGCTGTTGTGTATGCGATAGAGATAGGTTTTGCGTTTTGCATTAAGTCTTGCGTGAAACCGTTCATCCGCCACAGATACTTCTGTTACCGCAATATCGTCGGGAAGATATTGATTGATATAATCTTTGATTTCCTTGTCAGACATATCGGTATTTATTTTAAAACTTGCAACCTGACCTTTGGCGTGAACCCCTTTATCTGTTCTTCCTGAGCCGTGAATTTCAACCTTATGGCCCGTCATCCTTTCAAGAATGTCTTCAATTTTACCCTGAACAGTATTTAGTGTGTTGCCCTGCCTTTGCCAGCCGTTATACCTTGTGCCGTCGTACTGAATGGTAATTTTATAGTTTTTCATTTAATTTCCCTGCTTTGCAAGATACTGTTTTATAACTTTGCCCGCAATAGGTGCTGCTGCGTCTCCGCCGCTTGTGCCGTCGTTTTCTAAAATAACAGCAATAGCAATCTGTGGGGCTTCTGCCGGAGCATATCCCACAAACCAGGCGTGGTCTGATTCAGTTTCATTTTCTGCCGTTCCCGTTTTGCCCGCAACGGTTATCCCTCTAAGCTGAGCACGGGTGCCTGTTCCGTTTTGCACAGCATCAACCATAAGTTGCTGAATATATTGTGCACAATCCAAAGAAATCGGTTGCCCGATTACCTTTGTTGTTGCCTTGCTGACGGTAAAATCATTTTTAGTTACACTGTCAACCACATATGGCATCACCATCTGACCGTTGTTTGCCACCGTGGAACAAATCATAGCCATATGCAAAGGTGTTGTAAGAAGCTGTCCCTGACCGATGCTGACCAAGGCACTGTCCTCTTTAGTCATATTCTTATATTCTATGCGGCTGTCTTTGATTGGAATATCAAAATCAAGCTGCGTGTTTATACCAAACCGCTTGGCAACCTCGGCAATCTTTTCGCTGCCAAGTTCATAACCAACCGTGCAGAATACCTGATTGCTTGATACCCGAAATGCCTGACCAAGACTTATTTCACCATATTTTTTGTTATTGTAATTTTCCACCTTAAAAGAGCCTGCCTCAAATGCGCCTGTATCTTCAAACACACGGTCTTTCATTCCGTTTTCATACGCCGCCGCTGCTGTTACAATCTTATAGGTTGAGCCGGGTGGATAAAGCCCCTGCACTGCTCTGGGAATAAGGGGTGCATTCTCATCTTCAACTATGGTATTCCATTGACCCTCCAGAGCTGCCGCATCAGGGTCAAAATCAGGAAGGCTGACCATTGCAATCACTTCCCCCGTTTTTGGATTCATGGCAACCAGTGCGCCTCGCTTGCCCTGCATCTGCTCATACGCATACGCCTGAACAGTATTATCAATTGTCAGATTAAGGTCAAACCCCTTTTTCTTGTCACCCTGAAATATGTCAATGTTGTCTTTGCCAAGCAGCTCACGGTCGTACTCACGTTCAAGAAGGCTCTTGCCGTAAATCTGCGAACAATAGCCTATAACATGGCTATACAGCCTGCCCTGAGAGTATACACGTCTGATACTGTCGCCGTCGCCGACGGTTTCTGCCAGAAGAAGTCCGTTTTTATCATATATTTTGCCCCTGGTAACATATTTTTCTTCGTCCCATTGGCGGCGATTATATGGGTGGGTTAAAAGCTTTTCGGACTGAAACATATTAAAGTATAAAAGGTATGTCAGAAGGGACAGAAACAAAGCTGAAACAACAATCAGCACACGAATGATTTTTTTATTCACATTCATTATTCAACCGCGCCTCCTTTCTGTCCTCGATAGCAGAAATTGCCTGCATTATTCCAAGAGAGGCAAAGCTCACCACAATAGACGTTCCGCCATAGCTGACAAAGGGAACAGTTATTCCCGTCAGGGGTATAAACTTTGTAACACCACCGATAATTATAAATGTCTGCAAAGCAAACATAAGGGTAAGCCCAAGGGCAACCGCTTTGTTGTATGGATTTTCGGTGTTAAGTGTTATTTTAAAGCATCTGTATGACAGCAAAAAGAACAAAATAATAATTGCCGCACCACCGAACACACCCATCTCCTCGCAAATTGCTGAAAAAATGAAGTCGGTGTGTACTTCAGGAACGTAATCCGGCGAGCCGTTGCCAAGGCCACGGCCAAAATATCCGCCTGATGCAATGGCAAAAAGCGATTGGGCAATCTGGTAGCCCTTGTTTGAAACATCTGTCCATGGGTCAAGCCAAACACCCACGCGCACCTGAATGTGATACAAAAACTTGTAGCCCAAAAGTCCTACTACCGATGCTGCAGCAACATTGGCAAACAAAAACCATTTGCTTTTTTCGTATACATATATCATAAAAATAAATATCAAAAACACAACTAAGATTGTTCCCCAGTCGCGCTGCATAACAAGAAACAGAATATATGTATATGTAATTATGCCTGTCATATACATAGGACTAATTTTTAAAAACGGTTTGCTCCAATTTTCAGAATAGTGGCAGGCAAGAAACATCACATAAAGAATTTTTATAATTTCAGAAGGCTGAAAGGCTATGGGGCCTATATCAATCCAGTTGCGTGAGCCGTTAACGGTTTTTCCGAAGCACAAAGTTATAACAAACAGCACAACGCCCCCTGCGGCATACAAAAACCACATTTTATGCCATATGTGGATGTTGTAATATATGATATATGCGGTAAAAAACACAATACCACCCACACCAATCCATATAATCTGCCGTGCCCCCATAATTATATCAATACGGCACAGCATTAAAACGCCCATAGTTATAATCATGGATGAAATCAGCATAAGAAACTTATCTCCCATGCGACAGATAACCAAAACAGAATACATAAGAATAAACAAGCCAAGCAAACCAAGCCCAACATAAAGTATGCTGAGCTGATAATCGTTTACCATATACAAAAGCAAAAATCCGAGCACATTCATTGCTATAAGAAGGTAGGCAGGGATTCGGTAATTTGCCTTGTTCACACCTAGCCCTCCTCAAATATAAAAGTAAGCTCTCCAAAAGAAATTTCGTCGCCGTCCTCTAATTTTTTAACTTTTTTCAGTTTTGACCCGTTTAAATATGTGCCATTTTTGCTGCCCATATCGCCAATATACCACTGGCCTTCGTCATACCACACCTGAAAGTGCTCCATCGACAAAAACATATGGTTAATCCTGATGTCACAATCCGGGCCTCTGCCAACAATAACTCCGGTGTGATTTATGCGGTATCTCGCCTTCATTTTCGCCTCTGTGGCATATCGGCCCTTAACAGTTTTCAGCACCGCACATATATCACCTTTGACAGAATCGTCTGATTCGGTCTTTGAACGTTCCTTTTTGCCCATCTTTTTTATATCCATATATATAAGCCCGATAACACTGAATATAAACAGATATATTATTGTTGTAAAAACATAACTTAAAAGTGATGATATCATTGCATACACAGACATAATCCTCACCCTTTTCTTCTGTTTATTGCCTGATTTATTCGGCTGTTGCGCCAAATAATTCCTTTAAATCTACCGTAATTACTGTATTTGAAAAATTCTCCTCATTTTTGATTACACTTGCATTCTGCGAAAGGTAAGTAAGGTATTCATCAACAGTATAATTTCTTTCCATTCGTCTGATAATGTGATAGCCGTATGAGGTTTCAACCAAGCCGCTTGTTTCGCCAATTTCAAGAGCAAAGGACGCATCTGTAAACTGCTTTACCATTGTTCCATCATCAGCAAATGTGTACCCCTCGGGTGTTGCACCGGGGTCGTCATTATATTCTGCCATAAGTGCATCAAAATCTCCGCCCTCATTCAGTTTTTTGAGAACTTCTTCTGCCTCTTTCTTTGCAGCCGCCTTTTTTTCATCAGTTACATCTCCAAGCGCTTCCTCATCAAAAGCAACAAGAATGTGCTTAACAGTAACCTTTTCCGGGCCGTTCATAGCTTTAAGCTTATCAATTGACACATATTTGCTTAAATCCTTTTGTGCATCTTCCAATATCTTTTGATAAAGCATTTCCATTCTCTGCAATTTTAAAAGAGTATCCTCGCTTTGATAACCATTCTTTTTAAGAATAGTTTCGAATTCGTCGCCATATGCTTTTTTAAGTTCTTCTATATTTCCGGCAATTTCCTTTTCGTCTTCCTCGGTCAGGGCAATACCCTTTTTTTCACCCTCAGCAACAAGAGCATATATAGCCGATAACCTTTCGGTAGCCATATCCTTTGTATACTCGGTATATGTTTTTGCAGTATCAAATGCCTGCGCGTTCCAATCCATATCTTCCACATCTGTCAGCATACCAACCTGCAGCAATGATTCCACACAGCTTAAACCCACCATATTTGTCATATATTCAAATACATCCTGGTCTACAGCCTTGTCATTTATGGTCATAGCAACATTCGGATCTTTAACAACTGATTTTCCACATGCCCCAAGAACCGTTGCAGCAACCAATAATGCACAGATTATTGCAATAATACGTTTCATTTTGTTTTTCATAACATTCTCTCCAATCTTTGATTTCATCTTAAAGTATACACCAAATTATAAAAACCGTCTATATCTTTTCAATAAATTCTTTTACCATATTAAGATATTCGGTATTTTTTAAATTTTCCTTGAAAGTATATATAATCTTTGGTTTTTTGCCGGTTTTAATAACTGCCTTACCCGACTTCAGGTAATCACTGTTTACAAATTCCGAAAGGTCAGGGGCATTATCGGGTAAAAAGTGCAGAACAATGCTGTTTCTGCCGCCCTTAATCTCGGTAAACAGCTTGCCCGATGCCAGCTTCCGGATAAGCGAAATAATCATCAGGTTATTCACTGTTATGGGCACATCACCATATCTGTCAAGAAGTTCATCATACACGTCGCCAAGCTCTTCGGCACTTTCGATTGCCGCAATCCTTTTATATGCAAGAAGCCTTTGGCTGTGTGCCCTGATGTAGTTCTCGGGAATAAATGCGCTAACGGGGAAGTCAACCGAAGTTTCAATCTCCTCCTCAATGGGTATACCCTGCATTTCGCTTACTGCCTGAGCAAGCAGTTTACAATACATATCATAGCCCACACTGTCCATATGGCCGCTTTGCTGAACACCCACCACGTTGCCGGTACCACGGATTTCAAGGTCACGCATAGCAGTTTTAAAGCCCGAGCCGAACTCGGTGAATTCGCGGATTGCCTTAAGCCTTTTTTGTGCATCCTCGTTAAGAACTTTATCACGGTGGTACGTGAGATATGCATAAGCAAGTCTGTTTGAACGCCCCACTCTGCCCCTTAGCTGATAAAGCTGTGCAAGACCAAGACGGTCGGCATCCTCCATAATAATTGTATTCACGTTTGCAATATCAAGGCCTGTTTCAATTATGGTTGTGCATACCAACACATCAATCTCGCCCTCTGACATTGCCATCATAATTCTTTCAAGCTCGGTTTCGGACATCTGTCCGTGAGCCGTTGCCACACGTGCCTCGGGCAGCATATCCTCGATTTCTTTTGCTGTTTTTTCAATTCCCTGAACAC
>JAZNVB010000015.1:0-8074 GCA_045592585.1 Clostridia bacterium
AAGAAATTCGAATATAAGAGCGTTATGCAGATTCCCAAGCTTGACAAGGTTGTTATCAACATCGGCGTGGGCGAAGCAAAAGAAAATTCAAAAGCTATTGATTATGCTATGAACGACCTTGCTTTGATTACAGGTCAGAAGCCTGTTATCACAAAGGCAAGAAAGTCTGTGGCTTCATTTAAAGTCAGAGAAGGAATGAACATCGGTTGTAAGGTTACACTCAGAGGTGCAAAGATGTATGAATTCGTTGACAGACTGTTCAACGCAGCACTTCCCCGTGTTCGTGACTTCAGAGGTATCAACCCCAATGCTTTTGACGGCAGAGGTAACTATTCACTGGGTATTAAGGAACAGCTTATTTTCCCTGAAATAGACTATGATAAGATTGATAAACTTCGCGGAATGGATATCATTTTTGTTACAACAGCACAGACAGACGAAGAAGCTCGTGAGCTTCTCACACTGATGGGTGCTCCCTTTACAAGATAATAGTCCATCCAACATCTCAGAAATGGAGGAGATTAAAGCTTATGGCAAAGAAAGCTATGGTTTTAAAGCAGCAGAAGGAACAGAAGTATTCTACCCGTGAATACAACAGATGCAAAATCTGCGGCAGACCCCACGCTTACCTTCGTAAGTTCGGTATCTGCAGAATCTGCTTCCGTGAATTGGCTTACAAGGGCCAGATCCCCGGAGTTAAGAAAGCATCCTGGTAAAATACAGAATGTTCTGACTGAGAAATAAAAAATTCAAGTAGGAGAGTCAAGTGGTTAAAATTTTTGGATACGGATAACCAAACTGACTCACAAAATCCGATAAAAAGGAGGATAAATATGCACATCACAGATCCAATAGCAGATATGCTGACAAGAATTAGAAACGCAAACGATTCAAGACATGCGACAGTTGATATTCCTGCATCAAACATGAAAAAGGCTATTGCACAGATTTTGCTTGATGAAGGTTATGTTAAAGCAGTTGAGTATATTGATGACAGCACACAGGGCGTTATTCGCGTAACACTTAAGTATGCTGAGAACAAGCAGAAGGTTCTTACCGGTCTTAAGAGAGTTTCAAAGCCCGGTCTCAGAATATACGCAGCAAAGGATGAACTGCCCCAGGTATTGAAGGGTTTGGGTATCGCAATTATTTCTACATCTAAGGGTATTATGACAGATAAGGAAGCTCGTCGCCAGAACGTTGGCGGTGAAGTTCTCGCGTTTATTTGGTAAGAAAGGAGGAAGATCATATGTCACGTATAGGAAAGCAGCCTATTACAATACCTGCTGGTGTTGAAGTTAAAATAGGTGCAAACAATGAAATTACAGTTAAAGGTCCCAAGGGCACTCTTGTTCAGACAATGTCATCTGAGATGATTATCAAGATTGACGGCAGCACAGTTGTTGTTGAACGTCCTTCAGATGCTAAGGAACACAGAGCACTCCACGGTCTTACACGTACTCTTGTGGCTAACATGGTTATCGGTGTTTCAGAAGGTTACACAAAGAACCTTGAAATCAACGGTGTTGGTTACAGAGCAGCAAAGCAGGGCAACAAGCTTGTTATGAACCTTGGTTATTCACACCAGGTTGAGATGGAAGAGCCTGATGGCATTAAAATTGATGTTCCTCAGCCTAACCAGATCATCATTTCAGGTTATGACAAACAGAAGGTTGGTCAGTTTGCCGCACAGGTAAGAGAAAAGAGACCGCCTGAACCTTATAAGGGTAAAGGTATTAAGTACGTTGAAGAAGTTATCAGAAGAAAAGAAGGTAAAACAGGTGCTAAGAAGAAATAATAAAATTCTTCACACACAGGTTTTGGCCGCATAGTGATAACTGATTACAGCGAAATTTATACTAAACCACAAGGAGGTGCAATTTAGAATGATTAAAAGAAAGAATAGCGAAGAAGCTAGACGTGCAAGACATGCAAGAGTTCGTAAAAAAGTTTCGGGCACAAGCACAACACCCAGACTTTGTGTTTACAGAAGTCTTAAGAATATATATGCACAGGTAATTGATGATACAACCGGCAAGACTTTGGTATCTGCTTCAACACTTGATGCAGAGCTCAAGGCAAACTACGGCGGCAACAAAGAAGCAGCTAAAGCGGTTGGTCTGGCTGTTGCAAAGAAGGCACTTGATGCAAATATCAAGACTGTTGTTTTTGACAGAGGTGGATACGTATTCCACGGCAGAGTTGCAGAGGTTGCAGCAGGTGCTCGTGAAGGCGGTTTGGAATTCTAATATTGCAAAATCGCAGTATCAATTTGCACAGACCGGTTTACCGGTGTATTACATTGAAAGTCAGTTTTTGAAAGAGGTGAAAAACAATGGCAGAAAGAGTAGAGATAACCAAAAAGCAGGAGCGTATTGATGCAAGTACGCTTGATATAAAGGAAAAAGTAGTTTCTCTTAATCGTGTATCAAAGACTGTAAAGGGTGGTAGAACAAGCAGATTCAGTGCCCTGGTAGTAGTTGGTGACGAAAACGGTCATGTTGGATACGGTATGGGTAAGGCAGCCGAAGTTCCGGATGCTATCCGCAAGGGTATCGACGAGGCTAAAAAGAATATGATTACAGTTCCTATGGTAAATACTACCATTCCTCACGAAATCATCGGCGAATTTGGCGCAGGCAGAGTTCTTCTCAAGCCCGCAGCAGAAGGTACCGGTGTTATCGCAGGTGGTCCCGTTCGTGCGGTTCTTGAGCTTGCCGGTATTCGTGATATCAGAACTAAGTGTCTCAGAAGCAACAACCCCAAGAACGTTGTATCTGCAACAGTTCAGGCACTTGCTGCACTTAAGAGTGTAGAAGAAGTTGCTAAGCTGAGAGGTAAGAAGCCTGAGGAAATTTAAGGCTAAATACCGGTTACAACCAAGAAAGATAGGAGGTTTTATCCTTGGCTAACACATTAAAAGTAACACTTGTAAAAAGTACAATTGGTTGCAAAAAGGATCAGATCGCAACTGTTGAAGCTCTGGGTCTCAGAAAGCTCCATCAGTGTGTTGAGAAGCCCGACAATCCTCAGATCAGAGGAATGATTTTTAAGGTTTCTCATCTGGTTGCAGTTGAAGAGGCGTAAATTTAAACGTCTCAAATATTGATAAAAAATAAAGAGGAGGTGTACTCAATGAAACTTCATGAATTATCTCCGAGCGAAGGCTCAAAGAAGAGTAATTTCAGAGTAGGTAGAGGTCACGGTAGCGGTAACGGCAAAACAGCAGGCAAGGGCCACAAAGGTCAGAATGCCCGCAGCGGCGGCGGTGTTCGTCCCGGTTTTGAAGGTGGTCAGATGCCTATTTACAGAAGACTTCCAAAACGTGGATTTACAAACATCTTTGCAAAGGAATATGTTTCTGTTAACGTAGAAGTTCTTAACAAGCTGGACTGCACAGAAGTTACAGCTGAGGTTCTTAAGGAGAATGGCATCATTTCTAAGATTTGCGATGGCGTTGTTTTCCTTGGTCGCGGTGAAGTTAACAAGGCTTTCACCGTTAAAGCAAAAAGATTTAGCAAAACAGCTGAAGAAAAGATTATTGCTGCCGGCGGAAAGGTTGAGGTGGTATAAATGTTTGAAACAATTAGGAATGCATGGATGGTTGCAGACCTGAGAAAGAAACTGTTTTATACCCTTGGTATGCTTATAATTTTCCGTCTCGGTTCTATAATACCGGTTCCGATGCTTGATCCCGCACAGCTTGAGCAGGTTTTTGCAAGCGCAAACAACTCGCTTCTCGGGTTCATCAATGTGGTATCCGGCGGTGCTTTTCAGAATACAACAATTTTTGCAATGAGTATTACGCCATATATCAACGCATCAATCATTATGCAGCTTTTATGCGTAGCTATTCCTGCGCTTGAAAGATTGCAGAAGGAAGGCGAAGAAGGCAGAAAGAAAATTGCACAGATTCAGAGAGTAGCAACAATTGTTCTTGCACTCATTCAGGCTATCGGTCTTTACTTCCTGCTTGATAGTTATGGAGCAGTAGTAAAACCTGGATTCTGGACTGCTGTTGTGGTTGTTATCACATTCTCAGCAGGTACAGCATTCCTTATGTGGCTTGGTGAACAGATTACAGAAAAGGGTGTCGGCAACGGCATTTCCCTTATCATCTTTGCAGGTATCGTTTCAGGCGGCCCTGCAATGGTTGCTTCACTTTATCAGTACATGCTGGGCGGCACAGCAAAAATTATAGGTGCAGTCGTTTTAGTTGTTGTAGCACTTATTGTTATTGCTTTTGTTGTTGCTATGCATGATGCTGAAAGAAGAATTTCTGTTCAGTACGCAAAGCGTGTTGTAGGAAGAAAGATGTACGGCGGACAGAACACACATATTCCGATCAAGGTTGCATCGGCAGGTGTAATGCCTATCATCTTTGCTATGTCCATTATGTCATTCCCCGGAACTATCGCATCATTCTGCGGTGTTCAGGCTGGTGACGCAGGCTTCTGGGGCAGTTTCCTCAGATACCTCTCACCTGACCATTGGGTATATGCAATTGTTTATTTCTTGCTGATTATCTTCTTCACATATTTCTACACAGCTATTCAGTTCAATCCTATTGAAATGGCTAACAATATGAAGAAGAACGGCGGATTTATTCCGGGTATTCGTCCCGGCCGACCCACATCAGATTTCATAAGCAGAGTACTTTCAAAGATTACACTTGCAGGTGCAATCTTCCTGGGCTTCATTGCTGTTATTCCGATTTTCATGAACATCGGTCTTAACATCAACAACTTTGCAATTGGTGGTACATCAATCATCATCGTTGTAGGTGTTGCTCTTGAAACAGTAAATCAGCTTGAGTCTCAGATGCTTATGAGACATTATAAGGGATTTTTAGAATAATCGGGCGCAAGCCCTAGACTTTACAGGGGATGCCTTAGCGCAGATGCGGTCTAAGGCAGCCCCTTGTGGAGTTTTTATCCAACAAGCATAAATTACAAAAAAATGGATTACACTTAAATAAATAATTAAATTTATGTTTTTTGACAGAAAGGTGTGACGTATAATGAACCTTATTATACTCGCTGCCCCCGGTGCGGGAAAAGGCACACAGGCAGAAGCTTTGAGCAAACATTATGAAATACCGACAATTTCAACAGGCGCCATTCTGAGAAAGAACATTGCTGACGGAACAGACTTGGGTAAAATTGCGGCACAGTACATTAACGATGGAAAGTTCATTCCGGATGATGTAATGATAGATGTTGTGAAGAAAAGATTAGCCGAGGCTGATTGTAAGAACGGTTTTATTCTGGATGGGTTTCCCAGAACTCTTGCCCAGGCCGAGGCACTTGAAAAATCCGACATAAAAATTGATAAAGTTCTTACCATTGAGGTGGAGGATGAAAAAATAATTGAAAGACTTGCGGGAAGACTTGAATGCAAAAAATGCGGAAGCTCTTACCACAAGCAGCACAAAAAACCACAAACAGAGGGTGTGTGCGATAATTGTGGAGGATCTCTTACCACAAGAGAAGACGACAAGCCTGAGGTTATAAGAGAACGTCTTGCCACATATTATAAGCAGACAGAACCTCTTAAAGAATTCTATGCTGACCGTAATATGCTGAAAACGGCAATTGGACAGGAGAACATAGCAGATACTACTGCAGTGGTGCTGGCGGCATTAGAAGGCTGATTCTGCTTGGAGATAAAAGATGATTACCATTAAATCGAAATATGAAATTGAATTTATGAAGGTGGCCGGCCGTGTTACAGGTGAAACGTTGAAATTGTTGGAAGAGCTAACAAGACCCGGAGTTTCAACCTTGGAACTTGACAAGGCTGCCGAGAAATATATAAGAAGTCAGGGTTGTGTTCCTTCATTTAAAGGTTACGGCGGATTCCCCGGCAGTGTATGCGCCAGCATTAACGACGAGGTTATCCATGGAATTCCCGATAAGAGAGTTCTTAAAGAGGGTGACATTGTAAGCTTTGATGTTGGTGCCTGCTACAAGGGTTATCATGGTGATGCTGCCCGCACATTCGGTGTTGGAAAGATATCGGATGAGGCTCAACGACTTATTGATGTAACTCGCGAAAGTTTTTTTGAAGGAATAAAATTTGCAAAGGACGGATATCGGATATCGGATATTTCGGGTGCAATTCAGAAATATGTTGAGGATAACGGATACAGTGTTCTGCGCGAGTATTGCGGTCACGGTCTTGGCAGGGAACTGCACGAAGACCCGGAAATTCCCAACTATGTGGCTCCCGGCCATAGAGGTGTGAGAATCAGACCGGGTATGTGTCTGGCAATTGAACCTATGGTCAACCAAGGAAGTCGCGAAATTTATGTAGCAGACAATGACTGGACGGTTCTGACTCAGGATGGCAAGTTGGCTGCTCATTACGAAAATAGTGTTCTTGTTACCAACGGTGAGCCAATATTGCTGACACTGTGCGAATAGGAAATATTTTGTAAATCATATAAGAGGTATACAACTTATGGATGATATATTTAATGTGGGCGATATAGTCCTGTCAAAAATGGGCAGGGATAGCGGCAGACATTATATTATTATGGAAGCTGAAGAAAACTATGTATATATCTGTGACGGCGACTTTCACAAGGTAGACAAACCTAAAAAGAAAAAAGTCAAGCATGTGAAAGCAACGGGCGGGTCCAGCGAATACGTTGCCGATAAAATTACAGAAGGCACCAAGGTCACCAATACCGAACTGAGAAGAGCCATTCTGGAATTTGAAGAAGCTAACGCACAGGTGTAGATGCCAAACAAAATGTGAATGAATATTCATTATTATATGCGCTATGGGAGGTGAAACTATGGCAAAGGAAGATGTTTTGGAGGTTGAAGGTACAGTCCTTGAAGCATTACCTAATGCAATGTTTCAGGTTGAACTTGAAAACGGGCACAAAATTCTTGCACATATTTCAGGCAAGCTGAGAATGCATTATATCAGAATTCTGCCTGGTGACAAGGTCACAGTAGAGATTTCTCCTTATGACCTGACCAAGGGTCGAATTACCTGGAGAGCAAAATAAAAATGTAACATTTGACGGAATTCCGTCAAAATTAAACAGATTATACCGCCGCCTTCGGTTATGTTGGTAGCTTTTTAGGATATTTTCATAATTAAATCCCTGTTTAAGGTGTGAAAATTATGGAAATACTTCAAAATATGCGTTGGGCAAAATTGGTGCTTGACATAATCTGGATTTGGTGATATAATAATTCGGCTAGTGTGTGCTCAGGTACAGACTATCGTAACTTTTTTAGGAGGTGAAGGAATAATGAAAGTACAACCTTCAGTTAAACCTATTTGTGAAAAGTGCAAAGTAATCAAGAGAAAAGGCAAGATTATGGTTATTTGCGAAAACCCCCGTCACAAACAGAAACAGGGCTAATTGTGAAAAATTATCAATCTTGTGAGAGCAGAGTTAGGCTTATTCGCCAATTAGTTTAAGCTGATGAAAGCGAAGAAACTCTTCGTGATAAGTGAAATTCTGCTCCGCATTACACTTTTCAAAAAAGAAAAATTATTCGGAGGTGAATGAAAGTATGGCACGTATTGCAGGTGTTGACTTACCAAATGAGAAGAGAGTTGAGATTGGTCTTACCTATATTTTCGGTATAGGTCTTTCCACATCAAAGAAAATCTTGGCAGCCACAGGCATAAATCCCGACACAAGAGTTCGTGATTTGTCAGAGGACGAGGTTTCAGCTCTTAGAGCAGAGATCGACAATTACAATGTTGAAGGTGATCTCCGTCGTGATATTGCTCTTGATATCAAGCGTCTCATTGAAATCAACTGTTACAGAGGTCTTCGTCACAGGAAAAACCTTCCTGTAAGAGGACAGCGTTCAAAGACAAACGCAAGAACCAGAAAAGGCCCTAGAAAAACTATGGCTAATAAGAAGAAATAATAAGTTTATCGAAAGTCTTTACGCTTGTGCGTGAAGCTCCCTTAAATTCAGGAGGTGAAAGTTACTATGGCAAAGGCAGTCAAGAAAACCAGACGTCGTAGAGAAAAGAAAAATATTGAACGTGGTGCGGCTCATATCAAGTCAACCTTTAACAATACAATCGTTACCAT
>JAZNVB010000016.1:0-3069 GCA_045592585.1 Clostridia bacterium
TGCAGCATGGCAAAAAAGTGACGGAACACGAGTTTATGTAGACCTCTCTACCGACGAACATCTGTCTATGCTGAAAGATGCTTTGGTAAATACAGTTATTTCATATCAGACCAACGTTGACAAAAAAATCTCAGTTATAAAAGAAGCAGGGTATACTGATAATTTTGAAAAGACCTATATTCCTTCTGGAACATCAACATTTGATGCAGAGAATTTATGTTTCACCGGTCCGTCTAACGTATATATTGACTCAAATTCTGCGGTATTCTTTATTGACCCGCGCAACATCAACAATTCATACGTAGGTATGGTGGAGGATATAACAGACAATACCACCTGTACCCTTTTAGATGCATACTATGACTCAACGGCTACCGATAACAATATTGTCGTTATTGATTCCTCAACAATTGTTGCCGGAACCACCCCCACTCCCTCAGTTGTTCCTGATGGTATTGCAGTTATTAAAGCTGTCAGCTCAGCTCAAAATAGTGACGGTGAAGAAATCTACTTTATTGAGGCCCTGCACAACGGCGACTCTCTTTTGGCTGAAACCGTGGCTTTAACTGACCTTTCAGGCACAATTTCGGGCACACTAACCGAAGGTGATATAGTTAGGCTGAACATAAGTGGTGCCGGCCTTATAGATACAATCAACACAATTTACGACTTTGCTGATGGTGTACGCACATATAGCGACACCAATATCGTTGATAACGCTTTAAATTATACGCCATACAACAACCCTGCAGGCTCGATTGAGATTTTTGCCGGCGGTCAGGTTGCAAGCTACGTTAAAAATTCAACACTTGCCCAACTGCCTACCACAATTGATGGGGCAAATTCAAGCGCCATATACAAAATATCACAAGCCGCTAATGTATATGTTATTGACCCCACAGGAAGAAGATTGGATATTACAAAAGGCTCATCTAGCAGTTTTAAATATTATGAAGATTTATACACCGCAGACTCGGACAGCATTACTGTGACACTTGCCGACCGCACTGTTTTTTCAGATATCTCGGTTTCTGATGCACTTGCCCTTACCGATTATGTTTTTGTGAGAACATATGACAATAAAGTCAAAGACGTTGTAATTGTCAAAGGGCGTCAAATCAAAAGAGTTGATTGGTAAAACATAAATCCTCTCCACTACATAGCGGAGAGGATTTTATTTGTATTCTTAAGCTTACTTCAATCTGCCATAACCTGCAAGCTCAACGCATTGCTGACCTGCCTCGGTAAGCATAAACTCTGCCATTTTTCTTGCAGGACTATCCGCAGGAGTATCCTTTCTTAAAACAATATATGTGTTGTTTGCAAGAGGATAGCTGCCGTCGGCAATCGTTTCATCGGTTGGCTGAACTCCGTCAATGGCAAGAAGTTTTAAGTTGGTCTTTGTGTCATAGAACAAATCCATATTGTGATAATAATAGTATATGCTGTACCCCAAACCATAGCCAACAGGATCTTCTGTTTTTGCAGCCATTACATCCGTAAGAACGTTAGACATTGTGTAGGAGGTTTCCTTTTGCACATTGGGATGGATTTCGCTTCCCTTTAAAAAGTGTTTTTCCATCTGGGCGTGGCTTCCGCTGTCGTTGTTTCGGCAATAAGGATAAAGCAGGGCATCACTGCCGCCAAGCTGCGACCAGTTATCATATGCATCATTCACATATATATCACTTATTTGCTCTTTTGTAAGACCTGTTGCAGGATTATCTGCATTGGTGAAGAAAATCATTGCGTCATAGGCAATGGGAATAAGCTCAAGCTCAACTCCTTTTTCTTCTGCCATGGCTAAGATATCACTTGCAGGATAAACCGAGGCAAAAAGCATATCAACCTCGCCACCTATAAGTCGCTGATATGATGCGTGGCTTTTGCTGTGCTTTTGGGGATATTGGCTGTGTGTTTTTCCGTTATAGAAAAGCTGTCCGTAAACCGCCTCTGTAAAGGGATAGGTTGATGTGGAGCCGTCTATCACCGGCATTTCCTTATCAAAACCGTATTCCACCGCCAAATCAGATGCATAAAGCTGACAAGACCTTGCGGCGTTATATAAAATATATGCCACATCATACCTGGATGCCGCCTTTTGAGGATTTAAAAGACGGACAGGATTTTCAGGGTCGGTATCGTCATAATCCGAAACATAATTTGAACCGATTAAGTCATATGCCTCCTTTGCCCATTGAGATATTTTGTCCATATCGGCAATGTTCTCAACCGTTCTTTGGGGACAGTTCAGTTCTGCATAGTTCAGCGCCCTTGCCGTCATAACAGTGATTTCTTCACGGGTTACATTCAGGTGAGGAGAAAATGTAGATGCCGATGTGCCCTCAATAATTCCATACTTGTAAGCAGACATAACTACGCTGTAAAACCAGTCGTCCTGCGACACATCTTCAAAATGTACAATTCCGTAAGCAGATTGCACATTCTGCAGCCCCATAAATCTCATAACCATAGCAACCGCTTCGGCACGGGTAACATTGTCAAAGGGTTTTGCCTCGCCCTTTTCGTTGCCCATAATCACTCCTGTCCGTGACAACTGCTGAATTACGTGAAATTCGTACATTGATGAATCATAATCTGTAAACGGAATGGCATCGGGCACAAACGCCTCGATTTCTCTGTCCTTGTTCTCAACAGGAACGGTTGCATAAACATATCCGTTGTAGTATGCAGACAAGGTAATTCCCTGACCTGAATCCTTGTATCTTGCCATTGTACGCCAATTATCGTTATCCTTAATGGTATCGGGGAAGGGAATTTTTAATGTTACAAAATTCGGTTTCTGGCGTTCTTCCTCTGCATGGGCGTATGAGCCGTTGTTTATATTATCCTCAAGGCGCTTAACCATATCGTATTTATCAGAATCAACCAATCGGATTTTTCCGTCGGTTTTTGCCTTAATTTCATAAGCATAAACATTATTTTCATCCAAGTCTGCAAAGAGATACTCTATGCCTTTTTCCAGTTTCATATAAATATTAGTTCGATTATATGTAATTGTCTTTCCGATTTCCACATCGCCTTTAATTTTTTCAATCGGTTTAATGG
>JAZNVB010000017.1:0-25035 GCA_045592585.1 Clostridia bacterium
GCCCACAGAACGACATGGCTACGATCCGACTTATGGTAATTGTGATTGCCTGTTGGTGTCGTTTCCTGATGAAAATCTCCGCAATCCTTACAAAGAGTTAATTTAAGGCCGCCCTGTTTACAGGTCGCTTCTCTGATAGTAATATCTTCGTAGTTATGGCCTTTTGCCGGAGAGTAATTCATTTTTTGGAGTTCTCCGCAACCGTCGCACTGCCAACGCTCATAACCTAAATTTTCACAAGATGCAGGGATAGTTTCAAGGTATCTGAAATCGTGTTCGTGTGCCGGAGGAACAACAATTATTGTATTGCTGCCGCCCTCGTCACTTTCATCAGCGAGGATATGCACATAGCTTACGCCGTTTTCAATCATACTTTCACCGGAATAGCTGTAATTGATTTTGTAATATACGGTGTAATATCCCGGCTGTGTGTAGTTCGGTGCGCTTGTCTTATTGCAATTATCCGCGTCCGTTCCGTAACGGATTGATGTTTTAACAGCACTATCCGAGAGGTCTGAAACAGTTAATGTATGAGCTTCGCCGTCCTCAACACCATAGTATGAAGAAACAACCGCTTTTGCAGTAACATATTCGCTTGTTTCATATCCGCAGTCGTCGCAGGTCTCGGCAATGTAAAATCTGTTGTTTGCCACCTGTCCGTCAACCTGTTCGGTGAAATTATGGTCTGCAAGTCCTCTTGTAGCTCTTGCATAAGTACCTTTACAGAATTTGCAATACTCACCGCGTTTGAGAGTGGTTAAGTGGTATTCATCATCATATTTTTCGTGAGTTGTATTGTCAAACTGTAAAAAGAAATTATTATCACAAGGATTTAACGAATATACATTGTTGTTAAATGAATAGGTTGCCATTCCGTCACCGGAGTTTATCGTTCCGCAGTTCTGACAAACGGCTTTAGTCCAATGGTAGCCGGTATAATAAGCATCTATGCCGGGAGTACCAGAGTCAAGATTTCCTTTTCTTTCTTCATCTAAACAAGTACCGTCTGAATATCTGACATCACGATTGAGTGCTGTTTCACCGCTTCGGGTATATTCAGGAACACGGTATGTCAATACTGTTGTCTGCATATTACATACACAGCAAAACTGCGTTTCGTATGTTGTGGTTGCGTTAACATCAAGCTCATTCGTCCTGTTATTTGAGGAAAGCCAATTATCCGCAGGGTCCACATATTCGTTTGACTGCGCCGCAAATGTTGTTACGGGGGAAATGCTTAAAAGCATACATACGGCAAGAAATGCCGACAAAATCGATTTTGTTTTATTTTTTAATTTCATTTGAGAATTTTCCTCCTGTTCAAATTTTGTTTTGGTTTTGGATAGGTCTGCCAAATATCAAGGCGGCCTGTATTTTTTATATACGGATTTATTCATATCAGCCACCGTACAAGTCGTGATTTACCTGTGCAGAATAGAAGCTGTCTATCGTTGTGGGAGCATTGAATAAAACTGCAAGCATATATTTTTTGATATTTCGCACCTCGCTTGTGTTTTTCTGAAGGCTTGATAATACATACTCAATATGCTCACTGTCCAGCTTCAAGAGCTTGCTTTTTACAAGTGCTGCAGGGTAATCATCACCGGCTATTGTTAAATACTCTTTTGAGGTACATACCGTTTCGGTTAAGAGTTCCACGATTTCATCAATCCGTACTTTTTCAAGAGGATTGTTAATTACCAAAATATCATACTCAATATTTTCTTTTATGATTTCTCTGTATGCGTCAATCTCGTCCATTCCAATCCGTTCCGAATTTCCTTTTGGATTTGATTGGATAGGATTTGATATATTCGTACTTGATAAATCAATATTTGATTTTTTTGTATTTGATATATTAGTATTTAATTGGTCGGGATTTTCCAAGATAGGTAAAACCTGTTCAGGATTTTCCAAGATTGGGTTATCCAAAACTGGATTTTCCCGTTTAGGTTTTTCCTGTTTAGGTGAAGCCGTTTCAGGTGCTTCCAAAATGGTGTACTCAACCGTAGTAAGCTGTCCCTTTTCATTTCGTATTCGCTGCCGTATGATATATCCGTGTTGCTCCAGCTCTTTAATCGTACTGCATATACTGTCAATGCCGTCCTTGCAGATTTTGGAAAGTCCTTTCGTGGTGTAGTCCCAATTCTCCGGCAGGGAAAGCATAAGAGATAACAAACCTTTTGCTTTGAGTGAAAGGCTTGTATTTCTCAAATGGTGGTTTGACATTACGGTATAATCACGGGTTTTGTCTATTCTGAATACCGCCATACAAAAATCCTCCTTTCGCTGATTTTATGTCACGCATTAGAAGCCGTTTTTGAGGGATAGGAATATGTTTCCATTACCTACTTGATTTAAGAGGTTAAAATCCCTTATTTTACTTGCGTAAATAATGCCTATTCCGTGACAAAAGGGCACAAAAAAACAGCATTTAGGAATTTCCCTTAACGCTGTCGGTTTTGATATTTTGTTTTTCTATGGGTTTATACATTGTGCAGCTCGTTCCGTTATGACAATGCAAATACGGACAAAAAGGATTTTTGCTATCAAGCAA
This sequence comes from Clostridia bacterium, assembly GCA_045592585.1. GTDB lineage: Bacteria > Bacillota > Clostridia > Monoglobales > Monoglobaceae > SIG440. The sequence continues at coordinate 2,558 of JAZNVB010000017.1, forward strand.
ATATGTGTCTTGTCCTGTTTGACAAGTGGGGCAAAGTTGCCCGGTGTCCTTGTTCATAAAATATCTGTCCTCCGATTTCTTGACTATCTGAATGATTTATGGTATAATACTATTCAAGATAGCCGAAAGTTTTTAAGGCTTGTAAATGGTAAATTAAAAACATCACGACGGTTTTATCGTGATGTTTTCGGGGATAAATATTTTGTTTTTAGAGGATAAGTGCTTATGTTGACCGTCTAAAACCCTTGATTTTACGGCATTTGTGAGTAAATCCTATAAGAACACCCGTACCAGAAAAAACGACAGCAATCGACAGATTTCTGTCGTTTTTTTAACGAAATAAATCCTTGTGGATTTGTGAAATGTGCTTCGCACGTGAAATACACCTTCGGTGTATGAAATATTCGCTACGCGAATGTGGATTTATTTCATCTCACAGAAAACGAAGTTTTCTATTTCACAATTTACGCAGTAAATTATTTCATATCGAGCAAAGCGAGATATTTCACTAAAACTATTTTTAAAAAACTGGATATTACTGCATTTTCAAGTAAATCCTATAAGAATATTCGCACCACGTCGAAGCAAGGCTCACTTTGCTTCGGCTTTTTTGTACAGAAAATGACGGCAGACACATTGTATGTCTACCGTCGTTGTCATGTCACATAAAAACACTTTTTTATTTATTTAAAATTGCATCTTCCACCATTTTCAGCGCTATCTCTGACGTGCTTTCACGCACTTGCTGACGGTCGCCTTCAAATAAAAACTTTTGTGCTTTGTGCAGATTTTCACCGCAAATACCAATCCAGACTGTGCCAACCGGCTTTTCAGAAGTTCCTCCACCGGGGCCTGCAATGCCTGTAACCGATATTCCAAAATCGGCATTTGCCAAAGTTTTTACACCTTTGCACATTTCAAGGGCAGTTTGCTCTGACACTGCACCAAACTTTTCAAGTGTTTGTGTTGAAACACCCAATAACTTCTGTTTTTGCCCATTTGAATAGGTAACAACACCACAATCAAAACATTCCGATGCACCGGCAACAGACGTGATTTTTTGTGCAATCAAGCCTCCTGTGCAGCTTTCTGCCGTTGCAAGCTTCATTTTATTTTGTATCAGCAGTTCTACAACTGTTTCCTGAATATTTTTCATCATTTAATCACCAGAATTTCTTCCTCTGCAATAGCTTCATCAAGTGCTGCCTCAATATCACCAAGAGCCTTTTCCGCCTCGATTATTTCAGCAAGCTGGGGCTTGGTTTTTGGGTGCTTAGGCACAAATATTGTGCAGCAATCCTCATAAGGAAGAATCGAAGTTTCATATGTGCCGATTTTCTTCGAAATTGTCACTATCTCCTCCTTGTCCATACCGATACAAGGTCTGAATACCGGCTGACTAACCGCATTATCGGTGCACACAAGGCTTTCCATCGTCTGACTTGCTACCTGACCGATGCTTTCGCCTGTAATAAGCGCCGCAGAACCTTCTCTTGCCGAAATTTTTTCTGCAATCCGCATCATAAGTCTTCGCATAATAACCGTAAGATAGTTTTCAGGACATTTTTCGATTATATCAAGCTGAATTTTAGTAAAAGGAACAACGTGAAGTCTTATCTTGCCGCAATACTTTGACATTTGTTTTGCAAGGTCAATTACCTTTTCCTTTGCACGGTCGCTGGTGTACGGATGGCTGTGGAAATGCACCGCCTCAAGCTCTACACCACGTTTTGCAATCATATATCCCGCCACAGGACTGTCAATACCGCCTGACAAAAGAATTGTAGCCTTTCCGTTGGTGCCGATTGGCATACCGCCTGCGCCCTTGATTTTTCTTGTATAAACGTATGCTTCCTGCCTTACCTCAACATTAACCGTGATATCCGGCTTGTGAACGTCAACAGAAATATCCCTTACCGCCTCCAGAATTTTGCCGCCAAGCTGCATACAGATTTGTGGAGAGTTAAGGGGGAACTTTTTATCCTCGCGCTTTGCTTCAACCTTAAAGGTTTTTTCGGTTGTGCGCATAGCATTTACACATTCAACAGCGGCTTTGGCAATGCTTTCCATATCCTTTTCGCACTTCATAACAGGACAGATATTTACAATACCAAAAACCTGAGTAAGGCAGTCAACTGCCTCCTCCATATCAATTCCGGCATCTAAAGGCTCAACATAAATTGTTGACTGCGCCTTTTTCACACTGAATCTGCCAATCTTTTCAAGACGGCTTTTTATGTTATTTAACAACTTGCCCTCAAAAAGGGGCTTGTTAAGCCCCTTAAGAGCAATTTCACCGTATTTCAAAAGTATCAAATCTATCTTTTGCATAGAATAATTCTCCTAACCTATCTTTTAAGCAGCTTTCTTATCTTTTTTACATTTTCAACAACCTTGTCAATTGTATAATCAATTTCCTCAGCAGTTGTAAACTCTGACAAACTGAATCTTATGCTTCCGTCAATCATTTTCTTATCTGTTCCGATTGATGTCAGCACATAACTGGGACCCTTTTTATGGCTTGAACAGGCCGAGCCCGATGAAACATAAATGCCTTCAGCCTCTAATGAATGCAGCAGAACCTCTGACTTTACATAACCGAATGAAATGTTCAGGATATGCGGTGCTGCACCATCTGATGGGGTGTTCACCACTACATCGTCAAGGCGGCTTAAAATTCCGTCACGCAGGCGATTTTTAAGAAAGCTCATTCTTTCGGCCTTTTCAGATATTCCGTCACAACTCATTTTTGCTGCAAGTCCAAAACCGGCAATTCCGGGAACATTTTCGGTTCCGGGGCGAATATTATCCTGCTGGCCGCCACCGTAAATAATGGGCGAAAGCTTGGTTTTATTCTTTACATACAAGGCACCCACACCTTTGGGACCGTGAATTTTATGACTACTGAGAGAAATAAAATCAGCACCTGTCTGGGCTGCTGCAAACGGGATTTTGCCGTATGCCTGAACTGCATCGATATGAAAAGCCGTATAGGGATTTTCTGCTTTTACGATTTTTCCAATCTTTTCAACAGGCTCAACTGTGCCAATTTCATTATTGACATACATACAAGATACAAGAACAGTTTCCTTTCTTATCATTCTTGCCAATTTTTCGGGATCAATTGCACCTTTTTTTGAAACGGGGACAAGTTCTACAACATATCCTCGTTTTTCAAGATGCTGCAGCGTGTTTAGGACTGCAGGATGCTCAATATTTGTGCTTATGATATGCTTGCCGCGACTTGCACGGCAAGCACCCATTATTGCCAGATTATCCGATTCTGTTCCTCCTGAGGTGAAATATATATCTCCGGGGGCAACTTTTAGTGTATCTGCAATCTGCTCTCTGGCTGTTTTAATTATTTTTTCCGCTTCGATACCTTTTCGATGCAATGAGGAGGGATTACCGTAATAGTTGTACATAACATCTGCCACAAGCTCGGCACTCTCTTTATACGCACGGGTTGTGGAGCTGTTGTCAAGATAGACATTCACTGATTTTCTCATCGCCTTTCTTTTAGCATCTTTACTGAAAATAACGCTTATCAGCGAAACCGGATAAGCGCATTTTAAAGACATAAATACAAATGTCTCTTATTTATATTATGTGTTAATTTGTGTATTTGTGATTTAAATATTATGGAGATTAACTCCCCACAACTTAATTATTAAGAAATAGATTCAACAATATGGACAGGAATATCACGGTCTACATCGTCAAAGGTTTCAAGCCCGGAATTTGTCTGGGCAAAATCCATAGCAGTACCAAGGTATGAACTGCTGTTTTCGGTCATACGCTCAACCTCGCAAAGCTGTCTTTCAAAATTCTGAATAGCATCAAGAGATGCTCTGCGCATACGTTCAACCTCGCCCTTTATCTGGTCAATCTTTTTATTTTCATTTGCATAATAGCTTTTAATAGCCTTGCGCTTTATCTCTATCTCACGATTGACATTGTTCTTTTTCTCCTGAATTTCAAGCTCAACATCTTTTCGCATCAAATCTGCCTTGTCCTGAGCATCAGAAACAATCTCTTTGGCCTTTTCTTCAGCCGCCTTCAGAGCATTGATAACCGCACTACGGTCAGCCTCAAGCTCGGCAACTTTAGCCTTGAGCTCATCAATCTGCTTATCTTTTTCGGCAAGCTTTTCTGCCGCCTTACTATCAATCTCGGCAACAAAATCAAACACATCGGCCTTTTTGTAGCCAAACAATCTTCTTCTCAATCTCTGCACAAACATACAAAATACCTCCAAAATAACACAAAAATACTATTTTATCAATTTATTATATAACATTTTGCGTCAATAGTCAACATAAAATTTAAAAGCCCCAGGATTTACCACACAATAAATCCCAAGGCTAACGGCAATAATCTTCCATATTCAAATTTCGCTTTCTTCTTTTCGTAACACTTTTAAATTAAAAACATATACTCCTAACAAAGGAGGCAACATTTATGCTAAGTTTCATTGTGTACGTAATACTTTTTTGTTTTATAGTCTGGGGAATCCCCCTTATCTTTTTAAAAAAGCCCAATACACCAATGCAGTCTGTAGCCGGTATGTGTAGCACTCACCTTGTAATTACCGCAAAAAACGCCGAGGACTCAATCGAAGGCATTGTGCGGTCAATCGCATGGCAGATATCAAGCACATCCAACAAATCGTTTTTGCCTGCAGAGGTCTTTGTAATTGACCTGGGTTCAACCGACTGCACCTTTTCCATTCTGGAAAAGCTGACAAAGGAATACACCTTTATCCATCCGATGCACACGACAGATTACATAACCTATATCAGCAGTTTAAGCTAACCCTTCTGCTATATAAGCATAGTTAAAACAAGAGCACCGGTAATATCCCCATTGCCTGCCACAACACTGATAAAAAATGTAGATACAATAAACATAAACTTAAAAAATCTTTTTTTATTAAATCTGTACTTTGCTTTTGTCATAATAAACATCCTTTCTAAATTCGAAACTTATAAAGTTTTTTGTTTCGTTATTATTAACTTTTCTACATAATACCACACTTTTGTTTCGTTGTCAACAACTTTTTGAAATATTTTTTGAAAAAAGTTTCGAATTTAGAAATATTTTTCTTGCATTTTAAATGAACGCATGGTATACTTATAATATAACAAAAGCTTTTCACATAAGGAGATTTATATAATGTATAATTTCGGAGATAAATTAAAGGAATGCAGAAAGGCAAAGAACCTTACTCTTGAAGAACTGGCGGCAAAGTATAACAGACGTTTTGACGGAGGTATGAGCAAGGGGACCCTTTCCAAATACGAAAACAATAAACAGGAACCCCTTGTAAGTGTTGTTACCAACCTTACCGAGCTTTTGGATGTTTCGTCCGATTATCTGCTAGGCCGCACTGATAACCCCAATCTTGATTTTGATACACCGGCAGAACAAAATGACAATATTTATCAAATCCCCGTTTATAATAGTGTATCAGCAGGGTTTGGCAGGCTTGCAGATACCACCCCTGACGATTTTGTTCCCACCTTCCTTCCCTATGGCGCTAATCCCGAAAAATATATCAGGGTTAATGTATCAGGTGATAGTATGTCACCCCTGATTGATGATGGTAGTCAGATACTTGTGCGCCTTCAGTCATCGGTTGATAACGGTGCAATTGCAGTTGTTATGGTAGACGGCGAGGACGCCTTTGTCAAAAAGCTTAACTACGGCCGTGGCTGGCTTGAGTTGGAATCCATTAACCCCTATTACCCTGCACGACGCTTTGAGAACTCTGAAACCTCAAGAGTATCTGTTTTAGGTCTTGTTAAAGAAGTTACAAAATATCTTTGATTTTCATCGCAATATTCAAAATTATAAACAGCCCCGCAAAATACGGGGCTGAATTTTTTTACAAGGTAAGTTTTTATACACCTTTCTCCTTCTCATACATCCAGCTTAAAAAGCTTGCATTTATGTATACCTTGCCGTTGCATACATAAGGTTTTGCTTCGGCCCGGCCATAATTTGTATTGTCAAAATGTCCGCTTATGTACGGATAGGTTACTTGCGTTTCTTCGCCATTCAACAAAACTTTATCAACCTGCAAATAATCAATTTGATTTTCGCCCAGAATATCAGTTTTGTTTTCTGTTTTTTCAATGCTAAACGGTCTTGCCCCGCTTGTATCAATTGTCAACACGTCATTTTCAAATGAATATTTAATATTTAAAAAGTCAAAGGTTTCTGCAAGAGGAAGCATATCCGCATAGTAATACTCGTGCGCATAAAAGCCCTTAACTATCTTTGCATCTTCACCCGAAATAAGCTTGTATTCATACTGTCCGTTTTTTGATTGTTCCTGTTCCGATTCAGATGGCTGACCGTCTGCCGTGCCTAGTCCTATGTCCGTTTCAAGATTGTTGTATGCTCTTATTTTACCTGCTTTTAAATCAATTTCGTAATTTGTAAACCACTCGGAATGGTAGCGATCCTCATGTTTAAATGTAACCTTTTCATTTTCCTTGTCAATTACTAAATTATGCGGTGAACGATTTTGCATATGGATTTCGTCACTGTAATCTATATATGTTCCGTCATCATAAGCTTGAAGAAGGTTATATGATGTCCAGGATGTTCCTGCAACCGATATATAGATAAAGGAATAATCATCTGTGTCAAAACGTTCTCTTGGCCCGCCTACACAATGATAGTTTAAAAAATGCGAAATAATTTCCTCTCTTGTCTTGTGGGGATCCGGTGTATAAGTTTTCTCGGCTTCCTTAACCTTTTCGGGATAGTAATAAGTGAATGCAGTAAACTTGTAGTCTTTTGACGGTCTGCGGAAATAATATCCTATTGTTTCTTCTCCTGCCTTTATGGGCAATACAACTTCTATTTCTGTATTTTCCGTTACATAATCAGGAAATTTAAAGTGTTCTTGATAACCACCACAATGCAATACTTCCTCAAAGGTGGCTGTCATTTCGGTCATATCTTCATTTGCTGTTATGATTATATTCTTATCATTCGAGATGGCTTTGGGACTTTCATACAAAAACTCAAGGCTTATTGTGCGGTCTGTTTCGTTCCAGATATATCTGCCACCAATGGGCGAAAATGCTTTATCATATCCTAAGTCTTCTATTGCAACTGCAGTCTTTCCGCCAAGATTGTAGGTGGGAATGGTAACATCATAAACAGATGTTTTAATATCTGTTTCGTATATGTTTCCTATAACCCTGCCTGGCACAGTTTTGTTCTCTGCTTTTTCTTCAACCAGATACTGCGGAGCCAGCGAGAAAAACCTTAATGTACGCAGGGAATCATTGTAACTATACTGATGCGCATTTTGATTTAGTATATCCTCAATAACTACGGCAGTTTTGCCACCTATATTATATGACTTAACCTCAACGCCGTTTATATATGCACGAATGTCTGTTGAATATATACGCCCCGAAATATCTCCATTTGCAGCTAAAGCTGTTGCCGACATAATGAATATAAATGTTAAAGTTAAAAATAATGCTGATAATTTTTTCATTGTGTAAACTCCTCCCATCAAAAGTCCAGAATACTTACATCATATCCTTCAAAGATTTCGTCAACCATATTGTGGAACCTCTCCACACTTACAGCGCCGTCGTGGGACGCAACACCATGGTATGGGGCAATGACATTTGAATATTCCTTTAAAGGATAAACATCAAACTGTGTGTAGGTTGTGTCATAATGTGTGACAATGGGCATAAACGAATATTCTGAAATCACAACCTTCTCGCCATCGTAGTTAAGGGAAACATTTGCAACTCCACCAAGAAGGTTGCGTGCCTCAAGCTGACGTGATACAAAGTTGCCAAGAGAATAATATACAAGCAATTCATTGCCGTTTTCACTTGTTATCCATTCCACAGGCTCAATCACGTGTGGGTGAGAGCCGATTATCAAATCAACCCCCCATTGGCACATCTTTTCAGCCAAATCCTTTTGCTGTTGGTCGGGCGTTACCGAATACTCCGTTCCCCAATGCATAAAGGCAACGGTAAAGTCGGCATTATCCTCGGCATAGGCGGCATCTGCCTGAATTTTTTCCTCATCAATAAGATTAACAAGATATTCCTTATCCGCAGGAACTGTAATACCGTTTGTGCCGTAGGTGTAGTTAAGCATTGCAATCTTTGCGCCCTTTACCTCTTTTATATCAACCGTATACTTATCTATATCACTTTCGTTAATTCCAAGAACAGTCACCTCAGGGTAGTCGGTCCAGAACGCCAGAGTATTTTCAATGCCTGGTGCCAGCTTGTCCATAACGTGGTTTGATGCGTGAAGAACAACATCAAAACCCTCGTTTACTAAAGTTCTGCCCATATCCGAGGGTGAATTAAAAAGCGGATAGCCCGAATAACCCAATTCCTTGCCTGCAAAAACGGTTTCCTGACCTATAACCGAAATATCTGCATCACGGATTTCCTGTTGCAGCTTGTCAAACAAATGTGAATAATCATATGTTCCGTCTGCCTGTTTCCCGCTGTTGATAACAGGCATATGCAAAAGATTGTCGCCAAGTGCCATAATTGTAATCGTTTCGTTCAATGTTTCGGTAAATGCAGGAACTGTCTCTCCCTGCGGTGGTTTTTTACAGCCTGATAAAATCAGAACAACCGCCAAAACCGCAATAATTTTCTTTATGTTTTTTCTTATCATTTTGTCACCTTGAGTATTTTTTATATGTTGCAAAGCCTTGCAAAACCGAAGTTTTGCAAGGCCTTAAATTTACATTATTTGTTCTTATTCAACTTCAATCAGTCCATAGTCGCCATCTTTACGTTTGTAAACAATTTCAAGTCTCATTGTTTCAGCCTGACGGAAAATAAAGAAATCGTGGTCAAGCATATTCATTTGAAGAACTGCCTCCTCTGCAGTCATAGGCTTGGATTCAATCTTCTTTTTCTTAATAATACTGAATTCCTTGTCCTCATCAGAAACATCGTCAGCAGCTTCAACAACCGACGCATAATCCTCAATGCCGGGCTGGCGCAAGTGTTTTGCAAGTTTTGTCTTGTTTTTCCTTATCTGTCTGTCAAGCTTTGCCAAACAATCATCAGCGGCAATCAAAAGATCTTTGTTGCGCGCCTCTGCCCTGAAAACAAAGCCTTTGTTTACGAATGTAATTTCCATAACGATTTCGCTTTTCTGCTCTGCAATCAGGATTTTACATTCCAAATCTGCATCGAAAAATTTGTCAAGTTTTTTTATCTTGCTCAACAATTTTTCTTTTCTGCTGTCAGACAATTCCACTTTTTTGCAAATTACGTTATACTTCATACTTCTTGCCTCCGTTCCGATAATCTTGCAGAAAACACACTTTATGTTTCCTTGTAATAATTATACTACGTTTTTGGCAATTTTGCAAGTATTTTATGTAATATTATGTCTATAATTTGTTTATTTTTATTAGCAAAACATTGTATCAATGTCAATAACCGCATTAAATCTGCTGTCAAGCTCCGCGAGCCTTTTGCTTACCTCTGCCTTTAGCCCATCTGTGTCGCCAAAATCCGCCGGAACTTCAATATCAAAAATCAGATTGATGTTATTGTTTCCGTCAACCATACGGAAATCGTGAATATTCATTCTGTTATCAATTGATTTTATAATTTCCTGCACACGGAGTTTTGTTGCCGCCGTATACTCGCAATCAACCGAGATAGGGTCCATATGGATTACAATATGAACATCAAGCTCATCATTGATTTTATGCTCCAATGCGTCAATAACCTCGTGGATTTCAACCACATTGCAGTTATCAGGAACCTCTGCATGAACAGACGCAATAACTCTGCCGGGGCCGTAATCATGCACAATCAGGTCGTGAACTCCCACAACACCCTCGGCCTCCATTATTATAGTACGTATATGCTTGCTCAGTTCAGGGTCAGGAGTTGTTCCAAGCAAAAGGCCTATTGTATCCATTGTGATACCAAAACCGGAATAAATAATCATCAGCGAAACAACAGTACCCACTATTCCGTCAAGGGGCAAAAAATCAATAAATTTACCCGCAACCGCAGTAAAAATTACTGCAGCCGTTGCCACCACATCATTAAGACTGTCTTTTGCCGTTGCAAGAACAGCACTTGAATTAACCGCCTTACCCATAGAATAGTTAAAGCGGTACATCCAGAATTTCACCGGCAACGACAGGCAAAGAAAGCCCACAAGCCATGGTGACATAACAATGGCTTCAGGATTAAAAATCTTTTGCACCGAGCCTTTAAGCAATTCAATACCCACCAGAATTATAATAAACGATACTATAAGTGACGAGATATACTCGTACCTGCCATGGCCAAAAGGATGCTCCTTGTCTGGCTTTTTGCGGCTGAGTTTTGCACCGATAATTGTCACAACCGACGAACCCGTATCCGAAAGATTGTTAAACGCATCCGATATTATGGCAATACTGTGCATAAATACACCTATCACAAATTTAAGAACAAACAGCAACAGATTGCATATAATCCCCATTATCCCTGCAGTCATACAGACCTTTGTACGCACCTCAGCAGATGTGATATCACTTTTTGCTGTCCATCTTTTAATCAAATATTTTGTCAAGGTTATCTGACCTCCGGTTATTTTACTTTTTTAACAGAGTCTTCGCCCAGAACTCCAATAAGTGCAGGAATACACTTGTCGTTTTTAATCCACATCGACCGTGGTGCCTGCAAGGTTTCCTTGGTATCCTCGTAATAAATTAAAACAGGAACAGAGCCGCCCTCGCCACTGAGTATCGCCTTAACTCTCTCCAGTTTTTCCTTTTCGCCGGACTGTAATTTGAGATAAAGCTTCTTAAAATCAAGAACCGAGGTATCAAGAAGCTCTATTTCCTCCAGCCTGATTTTGGGCAGTTTTTCTTCCTGAACATCAAGATTACCCTTAAGAAGACATATGTTTTCCTCCTGAAGAACTGCATCAAATCTTCTGACCTGAGATGGGAACACAATGACCTCTATTTCTCCTGTCATATCTTCAAAAGTCACATAAAGCATAAGGTCGCCACGTTTGGTAAGCTGTTCACGGCGCTTGGAAATCATTCCTCCGATTTTCACCTTCATATCGGATACAAACTTTCCGTCTTCGTTTTCGGTAATTTCAAGAACATTGGTGCTTGAGCTACGGTTAATAATATCCTCAAGGCCGTCAAGGGGATGCCCCGATACATACACGCCCATATACTCCTTTTCGGCGTTGAGCAAATCACGCTTTGGCATCTCGGCAAAGGTGGGGAAGTCGTCTTTTAGAACAGCCTCCTCTTCCTCAAACAAACTAAAGAAGTCAAGCTGACCTTCAACAGCATTCTTTTGTTCACGAACAGCCGAATCAATAACACTTTCATAAACGCTGAGCAGCACAGAACGGTGAAGGTTAAGGCTATCAAAGGCTCCGCTTTTTATCAAAGACTCCACAAGTCTTTTATTCAGTTTTTTTGGCGCCATCCGTTTGCAGAACTCCCTGAAGGATGTGAACTCGCCGTTTTCCTTACGTTCCTTTGCCATATCGTCAATGAAGGCTGAGCCTACATTCTTTATAGCCGCAAGACCAAAACGTATATCCTGGCCTTCAGGGACAAAGCTTGTAAAGCTCTTGTTTATATCCGGCGGCAACAGCTTTATTCCACGTTTTTTCGCCTCGGTGATATGCTTGGTAATTTTTGTGGAATTACCCAAAACACTAGTAAGCAATGCCGCATAAAACTCTGTGGGGTAGTGGCATTTAAGCCACGCCGTCTGATAGGAAACAAATGCATACGCCGCCGCATGGGATTTATTGAAGGCATACTTTGCAAAATCCATCATTTCATCAAAGATTGAAACTGCAGTCTGCTCGTCAATACCACGGCTGATTGCACCTTCAACCTCCACATCGCCCACATCGTTCTTTATACCATATACAAAGTTTTTGCGTTCCTGCTCCATTACATCGGTTTTCTTTTTTGACATTGCACGGCGCACAAGGTCGGCACGTCCAAGAGAATATCCCCCAAGCTCACGCACAATCTGCATAACCTGCTCCTGATACACAATGCAGCCATAGGTTACATTAAGTATGGGCTCAAGCATCGGATGCTTATATTTAATATTTCCGCTGTTTTTGTTGGCAATGTATTGGGGAATGGAATCCATTGGTCCCGGACGGTAAAGTGAAATTCCCGCAATTATATCTTCAATGGAGTTTGGACGAAGCTCCTTCATAAACTCCTTCATGCCACCGCTTTCAAGCTGAAACACGCCGTCGGTATCGCCCTTTGATATAAGGGCAAAGGTTTCAGGGTCGGTCATATCCACCTTATCCATATCAACATCAATTCCGTGGGTCAGCTTTATATTGTTTACCGCATCACGGATGACAGTAAGTGTGCGCAGACCAAGAAAGTCCATTTTTAATAGTCCCAGGCGCTCGATTGTTGTCATTGTAAACTGGGTTGTTATAACATCATCATTTCTTGAAAGGGGAACATATGTCTGCACCGGCTCACGGGTGATAACCACACCGGCAGCGTGGGTTGATGTGTGCCTTGGCAAACCTTCAAATTCGGAAGATATATCAATCAACCGCTTAACCTGAGGGTCGGTGTCATACATAAATTTAAGCTGCTTGTTTTCCTCAAGAGCTCCCTTGATTGTAATATTCAGTTCATTTGGGATTTGCTTTGCCACGCTGTCAACAAAGCTATATGGCATATCAAGGGCTCTTCCTGTATCACGGATTGCAAGCTTTGCCGCCATTGTTCCAAAGGTAACAATCTGTGCAACCCTGTCTGTTCCGTACTTTTTATTTACATAATCAATTACCTCTCCCCGACGTTCATAACAAAAGTCAATATCAATATCGGGCATTGTTACACGTTCAGGATTGAGAAATCTTTCAAAAATCAGCTCATACTTTATGGGGTCTATATTTGTAATTTCAAGACAGTATGAAACTATACTGCCTGCGGCACTTCCTCTGCCGGGACCTACCATAATGCCATTCTCACGGGCAAAGTGAATAAAATCCCATACAATAAGAAAGTAATCAACATAACCCATTGCCTCAATGGTACTGAGTTCATATTCAAGTCTTTCTCTCAAAATATCATTTGCATCGGGATACCTTTTTTCAAAGCCATCCAGACACAGCTTGCGCAAATACTGTGGTGATGTGTAGCCCTCGGGAAGGGCAAATTCAGGAAGGTGCAGCTTGCCGAATTCAATATCCACATTGCACATATCCGCAATCTTTTGAGTATTTTCAAGAGCTTCAGGAATGTATGAAAAGAGCTCTCGCATCTCATCCTCTGATTTAACGAACATCTCCTGCGTGGTCATTTTCATTCTGTCATCATCGGTAACGGTTTTGCCCATCTGAATACACATCAGTATGTCCTGAAACTCTGCATCCTCACGTTTAACATAATGTATATCGTTGGTTGCAACAATCCCCAAATCAAGCTCTCGGGCAAGACGAATAAGCTCACGGTTAAGCATCTTTTGCTCAAAAATTCCGTGGTCCTGAATCTCTATAAAATAATTCTCTTTTCCAAAAATATCAATAAACTCAAGGGCAGATTCCTTTGCGTCATCATAGTCGCCGTTTAATATCTTTTTTGAAAGAACACCTATCATGCAGGCACTAAGGGCAATTATTCCCTCGCTGTTTTGGCGCAACACTTCCATATCAATTCGGGGTTTATAATAAAATCCTTCAACATACCCGATTGAAACAATGTTCATCAGATTTTTATAGCCCTCATTATTTTTTGCAAGCAAAATAAGGTGAGAGCTTGATGCATCAAGTTCGTGGATTTTGTCATGCCTTCCACGAGCCGCAACATAAACCTCACAACCTAAAACCGGCTTGATACCGATACTTTTTGCATATTCGTAAAAGTCAATCACACCAAACATACAGCCATGGTCGGTAATCGCCATAGAAGTCTGTCCAACCTCTTTGGCGCGGTCAAGTATTTTTTTTATTGTACCCTCGCCATCAAGAAGGCTGAAGGCTGTGTGTGTATGTAAATGTGCAAATGCCATATTTGTGTACCTTTTCTTTCTCTATCTCAAAGTTTCTCTGCAATATCAAGGAGCTTTTTCAGCCGATGATTTACCCCCGATTTTGACAAGGGCGGAGTCAATCTTTTACCAAGCTCCACAAGGCTTAAATCCTTGTTTTCCTTTCGCATAACAGCAATCTCACGCAGTTCGTCAGGAAGATTATCAAGACCGATTCGCTCCTCAATCTTAGCGATTGCCGTCATATGTCGGCTGGATGCCTCGATTACCTTGTCCATATTTGCTGTTTCGCCGTTTGAAGTCCGGGTCAGGTTGCTTCTGACCTCTCGCTCGATTTTTATATTTAAAATCTCCATCTGCGGCCCAAATGCCCCCATATAGGCAAGAACATCACATATTATATCGCTGTTTTTGGTATAAAGCACAAAGCTGTTCTTTTTAACCATACTGTTTAAAGGCAGCCCCATATCCTGCAAAAGCTTTTTGAACTGGTCGTGAATTTTTTTGCTGTAGGTGACCATTTCCATGTTATATGTTTTTTGTGGGTCGGTCATTGTTCCGCCGCCAAGGTATGCACCTCTTAAAAATGCACTACGGCAACATTCGTTTTTTGCAATAGTTTCTGCAATTTCCGAGCCCGAACTCTCGTATTCGATTATTTTTGAAAGAATTCTTTTATCTGTCAACGTGCAGAAAAAACTGCTTTTAAGACTCTCTATTACAATTTCAACACCAAGACATTTTTTGACAAGCATCCCGAACCTTTCAACAGCTTCGCGACTTTCAAGGGATACTCTTACCTGATTGCCCTTGAATCTGCCTGCAAACATAAGAATACCCATCATCTCTGCCTCGCAACAGCAAAGTTCACCGCAGTCTGTGCGGCAAAGTGCTTCCTTTGTCATTTTAGAAAATGATTTCATCTGCGGTGTCTCCTTTCTGTTTAAAATTCGCCAATCATTTTAACTTCAGGCTCAAGCATAACGCCGAATTTTTCAAATACTGTTTTTTTGATATGTTCTATTAGATTTAAAACATCCTCTGCCGTTGCACCACCGGTGTTAATAACAAAACCCGCATGTTTTTCAGACACCTGTGCTCCGCCTATGGAATAACCTTTAAGCCCCGCCTGCTCAATAAGTGTGCCTGCAAAATACCCTGTTGGCCTTTTAAATGTACTACCTGCACTGGGTTTCTCGATAGGCTGTTTTGACACCCTTCTTTGTGTATAGTCGGCAATTTTTGCTTTTATCTCGTCAACGTTTCCGTGTTTTAGCTTTAAGGTGCAACCAAGAATTATATAATCTCCACCTGCAAACTTGCTTGTGCGATACCCAAATTCACATTCTTCTGCAGGAATTTCAAAAAAATTCCCCTGCATATCCATATATTCTACAGATTTGATTATCTCTTTCATTTCATGGTCATAAGCCCCAGCATTCATAAAAACTGCACCGCCAACCGAGCCGGGTATTCCCGACGAAAACTCTGTTCCGGCAAGAGCTGCATTTGCTGCCACAGTTGATACCCGTGAAAGTATTGCACCTGCCTGGGCATAAATCTCATCGCCGCAGACTTCTATTGCATCCATATTTTTAAGACATATAACAGCTCCACGAATTCCGCTATCGCCCACAAGCAAGTTTGAACCGTTGCCCAGTATAAAGCTGGGAAGTTCCATACCGTAAACGATTTCAAGAGTTTTAAGCAACTGTTCCTTTGTTTTGGGCATCAGGAACCATTCTGCATTGCCGCCTATTTTAAAGGTGGTGTGACGGCTCATAGGCTCTTCGGCAAGAACATTTTCCTTGCCAAGAATATTTTCAAAAATTTCACGCATAATTGATTTCACCTTTCCGATTATTCATCAAAGGTTTTAAATTCAAAGACTTTGTTTTTCTTTGCCGATATATATTTTATGAATCTTTCGGCATTTAAATTCATAATTAAATCTTCAGGAAAGTTCATATCCTCAAGCATAGCCACCGCATTGTTAACACAACCTATTCCTGCCATAAAATGAGCATCCGAATTTACAACTATCGGCGCACCGTACTTTTTGCATGCCTCTGCTATCTCACGGCAACGTTCTATATTCTGCGGTCTTGATATGAAAGTGTGGTTGTTGATTTCTATACAGACATTCTTTTCCTTTGCATAGGGAATAACCTTGTCTATATCAAAAATATAATCCGGCGAGCCTATATGCCCAAGTATATCAACATAGGGGCTGTCTATTACATTCAGCCATGTTTCGGTGTGGTCACCGCCCTTTTCTTCGTGATAGGTGTCGTTATGAATTGATGCTATAACAAGCTCCATGCTTTTAAGAATTTCAGGCGGCAAATCCAATTCGCCTGTGCGGTCGGTCACATTTGCCTCCACACCGCACAACAGTTTTACCCCTTCAATGTTGCGGGGAATCGCCTTGAAATATGCAAAGTGCCACCAATGAGGCGAGTCGGGCATTGATGGCCCGTGATTTGTCATAGCAACAAGCTCAATCCCCTTATCCCTTGCCGCACACATATTTTCATAAAGAGTGCTGTATGCATGGGAAGATATGTTTGTATGTGTGTGAACATCTGTCAGAATTTTCATCAGTAATCCTTTCTTCAGTTTTAATCCTCTTCTGCACCCATCTGTTCGATAAGGCGGTTGTTAAGTTCCTCTGCTGCGTTATATCCCATACGGCGCTGACGGTTGTTCATTGCTGCAATTTCAAAAATAACCGCAAGGTTTCTGCCGGGACGGATAGGTATGGTAAGTGACGGAACATTTAGTCCCAAAATTTCGGTATAGTTGTCAACTAAACCAAGTCTGTCATACTGTTTGTCTTTTTGCCATGTTTCAAGCTGAATTACAAGGTCAATCTTTTCGGTATCCTTTACGGCACCCATACCAAAGATTTTCTTTACATCAATAATACCTATACCGCGCATTTCAATAAAGTGCCTGATAATCTCCGGCGAACTGCCAACCAGTGTCTTTGAGGATACACGTCTGATTTCAACGGCATCATCGGCAACAAGACGGTGACCACGCTTCATAAGCTCAACAGCCGCTTCACTCTTGCCTATTCCGCTTTCGCCCAGGATAAGAATACCTTCGCCATAAACCTCCACCAGAACGCCGTGGCGTGTAATTCTGGGAGCAAGCTCTATATTAAGGAACGCAATAAGCGCACTCATAAATGCAGAAGTTCCAAGGGGTGTTCTTAGAATACTTATTTGATACTTTTGGGCAAGTTCGATCATTTCAGGAAAAATTTCCATACCTCTTGTCACAACAGCAACCGGAATTTTTTTACTGAAAAACTCTTCTATTCTCTGATATCTCTCTGCAGAGTCCAATGATGCAAGATAGGTATTTTCAACCATACCCATAACCTGAATTCTCTTTGGCTCAAAATAATCAAAAAAACCTGCTACCTGTAGCCCCGGTCTGTTGACATCGGCTGTTTCGATATAAACATTCTCATCTGCCACAAATACTTTTTCAAGCTTGAACTCACTGATAATCTTACTTAATTTAACTTTGAATTCATGAGTATTCTCCATTTTCTCAACTCCGTTTTTTATTTTTATGATAACCTTTTTTCAAGGAATTTTTCCCTAAAAATACATATTCTCATTGTATATCAAATTCACTGATTTGTCAATCATATGCCATAATAACTAAAAGAGCTGCACCAGCAAAAATGGTGCAACTCTTCTTAATTATTATTCTTCAAGCGCCTCAATATAAAAACTTACCGGTCTGAATCCGTCGTTGCAGGAAATCATTGCCGTTTTTGGGTTTTTCATCCAACCGTCATAGAAATTTTCACCGCCGCACGAAAGAGCCAGCACAAAGGGTGACATACTCTCCCACGCACTGTTACATAGTCCCTCAGGCTTTTCCCAGCCGTTTGCAATAAAGACCTGCCCTTCCTTTAAATCGCAGGCGTGCTCTATGGGGTTCTCAAATTTCTCTATCAAATCATCATACCGAGCCATTTTCATTACAGTTATACGGCATTTTTTCATTTTTTTAGTTCCCCCTCAATGTTCAGACAGCTACTGAATATTAACCGATACAACCTTGCCGTCGGAGTAGTTGATTCTTTATTATATTCAACTTAATTTTTAACATAATATACCCCTTTTTATTTTTTAATTTTTACAGCAAATTCAAATAACTAAGTACAAAAATCCAGCCAAACAAGGTAATCAGGCAGAATGCTGACGACATAATAACAATGTGTGCCGCCAGATGCTCGTCGCCGCCCATTTGCTGTGCCATGGTAAATGACGACACCGCAGCCGGCGAGGCAAATGTAATCAGAATACACACAAGCTCCTCTCCGGTAAATCCCAGCAAAACAGCTATCGGAATCATAATAAGCGGTACAAAAACGAGCCTTGCACTCACAGTAATTAAAAGCTCCTTCAGGCTTTCCTTAATGGTTGAATATTCAAATTCCGCACCAAGCACAATTATAGCCAGCGGAGTGGCAACAGACGAAATATCCTTCACAGATTTTTCCAATAATCCGGGCAGTTTTATTCCGGTCAACAAAAACGCCATTCCCACCAAACAGCCAATAATAAGGGGGTTTTTTATTATACCTTTTAAAATCTGCCAGATATTCACCTTCCCCTGCCCACCGCAAAAACTCACAAGAGCCGTGATTGCCAGAACATTAAATACAGGGATTACAATGCCAAGCATCAAAGATGTCAAGCCGCCTGAATTTTCGCCGTAGATATATCCAACCAAAGGTATGCCAAGCAACGCAAAATTTGATCTGAAAAAGCCCTGCAGCATTACTCCCCGTTTAGCATTGTCTTTTGTAGATATTATTGCCACAAAATATCCAATCGCAAAAACAGCTATAATACCAACAATCGAAAACCAGATAAGCTTTACATTTAAAACGCTTGCTATATCAGTCTTATAAATATTATAAAAAACCAACACCGGCAAAAATACGTTAAACCCCAGTTTGTTTATGGCATCAAAAGTCTTTTTATCGGCAACCTTTAATTTTTTAAGACCATATCCAAGAAACATCAAAATAAAAATCGGTGCAATTGCATTAAATGATAGCATTAAACTCTCCATTATGTATTTCCTCCTCAAACTGTCACATTAAGCTTCGGCAATTGCCTCAACTTCAATCAGCACATCTTTAGGTAGCTTTGCAACCTCCACGCAAGAACGTGCCGGATATGGCTCGGTAAAATATGTTTCATAAATCTTATTTACCGTTGCAAAATCATTCATATTCTTAATAAACACAGTTGTTTTAACAACTTTATCAATGCCTGAGCCCGATGCTTCAAGCAAATTCTTCAGATTGGTAAAAACCTGATTTGCCTGCGCATCAATATCAGCAGGTATTTCTCCCGTTGCGGGGTTTACAGGAATTTGTCCTGATGTGAAAACCATATTGTTTGTTACAATGGCTTGCGAATACGGCCCAATTGCCAAAGGCGCATTATTCGTTTTAATCTCTTTCATTTTTCTTTTCTCCTTTACAAACTATTATTTATGCTATAAAATTTTTGTAAACAGTATTTCTATTCCTCCGTTAAAGACTGTATAATTTAGGTACCAATGTTTTTATGGTCATCCGTTTCAAGTTAAGCGGTAAAATCAAATATTTACCGAATAGTCTTTTTTAAATCCATGTGCCCCAAAAATTTGCCATTTCCCTATTCCCAGCCTTTGCATAATTGCCTTTCGTTCTTCTGCACAAAGCTCCGGGTTTGTATCAACAGATGTCATAAGGATAGGTGCATACTGGTTGTATTCTGCCTGTTCTTTCGTCAATCCGTGGACATTGATATAAATATCTCCGGTAATTGCAATATGATTTCGATAGTCAATAAGAACGATTTCACCGGGTAGGTGTCCCCCCTGTCCCTCGTACACTTCGAAATGAAGTTCTCCAAAATCGAAAAAGCCAATTTGAGTAAGAGGTTCTTCAGGATTTTCTGTATCATCCCACAATGCTGTAACCTTATCGGGATTTACCGTTTTATACGAAGTAAGTAATTTACAAATATTAACATACGGTTTGTGCAAAGAATTTTCCTCTCTATACCCGTCTTTTCCATTATATTCTTTATTTAAGCACATTGCGGTTTTATGACTGGCAATAACTTCATCAAACAGTGGCAATAGTCCACAATGGTCAACATCGGCATGCGTTATAAGTATTGTTTTCTTAATCTCATTAAATTCTGGTATAATCTCTTTCCATACTCTTAGCATTTCTTCTTTATAGCAAGCATAACCGCTGTCTATAAACAAATATTTTCTGTCGCTGTTTATAATGATTGTATTACTTCCGCAAGGAGGTTCTATCAATATTATCTCGGTCTTTTCGGTGATTTTGTGTTTGGTTATGCGAGGAGAAAAATTCCTTCCCTTTGAAGCACCAAGTAATTCTGCAAATTTGCTGATACTGTCAAAGGTACGATACGGAGATAAGCCCTGTTCGTCCAACGTCTGCATAGCAAGATTAACATGTACTAAAAGTTCCTTGCTTATATCGGGGGTTAACCCCATAATCTGCGCCAGTCCCATAACATATGTACTGTAAAAAATACTATTATCATAAACCTTCTCTGAGCTATTATAGTCTATCATTCGAACCTTACATATTTTTTCAACTTCCTTCAAAAATTCAGATATTTTTTGAGAATCATCAACATACAAGCCCATCTTAAAATACTGATAACTTGTTCCGTTCTCTTGTGAACTTATATATGATATGTTAAAATTGAAGCTGTCAATAAGAGTCAAAACATCCGTAACACTTCCCGGAACATCTTTTAGACAGAATTCCAACAGAACAATGCTTGTTTTCGAGTCACTACTTTGCAGATAACCAATCTTTTCAAGTTCGCTATCTGCTTTTTTCAGTTGCTCCTCAGTTCCTTCTGCATCTATAAACAACGTATGCGAATCTACCGCCTTGTTGTAACTTACACGAGTAATATTAATTCCTAATGCCGAAAAGCACTTACTCGCTTTTAAAAATGCGCCAATACGATTTGGCATTGATGTTATATATGTTTTTTTCATGTATCTTCCTCGCTTTCGTCAATATCCGACAATCTTACTATAAAGGCTGTATAATCTAGATGCCAATGTTTTTAAATAATAGCTTGTGTTCAGTTAAAGCAAAAAACATTTGTGGTATTATCGTTTTTTACATTTGTAAAAAATCATCGACAGTAATAGTTGTAAGCTCCTCATTAGTAGGATTTTTTATATCTACAATCCTTCCCGACTGTATTTCAATTAATCTCTCGAAAATATTTCTCACTTCGCGTCCATTACCAAAATTACTGCACCTATTAATATATACTTTTTCAAAATATTCTTCCAAAATCGGAACAAGTTCTGCTTGAATAAGGTATTGATTCTTCTCCAAAAATGATATAAATATATTAAAAAGTTCTTCTCCTGTATAATCAGGGAAATTAATATATTTATTAAAGCGAGACTTTAACCCAGGATTTGAATCAATAAACCTTCTCATAGGTTCATCATATCCAGCAACAATAACTACGAAATCATCCCTATGGTCCTCCATTTCCTTGAGCAAAACTTCAATGGCTTCACGGCCAAAATCATTTTCAGATTTTTCCACATAGAGAGAATATGCTTCGTCAATAAATAAAACACCGCCCATAGCTTTGTCGATAATATTTTGAGTTTTAATGGCTGTTTGACCTACATATCCTGCAACAAGTTCACTTCTGTCGACTTCAACACAATGCCCTTTACTTAAATATCCTAACGCACTGTAAATTTTAGCAATCATTCGAGCCACAGTTGTTTTCCCAGTACCAGGGTTTCCAGTAAAAACAAGATGTTGAGATGTTTCAGGAACTATTATACCCCTTTCTTGCCGTATTCTGCGAACTTGTACAAGATTTGTTAAATTAACAACTTCTGACTTTACAGATTGTAGTCCGATCAATTCATCAAGTTCTTTTTTACATTGTTCCAGCTTTACTACATTGAATAAGTTTTGACTATTCTCCTCTGCTTCTACGATTTCTTCGATTACGGCATTCTTTTCCTTTCGAGCATTCATATAATCATTGAAAGGTGTTTCGACTGTTGAAATACTTTTTTGCTGTTTTCGCTTCTCTTCCATAAACAGTTCCATTCCACCCTCGGAATTAAATAAACTAAATGGCATTGCACCTTTCGGGGCATCATTCTCAACAGATTCTATTAAATCAATAAGGCATACTTCAAGTTCAGCTCTTTTTGCTAGGTCTTCTATCAATACAATCCACTTATTTATATAATCTATTCCCGCACTCGTCATTTTCCACTTTGATTCTTGACTATCAACAGTCCAGAAAATAACCTCAAATAAATTCTCTTGAATATTATTATCACCATGATTATTTTCCAACAGAAGATTTA
>JAZNVB010000018.1:0-1614 GCA_045592585.1 Clostridia bacterium
TGGGAAGCTTATAAAATGTTTAATGAAGTTCCCGACAGTGAAATTGTTATCGGCGATAACAACTGGCAGACAGGTGAATACCGTATGCCGATTGTTGTTTTAATGTCTGACGGTGCTCCGACCATGGGCGCCAGTGATTTCGATAATGTTGAAGAGCAAACTTATGGCACTTGGAATACTAAAGGTGCTGACTTTGGAGACGGAAATGACAGCAATATCACCGTTGGTCAGGGCTTCTTAGTTCAGCTGACTGCTTCTTATATCAAAAACAGAATTGAAAATAAATACAGAATACACGATGAAAACGGAGCAGGAAGAAGCCTTTTCTATACACTTGGCTTTAACCTCGGCTCCATCTCAGGCAACACAGCAAGAAACACTGCAACAAGTGTTTTGAACCCTGATGCTACAACCGTAACCGATTCGCTTTGGAACACATATAACGACAAATCCTCCAACACGATGCAGGTTTCTGTTGAAGGCCGTAACGGTGGAAGCACAAATATCACCATCGACAAAAGTTCCTATGCAACAAGCAAATCCTATGTTGATGAGTATTTCTCAGCCTCCGAAGACGGTCTTACAACCGCATTCGAAAGTCTCGTTGAAGAAATTATCCTCCAGTCCCGTTATTATCCTACCCATCTTGAAGGCGGAAGCCCCGACTTCTCGGGTTATGTTGAATTCACCGATACTCTCGGCGAATATATGGAAGTTGAACACATTAACGGTATCCTTTTAGGAGATACCCTATATGACGGTCATATGATGGCTTCAAAGCTTGCCGATACTTCCTCAGACGGTCTTGGAACTCCCGATAGTCCAACCGATTTGGGCAACGAATTCATTCGTTCAGTTAAAACAAGACTCGGCATTTCGGAAACTGCAGATGCTCAGGCCTTAGTTGCAAATGCCTTTGCAAGCGGTCAGTTGAAATATAACGGTCCTGACGATTGGTCAAACTATATCGGTTGGTATGCCAAGGCAGACGGCACCTATCTCAAGCATTGGGATGAAAGCGCTACCTCTATAGCCCCCGCAGACGCTGTTTATAAAATCAGGTCTTACGGTTTCTTGGGCGAGACCACAGGAAGCATCAAAAACAGCGATATGATGTATATGACGGTTCAGGTTAAAACCAATATCGAGACGGGCGAAGAAACAGTTTCCTGGAAAATCCCCGCTTCGTTAGTTCCGATGGTAACCTATTTAGTTTCTCTGAAGGGAACAAATGTTGACACCGCAACCGATGTTGAGATTAGCATTGAAAATGCTGAGAACATTGCTCCTATCCGCCTTGTATATGAAACAGGGCTCCGTTCAGACCTTAATGAATTTAATATTACAAGGGTTGCAGGAAACAGCATTAACGATACCTCCAGAATAACCGATGAGAGACACATTGGTGCGGACGGACACACCCGCCTTTTCTGGAACAACAGCTATGATATAACTGCTACCTCTCACGACCAGCATAAAGTTTCTTTGGCAGAGTTTACCCCCAACAAAGAAAATGAGAGATTTTATTATACCTTTGATTCTGCCGTTCATAAGAAAACAGGCGAAAACACCTATTCTCTTGTAACCCAAAACAAAGGACTTAATGCAGACGGT
>JAZNVB010000019.1:0-2786 GCA_045592585.1 Clostridia bacterium
GGCATCGGGCGGTGTTTCCACAATTGATGATGTAAAGGCTTTAACCAAAATGAACCTTTACGGTGCGATTATTGGCAAGGCATATTATACAAAGGCAATTTCATTGAAGGAAGCAATAGAGGTGGCAGAATGATAACAAAACGAATAATCCCCTGTCTTGACGTTCGTGACGGCAGAGTGGTAAAGGGTGTAAATTTTGAAGGTGTGTCGGATGTTTCGCATCCGGTGCAGCTTGCAAAGCAGTATAGCGACAGCGGTGCAGATGAACTGGTTTTTTATGACATAACCGCATCATTTGAAGGCAGAGCCTTGTTTACTGATATACTTAAAGAGGTTGCAAAAACTATTTTTATTCCCCTTACTGTTGGTGGCGGAATAAATACTTTAGACGATTTTGACCGTGTGCTTAAATGCGGTGCAGATAAGGTAAGCGTGAATTCAGGTGCTATAAAAAATCCCCAGCTTATCTATGATGCGGCAAAACGTTATGGCGACCAGTGCGTTGTAATTTCTGCAGATGTAAAGCGTGTTGATGGTGTCTTTCGTGTTTTTGCCAAGGGCGGCAGAGAGAATACGGGCATGGGAGCTGTTGAATGGATAAAGCGCTGTGTGGATAATGGTGCAGGCGAAGTTGTTCTGAACTCAATTGATACCGACGGTGTGAAGAAGGGCTTTGACCTTGAAATGCTTGATGCGGTATGTAATGCTGTGTCTGTTCCTGTAATTGCATCAGGCGGTGCAGGCGGAATTGCCGATTTTGTGGAGCTTTTCAAAAAGGTGCCTAAAGTGGATGCAGGTCTGGCGGCTTCAATCTTCCATTTCGGCGAGGTTGCAATTAGAGATTTGAAAACAGAACTCCGTGCTAACGGAATTGATATGAGAATATAGGGAAAAGACAAAAAAATCTTGCTTATATCACCACTTTTTGCTCGGAGCGGTGCACATAGCACAGCATCACTCGCTGCAAAGCGGCAATTTGAACAATTTTTTTAGACTTTTATTTTGTGTTTTGAGCACAGAGAAAGGAATGTTTATGAATATGATTAATATTGACGAACTTAAATTTGATGAAAAAGGGCTGATACCTGCCATAGTTGTGGATTCTGTAACAAAAAAGGTATTGACACTTGCATATATGAACCGCGAAAGTTTAGAGATTTCAATAGAAAAGGGGTTGACTTGTTTCTGGAGTCGTTCAAGACAGGAGCTGTGGCTCAAGGGTGAAACAAGCGGCAACTATCAGCATATTGTGTCAATTACAGCAGATTGCGACAATGATGCCCTTGTTGTTATGGTCGAAAAGGAAGGTCCTGCCTGCCACACAGGCACAGATTCATGTTTTACAAAGGAACTGTGGCAAAGCGAGGATTTGCACGAATTTTCGCTTCAGGGGCTTATGAATTTGCTTATCGGCAGAAAGGTGGAAAAAAAGGAAGGTTCATATACCACATACCTTTTTGAAAAGGGTATTGATAAAATACTCAAAAAGGTGGGCGAGGAAAACACCGAGGTTATTATTGCCGCAAAAGCCGATGACAAAAAGGAAACAATTTATGAAATTGCTGACCTTTGCTATCATGTAATGGTGCTGATGGTTGAAATGGGTATTTCGGTTGAGGATATCCACAAGGAGCTTGCATCACGTCACGTAATCGACCACAAGGTTAAACAGGAGAAAATGACAAAATGATTTTAGAGGATTTTCACGTTCATTCAACCTGTTGCGACGGCAAGAACACATTAGAAGAAATGGTGCGTGCGGCAATTGATTTAAAAATGACACGGATCGGGTTTTCAGGTCATGCATATACTTCGTTTTCGGAAGTATACTGTATGTCCCTTGAGAATACTGAAAGGTATGCACAGGATATTACCGAGCTTAAAGAAAAGTATAAAGATAAAATTGAAATTCTTTGCGGCCTTGAAATGGATTATTTTTCTGATAAGCCGCAGATAAAAACAGATTATCTAATCGGTTCGGTGCACTATGTAAAAAAAGATGGAAAGTTTCTTGATGTAGACTCCGCAGAAGAACATTTTAAAAGCTATGTAGAAAGCTATTTTGATGGTGATTACTATGCATATGCCGAGGAATATTATGCTTTGGTTGGCGATGTGATAAACAAGACAAATGCAGATATTGTTGGGCATTTTGACCTGATGTGCAAGTTTAACGAAGGAAACAGACTTTTTGATACACAAAACCCCCGTTATATTGCTGCAGCAAGGGCGGCAATAGATAAGCTGATTTTATGTGGTAAGCCCTTTGAAATAAATACAGGAGCAATCTCACGTGGATATCGCACAGAGGCGTATCCTGAAATACAGTTCCTTAAATACATTGCCGAAAAAGGCGGAAGAGTAATCCTATCCAGTGACAGCCATTCGGCAAACACCCTTTGTTATAGATTTGAGGAATATGAACGTATAGCAAAGGATATGGGATTTTATAATTTAAGATTTTAACACAAAAAGGTGTGCTTTGCACACCTTTTTGAATTTATCAAAGTATAATACAAATTAAACCACCGCTGCCTTCGTTGATGATTTTTTGAAGGGTTTCCTGCAGCTTCATTTGTGCGTCGTCGGGCATACGGTAAAGCTTGTTGTGAAGGCCTTCGTTTACAAGCTCGTGAAGAGATTTGCCAAAGATGTTTGACTGCCAGATTTTCTTTGGGTCTGTTTCAAATTCGTTAAGTAGATAATGCACAAGTTCCTCGGACTGCTTTTCTGTTCCCACTATTGGGCTGACTTCGGTTTCAATGTCTGCCCGAATCATGTGTATG
>JAZNVB010000020.1:0-12654 GCA_045592585.1 Clostridia bacterium
TTAACATAAATATGTATATTATGGATATATATAAAATAATTCTTGAAAATTTTGGACAAAAACTATTGACAAAGGCGGTTAGTTGTGTTAAACTAACCAAAGAGTTAGAAGTGACTAACCGATATTGAATTGTGAGGCGTAATTATGAACTTGACAGAGGCAACAGAAGGCAAGGAATATATAGTTAAAAAGATTGAAACAGATGATGAAGAGCTTGATTCGTTTCTGTTTTCTTTGGGATGCTATAGCGGCGAGCCTATTACAGTTATTTCACACACAAAGGGTGGATGTGTTGTTTCAATCAAGGATGGCAGATATAATATTGACAATCAGTTGGCGTCGGCTATTGTTATAGTGTAGTGTTTTTGTTGTGAGCCGGTGCTTTTCTGATTTTTTTTAGAGCAGGGTTAGTTGCCACTAACCGAATTTGTCAAAGAAAGTCAAAATTTTACATAAACTTAAGTTAATTTTAGTTCATAAGAACATATATAAAGGAGGAATATGTTATGAGAATTGCTTTTGCAGGCAATCCTAACAGCGGTAAAACCACAATGTACAATGCGCTTACAGGCAGAAACGAACGCGTTGGCAACTGGGCAGGTGTTACAGTAGACAAAAAAGAAAGTTATATAAAAAAGAGCTTTAATAGCTCTAAGGAAGACCTTATTGCGGTTGACCTTCCCGGTGCGTATTCAATGTCGCCGTTTACATCTGAGGAAAGTATTACAAGTGCTTATGTTAAAAATGAAAATCCTGATGTAATTGTAAACATTGTGGATGCCACAAACCTCAGCCGAAGCCTTTTCTTTACTACACAGCTTCTTGAACTTGGTGTTCCTGTGGTGGTTGCTCTTAACAAAAGTGACGTAAATATAAAGAAAGAAACTAAAATTGATGCCGCTGCTTTGTCTGAAGCACTTTGCTGTCCGGTAATTGAAACCATATCCACAACAACAAGCGACAAAGGTCTTGCAGAGGTTGTAAAGGCTGCAATATCTCTTAAAGGGAAAGGTCAGAAGGCGCCTTTTGTTCAGGATAATGTTGACCTTTCAAGCAAATCAGCGGTTGAAAAGGCCGACAGACTGCGCTTTGATTTTGTAAACAAGATTGTTGCAAAGGTTGAAACCCGAAAGATTAAAACAAACACTGTCAACAAGCAGGACAAGGTTGACAAGATTCTTACAAATC
Source organism: Clostridia bacterium (assembly GCA_045592585.1). Classification (GTDB taxonomy): domain Bacteria; phylum Bacillota; class Clostridia; order Monoglobales; family Monoglobaceae; genus SIG440. Next base: position 1,189 of record JAZNVB010000020.1, read on the forward strand.
CTTTTATTGGTCTACCTTTGTTTGCAGTTGTTATGTTTTTGGTATTCAACATTTCTCAGTCCACTTTAGGACCATGGCTGGCAGAATATCTTTGTGGTTGGATAGATGCATTTGGCGAAATGGCGGCAGTGTGGGTGGAGAATGCACATCCCCTTCTTCAGGCGATACTTATAGACGGTATAATTGGCGGTGTAAGTGCAGTTGTTGGATTTCTTCCTCTTGTAATGGTTATGTATTTCCTGATTGCACTCCTTGAGGATTGCGGTTATATGGCTCGTGCAACGGTTGTTCTTGACCCAATCTTTAAAAAGGTTGGACTGTCCGGTAAATCGGTTATTCCTTTTGTTATAGGTACAGGCTGCGCAATTCCCGGAATTATGGCTTGCCGTACAATCCGCAACGAAAGGGAACGCCGTGCTACCGCAATGCTGACACCCTTTATGCCTTGTGGTGCAAAGCTTCCGGTTATTGCACTTTTTGCAGGCGTATTCTTTGGTGATGCATCCTGGGTTGGAACGCTTATGTATTTTGTTGGCATTGCTCTTATTCTTGTGGGGGCTTTGCTTGTAAATAAGATCGCAGGACACAAAAACAGAAAATCCTTCTTTATTATGGAGCTTCCCGAATATAAAGCACCAAGCATCAAAAGGGCATTCCTTTCAATGTGCTCACGTGGCTGGGCGTACATAGTTAAGGCAGGTACAATTATTCTTGTATGTAACGCAGTTATTCAGATTATGCAGATGTTTACCTGGAATTTTCAGGTTGTTGAAGAAGGGATGGAGCACACATCAATTCTTGCCTCAATCGCATCACCTGTTGCTGTATTGTTAATTCCTCTTGGCTTTGGTGTATGGCAGATGGCGGCAGCAGCTGTTACCGGCTTTATCGCTAAAGAAAATGTTGTAGGCACATTGGCGGTTGTTTACGGCATTTCAAACTTCATTGATACAGAAGCACTGGAAGTAATAGAGGGCGCAGGCGGTCAAGTGGCCGGCGTTTTGGGATTGAGTGCATCAGCAGCCCTTGCGTGCCTGATGTTCAATCTTTACACACCACCCTGCTTTGCGGCAATCGGTGCTATGAATGCTGAAATCAAGGACAAAAAATGGATGTTCGGCGGCATTGCTCTTCAGCTTGCTACGGGATACACAATTGCATTCTTTGTATATCAGATAGGCACCCTTATTACCGAAGGTCACTTTGGAACAGGCTTTATTCCCGGGTTAATTGCGGTTGCTGTTTTTGCAGGAATTATAGCACATTTGATTGCAAAAGCTGATAAAGGGCTTAAAAAGGAATATTCATTAAGTTCCAAAGTGTAAATTTCAAGGAGATTTTGATATGACAGACATAATTGTTGCTTTAATTTTGCTGATAGTTATAGGAACAGCTGCGGCATACATAGTAAAAGCAAAAAAGAACGGAACCAAATGTATTGGCTGTCCGCACGCAAAAAGCTGTCCGTCCTGCAATGATAAGAATACAGGATGCAACTGTAGTTCTGAAAAATAATAAATTTCCCTATATAAATAATCATCCACCTGCAATGTGTGCGGGGGATGATTATTTTTAAGTATAAATATATAAATTTATTGACAATTGCCAATTTTTTTGGTATTATATGTGCGATGAAAGCAAAAAGAAAGAAAAAAGATAACAAAAAGATAGCGAAAAGATAACAAAAGCGAAACTTCAAAATATTATATGAGGAAGGAAAAATGATATGAAAAAGATAAAGGAAATTCTGCTTACTTTGCTTGGTACAATGATAACGGCTGCTGCAATCAGCCTTCTGCTCACCCCAAACAAAATTGTTTGCGGCGGTATGTCGGGTGTTTCTACCATTTTATATCATACCTTTGCGTTTCCGCCAGGTATAACATTTGGTCTGCTCAATGTAGTTTTGCTTGCACTTGGACTTAAGGTGCTTGGTATGTCATTTACACTTAAAACTCTTTTCGGTGCAGGTGCGTTGACACTTTTTGTACAGATATTTTCATATTTGCCGCCACTGACAACAGATGTTTTTTTGGCATCAATATATGGCGGAGTTTTATACGGAGTAGGTATCGGCATTGCTTTTGTTGCAGGTGCATCTACGGGAGGAACAGATATTTTAGGCAGACTTGTTCAGCACAAATTTCCACAGATGCCAATAGGCAAGCTGCTTCTTATCATTGACGGTATAGTAATTATTGCATCGCTTCTTGTGTTTAAAAAGGTTGACCTCACACTTTTGGGTATAATAGCTTTGTTTGTGTCTACATACGCAGTGGATTTTCTTATGGCAAAACTTAATGTTTCGACAATTGCGTTTATAATCAGTGATAAGGGCGAAGAACTTGCAAGACGTTTGGTGGGTACATCACCAAGAGGAGTTACTTTAATAGATGTTGTGGGCGCATATACAGATACCGATAAAAAGATGTTGTTTTGTGCTCTCAAAGAACGTGAAACGGTTGCCTTTAAGCGGAAGATTGAAGAAATTGACCCACAAGCCTTTACGGTGTTTTCTGAATCGCAAAAAATTATCGGAAATGGTTTTTATGTATATCATTAGACAGATGAAAGATTTATGCATTTGAAAATTGCGGATGTCAAAAAACATCCGCTTTTTTTGTTGATAAATTTAATATAATTTGCTTGATTTATATAAAAAAATGTAGTATAATGTACAGTGTATTGTTTTGTGCACGCAACAAAAGATAGGGGAGTATAATAAATGATACCAAATATTTTGACAACGGTGCGGCTTATTATTATTCCGTTTTTTGCATATTCGGTTTTAAGCCACCAAAGCATCTGGATATCTGTGTCCCTGTTCCTTTTTTCGGGAGTAACGGATATTGTGGATGGTTGGATTGCACGTCATTTTAATATGATTACCGATGTGGGCAGCGTTTATGACCCATTGGTTGACAAATTGATGCAGATTACTGCGGTTGTTTGTCTGGCTATTATTGATGTAATACCCTGGTGGGTAATTGGATTTGTGCTTATTAAAGAACTCACCATGATTATTGCAGGCAGCATTCTCTATTTAAAGAAAATAGTGGTACATTCCAACTGGTATGGCAAGGCGGCAACGGTGTTTTTTTACTCGGTGATTTTTATTCTTATTGTTTGCCCGGGTATGTCTGATGCATCAAAGAATGCCCTTCTTGGTATACTTGTTGGTGTTCTTGTACTTGCAGCAATAGGTTATCTGCTTAAAATTACGGGGAAAAACCAAGGCGAGATTTACGACAAAAGAACCTGATTATTACATATTTTCCCAAAGCAGGACATTATGTTCTGTTGACAAATAATAACGGATTTGATATAATTATTGTAAATATAACTAAAGTATCACAAGGAGTAGTTATGGAACAGTTTGAAGAACTAAATTTAAAACGGTTAGTTGAAATAATTTTTAAACATATCAGCATGATAATCGCGGTTACCTTGATTACAGGTATTCTTTCGATTATTTATAGCGAAACTATGATTGTCCCTGAATATGAGTCTAAGGTGACTATTTACGTCAGCAACAAGAAACCCGGTCAAAGCAGTCAGATTAATTCGGGAGATATTGCGACGTCACAGATGCTGGTTGATACATATGTTGTAATTATTAAAAGTGACAGAGTACTTTCAAATGTGGCGAAAAGACTTGAAGAAGAAGGAATCGGGAGCTATCATCCAAATCAGTTGCGCACTATGATTACGGCAGAATCTGTTGATAATACTGAAGTTCTTGAGGTTACAGTTAGGGATACTGACAGGGTGAACACATTTATGATTGCAAACATCCTGGCTGAGGTTGCTCCTGATGAAATCAGTTATTATCTGGAGGGTAGTTCTGTTAAGGTGGTTGACTACGCAAGTGCTGGTTCTAAGGTGTCTCCCAATATTCAGAACAACATGATTATAGGTCTTGCTCTTGGTTTGCTTTTGAGCTGTATCTTTGTTGTGCTCAAAGAGTTATTTGATATGAGAATTAAAAACGAAGACGAGCTTGAACAGTGGTTTAAACTTCCGATATTGGGTATTGTTCCTGATATTTCGGATTCCGGTCTGACAAACAAGACAGGCTATTATTCATACAGACGTACATCTAAAGCCTATGAATATACACGAAAAGGGGCCAAAGAAAATGGATGAAAATAAAATAAATCAGTTAATTGAACAGCAACAGTTTGAGTTAAGCTTGTTTCAAAAACTCAGACAGATGCCGGGTAACTTCCTCAGAAAAAAGCAAACCAAAATAATGGCACAGGATTTTGAGGATATCCGTGAAAAAATTCTTAATAACAAAACCCCATTCCATGTAAGAGAAGCATACAAGGCGTTAAGAACCAACCTGATTTTTTCGTTACCCTCGGTTTCCTGCAAAAAGATAATAATGACAAGTGCTCTTGCTTCAGAAGGTAAAAGTACCAACTGTCTTAATCTGGCAATTACTTTTGCCGAGATGGATGCTAAGGTTTTGATTGTTGACTGCGACCTCAGACGTCCTAATCTTGCAAGACTTCTTGATGTGCCCAATGCACCCGGTCTTAGCAACTATCTTGTTGGTCTTAATTCTATTGACGAGATTGTTCATAAGTCAACATATAATAATTTAAGCATTATTACAGCAGGTAACATCCCGCCTAACCCGGTTGAGCTTCTCAGTTCCGAAAATATGGGTTCATTGATTGAAAGGCTTGAAAAGGATTTTGATTATATTTTCCTGGATACACCGCCCGTAAATCTGGTTATTGATACGATTGTTGTTTCAAAATATGTTCATGGTATTGTTATGATCGCTTTACAGAACTCTACCGACAGAGAAGCAATGCGTTATGCACTTAAGCAGATTAAGTTTGCAGGTTCAAAGGTGCTTGGCTTTGTTCTTAACGGCGTTGTATTTGGCTCAAATGGTGAATATAAGAACAATAACAAAAAGAAGTATTACCGTCACTATGCGGCAGATGGCAAAAAGAAAAGAAAACGCCGTTCTTCAGGCTCAGGTGGTTATACCTATGATTCATATGGCAGCTATGGCTCATACGATAGTTATACAAGCCGCAGATACAGTAAATAATAATTGATTTCAAGCCGTTTGGCCGGAAATATGGTGAATTTTATGATAGACATACATACACATATACTTCCCAAATTAGATGACGGAAGCAGTAGTGTTGATGAAAGCAAAAAAATGCTTGGTATACTGTCGGAACAGGGAGTTGATACAATCGTTGCAACTCCCCATTTTTATATCGGCAGGACAAAAATTGACGAGTTTCTGGAATTGCGCCAAAAATCTCTTAATACCTTGCTTGCTGAAACAGACGCAGAAAGACCGTCAATAGCGCTTGGTGCTGAGGTTGAATTTATTCCCGGACTTTATACCATGGATGATATTGAAAAGTTATGCATAAGCGGTACACGCTATATGCTGGTTGAAATGCCTTTTTCTGCATGGTCAGGCTATTTTTATACAACTTTAACCAAGCTGTATTCTGCAAGGGGAATTAAACCCATTATTGCTCATGTCGAAAGATATTTTGAGTTTCAGCAGGAGGAGCCTGCAGACGTTTTACGCAGACTTAAAGACTGCGGTGCACTTATACAGATTAACAGCAGTTTTCTTATGAACAAGCAAACAAAACGTCTGGCGCTTAAACTGATAAATCAGGGCTTTATAACGTTTATGGGCTCTGATTGCCACAATCTTGAGAGGCGTCCGCCTTTGCTCCGTGAAGGGTTTGATATTATATACAAAAAATTAGGTGACATTGGCACAAGTGCATTTTTCTATTGGGAAAATAAACTTAAAGAAAAACTTGAAACATATTGACAAAAAGGGGATATTAAAGCTTGAACAAAAATCTTTCTGTTCATATTCGCAATATAATATTGTGGATGCTTGCGATAGGGTATTATTGTATTATATGTTCTTTTTCGACAACATCGGCAACTGAATCCAAGGCTGAAAGCCAGATGATTGTGAACGCTGTCCAAAAAGTGTATGACGTTGTTAAGATCGAGGATGCAGTTGAAAAAGACTCATGGTTGTCTGGAAAGATGTTTCATGCGATTGTACGTAAAGCTGCTCATGTTTATAATTTTTTTATTTTTGCTTTTTTGTGTCAGATATTGTTTTCAGTATATTCTGACAAAAAATCGCTTGTGACTGCGTTAACTTTGGCGATGGGCTTTTGCGGCGCCGTTCTTGATGAAACAACGCAGGCGTTTGTGCCGGGCCGAAGCCCCGAGATCACCGACGTTTTTGTTGATTTTACAGGTACGGTTTTAGGTTGTGTTTTCTTTGTGTTGCTGTATAGAAAAATTGTATCAGATTTGAAAAGAGGGTGAAGTTGTGAAACGATGGAAAGTGGTTTTATTATCAATCATAGGCGTTTTGGTTTTGGCATTAGTGGCTATTACCATTTGGCAGTTTGATAATATTTGTGCGGTTGTAAAAGCTTTCACCAGCACATCAGAGCAGATTGCTTTGGAAATGAATGATACCAAGAAAAAGCTCGAGAATGACCTGAAAAATCAAAATTTTGATGTGGTAAGTGACTTTTCTGCAGAAGAAGAAAAGCAGATTATAAAGGGTGAGCTGACTGTTGAAGAAGCCGTTGCAGGTCTTAATGACAGATATAAAAATTCTAAGAACAATGCTTCCGACACTAATAATCCATTAGCTAATAAACTGATTGGTGAAAAAACGGTTGAACTTTACAGTCTTAAGGCATATTATTTAGGTCAGCTTGGACAGATGGAGAAAACTGTTAAGAGTGAATATGCGGCGTTGCCGGTTGAAAAGAAAAATCTTCTCGGCAAAAAGGATATTGTTAACCGTCATATGAGCACGGCTCTTGGACTTATGAATCAATGTGATGCCAAGGTTGAAGAAATTCTGGCAGAACTTAAAGCCGGTCTTGAGAATTTGGGTGCGGATACTTCTATAATACAAACTATTAGAAAAGCATATGAAGGTGAAAAGAATCTCAAAAAAGCTTACTATTTATCTTTGCTTGAAGAGTAGAGTACCTTGAGGTGAAAATTTATGAGAGTAAAAAGATTGATACTTAGTATTGTTATTGTCATTGGGTGTTTGTTGCTTGGTGCAGCAACGGTAAGTGCTGCAGTTTTTTCAGACGTTGATGCCGACACCGAACAGGGCAAGGCGATTTTCGCAATGCAGCAAAAAGGTTATATAAATGGTTTTCCTGATGGCACATTCAGACCGGACGCAACTCTTACCAGAGCAGAGTTTGTTACCATAATAAACAAGATGTATATGTATTATGTGGAGTCGGAAAATGGCTTTACAGATGTAGATGTATCTGATTGGTTTTACCATGATGTTCTTGTTGCAGTTCAGGCGGGATATATTAACGGTATGGGTGACGGAAGCTTTGCACCAAATGAGGCGGTAACACGCGAGCAGGTATGCAAAATGCTTAATTCTATTCTGCAGCTTGGTGACATGTGCTACACACCTGAAATAACCGACGAAGTGTCCGACTGGGCACGGGACAGTGTTTTAAAAATGGTGGCGGCATATGTTTTCACCCTCGAGGACGGAGGAAGGTTCAGAGCAACCAAGCCGATAACCCGTGGTGAGGCGTGTATGGCACTTGAAAAATGTATTGTGGAGATTGATTTTGAAGAGGTTTTTCAGCCTGTTGATTTAGAAAACATGGCTCAGGAGGAACTGGAAAAAAGAATGACAGAAATCATTTATGCTATGGAAAATGTGATAATTCCGCAGTATACCGATGAGAAGTTTATTATCATTGGAAACATGGTTGTCAAAGGCATGAAAAAATATCTTGCCGACCCAAGTTATGATTATGTTCCCGATGCAAATGCTGCCTATGAAATATACCGAAAGTTAGGTTATGAAAAGGCAAGAGTTTTTAAAAAGCCTATTTATGACAATATTGATATTAACAATTTAGCAATTTTGTTCGACTTTTTCTATACTCCGGAAATCAATGCGCCTGTAAATAAATAAAAAAAGTCCTTGCAGCTTTTATGTTGCAAGGATTTTTGTAATATACTGAACTATTATCCAAAACAAAAAAAACACCGCATGGTGTCCTTTTTGTTTTGGTGGATCTTCAGGGACTCGAACCCCGGACCGACCGGTTATGAGCCGGTTGCTCTAACCAACTGAGCTAAAGATCCTTATTTAAATTCGCAACAGAAATCATTATACAGGAAAATAAAACATTTGTCAAGATTAAATTTATATATTTTTGAAAAAATGCTTGATTTATTTGTGAAAATGTGATATTATTCTCGAGGTGTGCGTTTTGTTCAAAACGTACTCGCGTAAATCTAGTTTTTCGAGACAATTGCCCCGATAGACAAGTTCGCATACGAACTTGTCTATATTTTCGGACTTGCCTTGTTATGTATATATTATTATTAAAAAAAGGAAGCGAAAAAATGAGTACATTATTATCAGTTTCAATTGCCCTGCTTGCAGGCCTTCTTATGACAAGAGTATTTAAACCATTTAAACTACCGTCGGTTACTGCATATCTTATTGCAGGTATTTTAATTGGCCCTTATTGTGTTGGTAAACTGGGCATCGACGGTCTTGGCTTTAATTCTCATGATGCAGTATCAGCACTTGCGCTTGTTTCTGAAGTTGCTTTGGGATTTATTGCATTTTCAATTGGTAACGAATTCAGAGTGTCTGATCTGAAAAAAACCGGTAAACAAGCATTTGTTATTGGTGTTTTTCAGGCACTGGTTGCAACTCTGTTTGTTGACCTTGCGTTGGTAGTGGTTCACATGATTATGCCTGATAAGCTGACTGTTCCGCAGGCTATTGTTCTTGGAGCAATCGCCACGGCAACTGCTCCGGCGGCTACTTTGATGGTTGTCCGTCAGTACAAGGCAAAGGGTCCCCTTACAGATTTGCTTTTGCCAATTGTTGCACTTGATGATGCGGTAGGTCTTATTGTTTTTGCTGTATCATTTGGTATTTCAAAAACAATGCTTTCAGGAAACCTTGACTTGTTTTCAATTATTGTAAATCCTGTTGTTGAAATTATCTGTTCACTTACATTGGGTGCGATAATGGGTTGGGTGCTTACTCAGCTTGAAAAGATGTTTAATTCAAATACAAACCGTCTTAATATGACAATTGCATTTGTATTTCTGACGGTTTCGCTTTCAATGCTTGATTTCCATATCGGTAATGTACATATCAGTTTTTCATCATTACTGGTATGTATGATGCTTGGAACAGTATTTTGTAATATCTGTCCTTTATCACACGACCTGATGGAAAAGTCGGATAAATGGACTTCGCCACTTTTGGCACTGTTCTTTGTTATCAGCGGTGCTGAACTTGAACTCAATGTATTTGCCGATTGGGCAATCGTGGTAATAGGTATTGTGTATATCCTGTTCCGCTGCCTTGGTAAGTATTTTGGTACATTATTTAGCGCAAAGATAACAAAGTGTTCGCCTGAAATTTGCAAATATCTTGGTATTACATTGTTCCCTCAGGCGGGCGTAGCTCTTGGTATGTGTGCAATTGTTGCGGCTTCGGTTGAAATGGGTAGCCAGGGTGCATTGGTGCGAAACATTACACTTTTTGCCGTGCTGATTTATGAGCTTGTTGGTCCGTTGCTTACCCGTCAGGCGCTTACTGCAGCCGGTGATATCAAGCCTATGTCAGACGAAGTTAAGATGCGTCGTCACACAAAGCTTGCTGAAGCAAAGAGTAAATCAGAAAAATAAATAACAAAATCCGGGTGCCGAAAGGCATTCGGATTTTTAATGGAAATCGGAGATGAAAATGATGGAAACTGTAAAAAATCAGATTAAAACCTCATTTGAATATGCAAAAGCCTTTGTTAAATGGCTGATTATAGCCGCAGTTGTAGGCGCTGTTGGTGGAGTAGTGGGTAGCCTTTTTCACGAAAGTATAGAGTATGTAACTCATATGCGAACAGAAAATGAGTGGCTTATTTTGTTGTTACCTGTTGGTGGATTTGTAATTGCGGTATTGTACGGTGTTTTTGGCAAAAAGGGTAAAATTGATACAAACCGTGTAATCGAGGCTGTGCAGACCGATAACAACGTTCCGCTGATAATGGCACCATTGATTTTTGTCGGTACGGTTATTACCCATCTTTTTGGCGGTTCGGCAGGTAGAGAAGGTGCGGCATTGCAGTTGGGTGGCAGCCTTGGGTATAACGTGGGCAAGGTGCTTCGGTTAAACAAAAAAGATATGCATATTATTGTTATGTCAGGAATGAGTGCTGTGTTTGCAGCCTTATTTGGAACGCCACTTACGGCAGCTTTTTTTGCCATTGAGGTAATAAGTGTAGGGGTTATACATTATGCGGCATTGGTACCTTGTTTAATTTCTTCGATTATTGCATATAAACTTGCATCGCTTGGGTTTGGAATTATGCCGGTTTCTTTTGCTGCTAAACAAATGGATATATCGGCGGAAATTTTGTTAAAGGTGATTATACTTGCTGTTCTTTGTGCACTGGTGAGTATTGTCTTTTGCACAGCAATAAAAAAGAGTGAGCATTACATTAAAAAATTGATACCAAACATTTATCTGCGTGCATTTGTCGGTGGTGCGGTAATTGTTCTGCTCACAATAGCGTTGCAAACCACGGACTATAACGGCGCAGGAATGAATGTTATTGAAGCAGCCTTAAGCGGCACGGCAAAGCCTTGGGCCTTTGCGGTTAAAATACTGTTTACCGCTATTACAATTGCTGCAGGGTTTAAAGGTGGCGAGATTGTTCCGGGATTTTTTATTGGCTCAACCTTTGGATGCACTATGGGCTATGTTCTTGGTCTTGACCCCGGTTTTGCTGCGGCAATCGGTTTTGTTGCACTATTCTGTGGAGTGGTAAACTGTCCTTTTGCATCGTTGCTTCTGGCTATGGAGGTTTTTGGCGGAAACTCCATTCTGTTGTTTGCAATCGCCTGCGGAGTAAGCTTTATGATGTCGGGATACTTTGGACTTTATAAAAGCCAGAAGTTTTTGTATTCCAAGATTAAAGAAGAATATGTTGATATAAATTTACAATAAAAAAAACAGCTCCTTTTTGAGATGTGTCCATTTTATAGTACACATAATGTTGTATTATAATGACATAAAAACAAAAAGGAGTTGTATTTATATGAAAAACTTTTTTAATATTATTGCAGTAAACGGACATTATGAGGTATATAACGCCGTTGGTGAATTTATTTTCAGTGGTGATACATATGCCGAATGTGAACAGGACGTTCGTGAACTTGAATCAGGAGAAAATGCTGCATAAATGCACATTGTCGAAAAAAGACATGCAAAATTTTGCTAAGGGGTATTGACATTTTTAAAAATGTGAATATAATATATATTGTTAATTAAATATTCCTCCTTAGCTCAGTCGGTAGAGCGCATGACTGTTAATCATGATGTCGCTGGTTCAAGCCCAGCAGGGGGAGCCA
>JAZNVB010000021.1:0-2988 GCA_045592585.1 Clostridia bacterium
GAGAAAAGAGCTTTGGGTTTTTTCTGTAATAATATTTATTTTAATGGTTGTAGGAAGCATTTTGATTTATAATTTTTGGTGCAAAAAAGAAAGACAGCAAATTAAGAAAATTAAATCTAAAATTACTGACAGAATGAACAAAAATAAAAAGAAAGAACAATGGTTCTAAAATGAGACGTACTGCCAAAAATCCCATTTGCGTTCAGCAAGTGGGATTTTACTTTTTACCTCTTACTTCTTCACTCTTCACTAAAATCGCATTCAGGATTTTTTGGAAAGGAATAAGTAAGAAGTAAGAGTGAATAAGTGTGGGCGGGACACCCGCACCCGATTGTAATTTCATATTTTATGTGATATAATTAGTTTGATAAGTAAGAATTTTTGGAGGCGTTTATGAAATTTAAAAAACATATTTCCTTACTTCTTTGCCTTTCTGTGATGTTTTCATTTACTATACTCCCCTCTTATGCTTCAAACGGGATTAAGTCGGGTACACCTGTAATAATAAACACAGCAGAAGAAATTACCGGCATAGTTGTAAACTGCTTTGCGAAGTTAATTAACAAAATCAAAGGTACGGACGAAACCGACATACCCTCTGCAACGGTAAATCCTCATTCTTGGATTGAATATAAAGGCGAGCCGATTGAGAATCCCGAGCAGACATTAAATGCGGAAACCTGGGTCGCAAATGAAATTGCTTTTGAAAGCGAAAAATCATATGCAAGCCCATTCAATGATGTTGATGTTGAACTGCATCTTTGGGGCAACGGCAGACTTTATAAAATCCCTGCTTTCTGGGACGGCGGTAACATCTGGAAAGTCCGTTTTGCTTGCCCCTCCGAAGGTGATTGGTATTTCAGAACTGTCTGCACGGATGCCGAAAACACTTCGCTTGACAGCAGAACAGGCAAGGTTATCTGTTCTGAATACAGCGGCGAATACGATATCTATAAACACGGTTTTGTCACAACAAATGCAGGTAATAAGTATTTTACCTATGATGACGGCACACCGTTTTTCTACCTTGGTGATACACATTGGAGCCTCGGTGACGAAACCGTTGATATGGTTAAAACAATATGCGAAAAGCGTGTTTCGCAGGGCTTTACAGTATATCAGAGTGAACCTATCGGAGCAAAGTTTGATTTCACAAACGGCATAACCGAAGACGATAAGTCAGGACTTGCAGACTATGACGAAAAATTCCGCATCATTGCCGAAAACGGTCTTGTTCACGCAAATGCACAGTTTTTCTTCTCCTTTTTTATTGAGCCTCTGATTTCAAACAACGGCGGTTTCAACGGCAATGAACCGTCTGATTCGGCAAAAGCTTACCTTGAAAAAGTCAGCCGTTACTGGGTCGCAAGATACAGCGCATATCCCGTTATATGGACTCTCGGTCAAGAGGTTGACAACGATTTCTATTGGAGTGAAACAAACCATCCTGAATGGGGATTAGAAAACAACCCTTACAAGCTTATCGCGGAATATATAGCAAAACACGATGTGTATGACCATCCGCTTTCTGCTCATATGGAAAACGTTGGTGCAACATCGGTTTACGGCAACGGCAAGGGAGCAACGGATGAATGCAAGGTTTATTTTAAGGATGCGGAGCCTTCCTGTTTCAGAGATATAAAATCGCATAATTTTTACGCTGTTCAATGGCATCCTTCAAAAACGGAGCAAAGCGATTTTCGCGTTGAAAAAGATTGCTGGTATAACTCACAAGGCAAACCTGCAATTAATTATGAGGGTCAGTATTGCTATCTCTGGACAAAAAACTTCGGTTCCAGAATGCAAGGCTGGACAGCATATCTGAGCGGTATGTACGGCTATGGTTGGGGCGGCCATGACACTTGGAGCTACCTTAATGTTTATGACGAAGAAAATGACAGTTCAGACGGCGTTGACACAATAACGAGCCAAGAAAAAATCAACGCAACATGGCAGGACGCACTTGAATATGAGAGCTCATATCAAGTCGGATATATGCGTGATTTCCTCGAAAGCACAAAGTGGTATAATCTTATTCCGAGGTTTGACAATAAATCATATTTTGTGCCTGCAAACAATGTTTATTATGCTTATGCAGGTAATGAAGATAACAGCGAAATCGTTATATATTTCTATTCGTTTACCGATGAATCCGTTGCTCAGAATGCAAACACCAAGTATTACGGCGGAATAAAAACAGGCACAGTCGGAAACCTCGTTCCGAACGGAAGTTATACATATCAATGGTTCAACCCTATCAATGGCGAATACTCCGAGGAATATGAATTCACTGCCACTCGGTTTGGTACATATTACATTGGCGACAGGCCGCAGGCAACCGATATGGTTCTGTGCATAAGCGCCGCCGATTAATTCTGAATGAGTAATCGTATCTGATAAATTCCAATTCGTCGAACTCCGGTTCTAAAGTGAGACGTACTGCCAAAAATCCCATTTGCGTTCAGCAAGTGGGATTTTACTTTTTACTTTTTACTTTTTACTTCTTACTTCTTCACTATTACCTCATAAAACTTTTGAATAGGATTTTTGGAAAGTAAAAAGTAATAGGTAAGAGTGAAGAAGTGTGGGCGGGACACCCGTCCCCGATTGTAATTAAACATTTTGTGTGCTATAATTAATTTGTAAAAATTATATTAAGGAGTTGAAACAGTATGAAAAAACTCATATCTGTTATATTATGTGTTTTATTGCTTTTTAGTTTATGCGCTTGTAACAGTGGAAAAATCGATGACGTGAAAATGCCTTTTATGGAGTCAGAAATATATTCACAGGAAGATATTTCCTTAGCGATAAGCACAATCACGGAAGAATTTAAAAAAGAATGGAATGGTTGTACTCTTACCGAAATATATTATGCAGGTGATGATGTATCTGCAGAATATCAGGATTGGGCAGAGCGGTATAATGCTGACGAAGTAATTGTGCTGTTGTCGTCGTTTGATACAGATTCTCCCGCAGGAAACAGCG
>JAZNVB010000022.1:0-7274 GCA_045592585.1 Clostridia bacterium
CTAAGACCGCTTGGCCTCCGACTTAACGTGATTTTTCACGTTATCCCCTCCTATATCAGTTTGTTCTGGCGGATAAGATTGTAAAGTCCCTCTGCCTGCTGTGTTGGTGTTCCGTCAATGGTTCGTTTTTCGGTATTCTTCTCGGGCGGGAAGATTCTCTCAACCTGAGTTGCCGAGCCTGAAAGCCCGTAATTCTTCTCGTTTTTATCGTCAAAGTCTGCAAGTGACAAAAACTTCACCTGTGTATCAGAAACACTTTTCATCACCTTGTAGGATGGAAGTCTTGGCGAATTTATATCACCGTCAACCGAAATAAGGCAGGGCATTTTGATTGTCATATCTGCAACCTTGTCGTCCATTGAGGCAGAAAGTGTTACCTTGCCGTCGGCAATCTCTTTTACCGAAAGAACATTCGCCACATTGGGAATGTTCAAAAATTCTGCAACCTCTGCACCGACCTGTGCGGTATCGCCATCGGTTGTCTGCTTTCCGCAGATAATCAGGTCATATTTGCCGGACTTTTTAATTCCCTGAGAAATTGTATAAGCCGTAGCCAGAACATCAGCACCTGCAAATTTGCGGTCAGAAAGCACCGTGCCATCCTTTGCTCCCATACAAATTGCCTCGGTTATAACCGATTTAGCCTGAGGTGGGCCCATGGTTATTACCTCAACCGTTCCTCCATACTTTTCGGTTAAGTTCAAGGCAAGCTCAATCCCATATAAATCATAGGGATTCATTTTGCTTTGAATTCCGTCTCTTTTTAAAACGCCTGTAACCGGGTCAACCTCCACATTGCTGGACCCCGGAACCTGCTTTATGCACACCAAAATATCCATATTTTTCTCCCTCTGCTTTTTATTTTTGTACAACCACCGATATACCGTCGGGTATAGCCGTAATTGTTATCTGTTGTTTGCCTAAAATTTCTTTTGCCTTCGCTAACGCCTCGGCAATTGAATGGGCAGGTATCATATGCATTTTTTCAACCATATCATCCGCCATCTCCGAAATATATATCACCGTTGCCCGCATAAGTATCCTCAGCAAAATCTGTGTCTGCCATTGGTCGGGCAGAGTTTCGTTTCGGTCTAAAGCTAAAAAGTCTGCCATTGTTTTGCTTATATCTTCTTCGTCTGCAAGCTGGTGATAAAAATGGTCACTGCCTGTTCCGTCATCGGATGCCGAAAGCATTATTATAACACCGCCCTCTTTAACTGTTGCTTCTGCCGCAGTCATTCCCTTTACCGCCTGATACACATTCTGGTCAAGAGGATATCCGCCGTTGGTTGAGATTGCCACGTCAGAATAAATCGCCTTTGCTCCGCACTGTGCCGAAAGAAAGTCGGTTCCCTTTTTGTGAGCCGCCTCTAAATCGCCTGCAACCGCATAAATTACTTTTTTGTCAGCATTAAGAACAACATTTACTATAAATTTAAGCTTTGCCGCCTTTGCTGCCCACAGCATATCCTTGTGTATAGGGTTATTCTCTAAAATACCGGTGCGTGCATTATCATCTGCAATAAATTCGGAACAATGATTTGCCATTACCGTACCTCGGCTTGCAATACCGGGAAGCACGCTTTTTCTTCCCCCTGAATAACCTGCAAAAAGATGTGGTTCAATAAAGCCCTCAGCAACCAAAAGGTCTGCCTCTGCCGCTATGGAGTTAATCTCGCAATCTCCGCCCGAAGGCAATGTTCCTATATTAACAAGCTTTTCTGTTTCGTCACAGTCATGTATGTATATGTTTTCGTTCTTTACGATTTCCTCACCGAATTTTGCAATCAGTTCATCCTTTGTTGTTCCACGGTGGCAACCTGTTGCAATCAGTATGGTGATATTTGCATCGGGACTTCCTTTTCGTATTTCTTCAAGCATCAGGGGCATTATAACCTTGCTGGGAACAGGCCGTGTGTGGTCACTTGCAATGATTACAATATTTTTCTTATTCTTTGCAAGTTCAGAAAGCTTTTCCGATCCTGTGGGAGCCTCCAGAGCTTTTTTCACCAATGCTACCTCATCTGCTTCGGGAACATATTCCTCAATTGATGATGTCAGAACTCCCGCAAGTTCTCCCTCGGTAAACTTATAACTTAACTTTTCTTTTCCATACGGAAACAATATTTCTCTCTCCACTATTTACACAACCTTTCTGTTAGTTTAATTATTGCAGGAACCAAAACCAATTGCAACAAAATCCCGGGCAATGAATCTATTATGCCGCCAATCACAAACGCCTGCAGGGTAAACACTTTGCCGCCCAACCCAAGAAGAACAGCTTTTGTAATGCCCCACACCACTCGACCGCTTATCATTGACACAAGTAAAGAGCAATACAACCACCACAGCCGTTTTTTGTAAAAGTTCAGATATAAAAATCCTGCCGTAAAGCCGTATGCCGCAAGCTCTGCCGCCATCCACACAGCATTGGGATATGCGGGCGGCATTCCTACGGTAAAAGCTCTTAAAAAAGGCAAAATCAACCCTACCAGAAATCCGTACCTTGCACCGCAAATAAAACTGCAAAGCATCACCGGAATATGCATTGGCAGAAGGGTATCGCCTATCTCCTTGATTTGACCCGTAAAATACGGCAACACCATACCAATTGCCAGAAACACGGCTGCGAGTATTATTTTTTTGCTGGGTTTATTATTTAACGTCATCCTTTCACCACCGTAAAACCACTGAACAGTTCACATCAGTATTCCTTGAACATTTGTCATTACAAGCATAACGCAAAAATTTCTTTTATAACATCAAAATCCATATCTATATATGTTTTAACAACTCTTTGTTTTCCGAATGTGCAAAGGTCTGCAAGTCTTTCGATGCAGTTCTCATCAAGGTTAAAGTCTGCAAGACAGGAGGGCATATCCATTGACTTAAAGAATTCTGCCATTTTTTCTATGCCCATCCTTGCCGCGATTTCGTCATCCGTCTCAGAACAATCCCACACCCGGCGTGCAAACTGGGCAAAGCGCGGAATGTTATATTTATACATATATCTCATCCAGGCAGGGAACAGCATTGCAAGACCTGCCCCGTGGGCAATGCGGTCAAACTCGCCGCTAAGGGCGTGCTCCAACTGATGCACCGGAAGAGCATAATCGCGGCCACAGTTTGTAAGACCATTATGAGATACACTTGATGCCCACATCATATTTGCCCGGGCATCATAATCCTGCGGATTTTCCATAAGTGTTTTACCGGCAGTAATCGTTGCCTTTAGCACACTTTCGGCAATGCGGTCGGTGAGGTCTGTTGGCTCGCCGGGCATAAAATAACGTTCCATTGTGTGTGCCATGATGTCAACCACTCCGCAGGCGGTCTGATACTTTGATACCGAATAGGTGAGCTCAGGATTCATAATAGCAAACTTGCATCTGTTGAAATCGCTGTTGAAACCACGTTTCATATTAAGCTCCATATTGGTGATAACCGCCGACGAGCTCATCTCGCTTCCTGCCGCCGCAATTGTAAGGATGCATCCAACCGGAAGGGAGTTTTCAACCGTTGCCTTGCCTGTGGGGAAATCCCATGGGTCACAGTCTGCACAAGCCCCTGCAGCAGTATATTTGGAAGAATCAAGAACACTTCCGCCGCCCACTGCAAGAATCATCTGGACATTATTTTCTTTTGCAGCCTTCACTGCATCTCTTACAAACGAAATCTTGGGGTTTGGCTCTACCCCGCCCATTTCAACAACATTTATACCGTTTTCTTTAAGGGATGCCATAACCTCGTCATAAAGCCCTGATTTTTTTATGCTTCCCTGACCGTATTGGAGCATTATGTTGCTGTATCCGTAATCCTTAATTATTTTACCAACTTCCTTGTGTTTGTCCTTACCAAAGAACACTTTAGTAGGCGTATAATATATAAAGTCTTTCATAACAAAGCCACCTTATTTTAATTTAGTAATTTCATTCTTATTAGCAATTACAATCATTTTCATATCAGCTTCAATAACAGTATCAGGTTGTATTGCTATCTCAACATTTTCATTTTTTGTTAAAGCTATTACATTGACAGAATATTTTTTTCTCAATTCAAGCTCCTTTAATGTTTTGCCTACCCATTCGGCTTTTGCATTTAACTCAATTATCGAAATATCCTCTGATATATCTGCAATATCAAGAAATCCCGAACTCAAAAGATTTTTTGCAAGACGAATTCCTGAATCTTTTTCGGGAAACACAACCACATCGGCTCCCACTTTTTCTAAAATGGTACGATGCATCTCACTTGAACATTTAACTATAACCTGCCCTACACCTGCTTCCTTGCAAAGCAAAGTAGCCATCACGCTTGACTCAAGCTCTCCCGCAACAGCAATAATAACCACATCAACATTGGATATACCAAGCTGTTTAATAACCTCTTTATCCGTTATGTCTGCACATTTACAAATAGGAAATTCACCTGTCAGATCCTCAATAATCTTTTTATCTCTGTCAATTGCAACAACCTCTGCACCGCTATCTATCAATTCCTTCGCAACAGCTCTGCCGTATCTTCCAAGACCAAACACCGCATAACTTTTACCAATAGACATTTTTCATACACTCCTTTAACCAACACTTATTTCCTCAACAGGATTTTCTATAATGTTTTCACTGCCTTTTTTCATACCAAACGCAACAGCCAGCGAAATCGGCCCAACCCTGCCAAAATACATTGTTGCTGTAATTATAATTTTACCCGCCATATTCAACGTTGAAGTAAAGTTCCTTGTAAGACCGACTGTTGCAGTTGCACTGACCGTTTCATATATAATATCAAGAAAATCACCTTGACTTACTGTTGAAAGCAAGATTGTAGATGCTGCCATAACTGTAAAGGATGTCACAAACACTGCAACAGCCTTTTTAACAGATTTTGCCGATATCTGTCTGTTAAAAACATCTACTGTGTCTTTGTTCCGTATAACAGATGCTGCCGTCAGAAGAAGAATTAGCACTGTCACAGTTTTAATACCTCCTGCTGTACCAACCGGCGAACCCCCTATAAACATCAGCAAAAGCGAAACTAATGCAGATGGATTTGTAAAATTCTCCTGAGGGATGGTTGCAAAGCCTGCTGTTCTTGTAGTCACCGACTGAAAAAACGAGGCTTCTAACTTTTCTAATACCGAATAACCTTGCATTGTCATCGGATTATTATATTCAAATACAAAAAACATCACTGTTCCCACCACGATCAAGAAAAACGTAACTGACAATGCTATCTTGCTGTGCAAGGTAAGAAATCTAAGATGCCGGTGTTTTTTATCTTTTATTATCCTTGCCAAATCCCACCAAACCACAAATCCTATACCTCCTGATATAATCAGAAATGATGTTGTCAGGTTTATTACAGGATTTAAGGCGTAATCACATAAACTGTTTTCGGAAATGATATCTATACCAGCATTGCAGAAAGCCGAAACAGAGTTGAACACCGATATCCATATTCCTTTTGTACCGAAATCAGGTGCGAAAACCGTCATATACAGCAACGCACCTGTCGCCTCGATAACAAAGGTTCCGATTATGACCTTTTTAATAAATTTTACAAGACCTGACATAGTGTTAAGATTAAACGAATCCTGAATCAGAATTCTGTTTACCATGCCAATTCTTTTTCCCAGCATTATCATTATTCCTGCCATAATTGTTATTACGCCAAGACCGCCTATTTGTATAAGTAAAAGGATTATAGCCTGTCCGAATACGCTCCAGGTTGTCACGGTGGGGAGGGTTACAAGTCCTGTAACGCAGGTTGCTGATGTCGCCGTAAACAATGCGTCTATGTATGAAACTGATTTTCCTGTCGCCGAGCTTATAGGCAGCCAAAGAAGAAAGCTTCCTGCTAATATAATCAGCAAAAACCCAATTAAAATCATATGGGTCGATGATAAATGTTTTGTAATTTGTTTCATTTTTTCTTTTACAATCCTCCCGTCACGCTTTGCGTGCCACCCACCTTTACACAAGAAAGGCTATAATTTATTATAACATAGAACACCATCATTATCAATATAAATGGGCGACTTTTGTTAACCAAAAATCGCCCAAATTTTTATAAATTTTTACTTAAGAGCATAGCCCTTTTCTTTTATTACGTCAACAACTTTATTTGCCATTGTCTGGCAGATAGCCTCGCCCTTTGCCTCCACCATTACGCGGATAAGAGGCTCGGTGCCGCTTTTGCGGAACAGAATTCTGCCATCATCGCCAAGAGCTTTTTCAACCTCGGCAACTGCAGCCTTAACATCAGGGTCGCAAAGTGGTGCATCCTTATCGGTAACACGGACATTAACAAGAAGCTGCGGAAATCTTTCATAACCGTCGCTCAGCTTTGATGCCGGAAGCTTGCTCTCAATCAAAACCTCCATTATCTTAAGAGCTGTGATAAGTCCGTCACCTGTTGATGCAAATTTAGAAAAGATAATATGACCAGATTCCTCACCGCCAAGGCAGTAATCATTTGCCATCATTGCCTCGTAAACATATTTATCACCAACATCGGTTTTAACATAGTTTATGCCAATCTCGTCAAAAGCCTTATAAAGACCAAAGTTTGACATAACCGTTGTGGCAACTGTGTTGTTGTTAAGCTGACCTCTTTCCTTCATATATTTGCCGCAGAAATACATAATGTTGTCGCCTGTAAGAACATTTCCGTGTTCGTCAACAGCAAGGCAACGGTCGGCATCGCCGTCAAAGGCAAAGCCGATATCAAGGTTATTTTCCTTTACAAGTTTGCAAAGACCTTCTATATGAGTGGAACCACATTCCTGATTGATGTTAAAACCGTTGGGCTGATTTCCCACCACATAAGTTTCTGCTCCAAGGGTGTCAAATATGTTCTTTGCAAGCATCCATGTGCTACCGTTTGAACAGTCGATACCCACCTTAATTCCCTTGTAAGAATTACGTGCAAGAGAAATAATATAACCGGTGTATCGGTTTCTGCCTGCAACATAGTCGATAGTTCTGCCTATATTCTCGCCGGTTGCAAGAGGAAGTTCGTCAATTACACCGTCAATATATGCTTCAATATCAGCAATAATCGACTCCGACATTTTTTCGCCCTTGCTGTTAATCAACTTAATTCCGTTATCATAATAAGGGTTATGGCTTGCGGAAATCATTATGCCGCAGTCAAAATCCTCGGTGCGCACCACATAGGAAACTGAAGGTGTGGTGGTTACGTGCAGAAGGTACGCATCTGCGCCGCTGGCAGTAAGACCTGCCGCAAGAGCATATTCAAACATATAGCTTGAA
>JAZNVB010000023.1:0-2634 GCA_045592585.1 Clostridia bacterium
CCATAACAAATATAAATATGGCTAACCTTAACCTCCTTGATTTGCTATACTTAAGGTAAAAGCAGAGGAGGTTTTGTTATGCTTATAAATAAATGGAAAATGACTTATGAGAATTATAAGGGTCTTGATTGTGAGGTTCCCTGCACTCTTTACGGAACCCTTTTAAAGCATGGCTTGATAGAAGACCCCTATTATGGGATGAACGAGCATAAATACACAGCTTTAAGTGAGAAAGACTGTTATTTTGAAAGTGAAATTGATGTTACCGCTGATATTCTTACAAAGGAATATGCATATCTTAACTTCTACGGGCTTGATACCGTTTGTGATATTTATGTAAATGACAGAAAAATTGACTCGGTTAATGATATGTTCAGATTGTATTCTTATGATGTAAAGGATATCCTTAAGCTTGGCAAAAACAAACTGATGGTTCACTTCAAGTCGCCCATTAAGTATGTTACCGAGCTTAATAACAAGCACTTTATATGGAACAATGCCGACACCATTGCCGGAGCAGCCCATCTGAGAAAATCAATTTGTATGTTTGGGTGGGACTGGGCTCCAAAGCTTCCCGATATGGGTATTTACAGAAGTGTTGAGCTTGATGCATATGACACTGATAAAATTGACGATGTTTTTGCATATCAGCATCACAGTGACGGCAGTGTAAAGCTTGATTTTACTGTTGAAACCAAGCACAACAAAAACGCAGAAATCTATATAAACATTGACGGACAGCGAGTTAAGGCAGAGAAGGGTAAAGCGGAGATAACCATTGATAATCCTAAACTTTGGTGGGTGCGTGGCTATGGTGAACAGCCTCTTTATGAGGTTAAAACCGAGCTTGTATACGGTGGCAATGTTATTGACGAAAAGGTTACCAAAATCGGACTTCGTACCCTTAGTTTAAACATAGTAAACGGCAGAAACAATGATGAGTTTTGCTTTGTTAACAACGGTGTTAAAATATTTACCTTTGGCGCAAACTATGTTCCTCAGGACAGCATTTTGTCCAACATCTCGGCTGAACGAAATAAAAAGCTTATAGAGGCGTGCGTTGATGCAAACTTTAATTGTATCAGAATTTGGGGTGGCGGATACTATCCCGATGACGATTTGTATGACCTTTGCGATGAAGCAGGAATTTTTATCTGGCAGGATTTTATGACCGCATGCTACGGCTTCTGGCTCACCGAAGAATACAAAGAAAATTATATTCAGGAAGCAATTTATAATATAAAGAGATTCAGAAATCACGCAAGTCTTGGTTTGTTCTGCGGTAATAATGAGCTTGAGCGCAACATCAAAAATTCACCAAAGATAGGTAACGAACTTGTTAAACAGGATTATATTGAATTATTTGAAAGAATTCTCCCTGATTTATGCGAGAAATATGCTCCGCAGACATTCTACTGGCCGTCTTCGCCATCAGCCGGCGGTGGTTATATTGATGTTGAAAACGAAGAAATTGGTGACACACATTTCTATTCGCCTTTCTCTGATTACGGCAAGCATAAATTCAGATTCTGTTCTGAATATGGTTTTCAGGCATTCCCTGCGATGAAGACGATGAAAAGCGTTGGTGAGGCTGCGGATATGAATCCATTCTCGCTTGTTGCGGAAAATCACCAGAAGTCAGCTTTGGGTAATAAAACTATCATACAGTATATATCCGAAAACTACCTGATGCCATATAATTTTGAGGATTTGGTGTATGCATCACAGCTTTTCCAGGCTGGAGCTATTGAGTTTGCTGTTAAATACTTCCGCAGTCTGCGACCTGTTTGTATGGGCTCAATTTATTGGCAGTTAAATGACTGCTGGCCCTGTGCATCCTGGTCAAGCATTGACTATTTTGGCAGATACAAGGCGCTTCACTATTATGCAAAGCGCTTTTATGCACCTGTTGCAGTGGGCGTTTTCCGTGACGGCAATAAGATAAGGGTTAACCTTGCAAACGAAACACGAAACGATTTTTGCGGTAAAATTGTTGTTTCGCTCCGCAAGGCAGACAATGAAGTTATTACATCTGAAAGTGTTAATGTATCGACAAAAGCATTAACATCAGAGGACGTTTTTGCAAAAGAAATTGTACCTTGTGACAGTTATTCAAATTACATAGATGTAAAGCTGTATGATGCAGCCGGAAACATTGTTTCGGCACAAACAGAATTGTACGTTAAGCCTAAGCGCTTCAAATTCATAAAGCCCGAAATCTCGGTGGAATTTGAAAAGAAAGATGCAGTAAATACTATTTGTTATGTTAAATCCAATGTTTTTGCCAAAGACGTATATCTTGATTTTGAGAACTTTGATGCAATCTTTTCACAGAACTTCTTTGACATAACCGACGGCGACGTGCGCACCATAACCTTTAAGTCGGATAAAACCGTTGAAGAGCTTAAAGAAAATCTTATAATAAAAACAGTGTATGATATAGGCAATAGCAGATAAATTAAAACAGTCTATTAACCTTGATTTGTGTTAATGGGCTGTTTTGACTTTTCTGCACCCCTGATTCTATATTTTTTTGTTAAAAATCAGGTGTTTAGCCGGCCAAAAGAGTAAGCACAAAAAAACCGATGAAATCACTTGATTTCATCGGTTTGGTACACCTTCAGGGACTCGAAC
>JAZNVB010000024.1:0-8874 GCA_045592585.1 Clostridia bacterium
GACCCGATTCCCGTCTTAACGAAATCGGTGACGAGGTTTTAGAACTGCTACTTGACCTTAATGCCAATGAAGAACAGCTTGACAGCCCCATTATCTATTGCTCGGGCAGAGCAGGAACAGCATCATTAAGCCCAAGTCAGCAGGGTGAAGACCTGACCGTTCTTTTTGAAACAATCAAGAACTATATTCCGGCACCCGAAGGCGACGAAACAGGCGAACTGCAAATGCTTGTTTCATCAATTGACTATAATGAATATGTGGGCAGAATTGCCATCGGCAGAATTGAACGGGGCTCAATCAAACACAATCAGGAAGTTATGATTTGTGACTACCATCAAAAGCACGAGCCATACAAGGCAAAAATCGCCAATATTTATCAGATTGACGGTCTGGGCAGAACAGCCGTTGAAACCGCCAATGTGGGCGATATTATCTGTTTTTCGGGCGTGACCGATATTTCAATCGGCGATACCGTAACGACTGTTGCCGCTCCTGAGCCGCTTCCCTTTGTAAAAATAGGCGAGCCCACCATTGAAATGACTTTCTCGGTAAACGATAGTCCGTTTGCAGGCAGAGAAGGTAAGTTTGTAACCTCTCGCCAGATTCGTGAAAGACTGCACAGAGAGCTTCTTAAAGATGTGTCACTCCGTGTAGTTGACGGCGAAACCACCGACAGCTTCCGTGTTGCAGGCAGAGGCGAAATGCACATTTCAATTCTTATTGAAACAATGCGCCGTGAAGGTTACGAATTCTCGGTAAGCACACCAAAGGTTCTTTACAAAACTATAAACGGACAGCAATACGAGCCAATTGAAAGACTGCTTATTGATGTTCCCGAAACATCCATGGGTGCAGTTATGGAAAAGATGGGCTCCCGGAAGGGTGAGCTTACCCATATGTCACCTCAGGGCGACAGAATGAGGCTTGAATACCTTATCCCATCAAGAGGTCTGCTTGGTTACAGAAATGAATTCCTTACCGACACCAAGGGCGAAGGTATTCTCAACTCGGTATTCTATGAGTATCAGCCCTATAAGGGCGATATAACCCGAAGATACACAGGCTCCCTTGTATCCTTTGACACAGGCGAAGCCGTTGGATATGGCTTATTTAAAATTCAGGACAGAGGCTCGCTGTTTATTGACCCCGGAACCCCCGTTTATGAAGGTATGATTGTTGGTATAAACCCCAAGCTTGAGGATATGGCGGTTAATGTTTGCAAAAAGAAGCAGTTGACAAACACCCGCGCATCAGGCAGCGACGAGGCGTTAAAGCTGGTTCCGCCAATAAGACTCAGTTTGGAGATGTGTATTGAATTCCTTGCCGACGACGAACTGTTGGAGGTAACACCAAAAAGTCTGCGCCTTAGAAAGCGTATTCTTGACACACAGCTTCGTCTTAAAGCAAAGGCAAGAGAGAAAAACTAACGTAAAAATTATTTTCACGAAAGGTGTAACGTGAAAAATCATGTTATACCTCCGGCGAAATTTATTGCACCGCCAGAGCTTTCGTGTCCATAAGGCACAAAATGGCGATGTGCACAATTTCCACTACACACCTTATCTGCCCACAATAAGGTGCGTGTATATTTTCAATTACTATTCGTGGGCAGAAAGGCTATGGAAATTGATATGAAATATATAGTAATCTTGTGCGACGGTGCAGCAGATACCCCCGTGGCAGAGCTTGGTAACAAAACCCCTTTAGAGGTGGCACACAAGCCAAACATCGACCGCTTGGCATCAATGGGCGAGGTGGGAATGGTAACAACTGTACCTGCAAATCTGCCCCCCGGCAGCGACGTTGCAAACCTTGCGGTATTTGGTTATGACCCTCAAAAATATTATACAGGACGTTCTCCCCTTGAAGCAATGTCAATGGGTGTTCATCTTGAGCTTACAGATACCACATTCAGAACCAATGTAGTAACCCTTTCAGACGAAGAAAATTACGAAGATAAAACAATGGTAGACTACAGCTCTGACGAAATCACCACCGAGGAATCATCACAGCTTATTGCAGCCGTAAACGAGGCTTTGCGCACCGAAGAATATGAGTTCTTCAGCGGTATAAGTTACCGTCATCTTATGGTTTGGCACAACAAGGAAAACAATTTCTCACTTACACCTCCTCACGATATTTCGGGCAGATGTGTGAAAGACTACCTTCCTAAAGACGAAACCATTCTTAACCTTATGAAAAAGAGCCACGAGATTTTAAAAAATCATCCCGTGAACCTTGACCGCATAAAGAGAGGACTTAATCCGGCAAACTCCATCTGGATATGGGGCAATGGAACAAAGCCGGCTCTTGATACATATAAAGAAAAGTTTGGTCTTCAGGGCACAGTTGTTTCAGCCGTTGACCTTATTAAAGGTATCGGCGTTTGTGCCGGCCTTAACAATGTGGATGTTATAGGCGCAACAGGAAATGTGCATACTAATTTTGACGGCAAGGCAGAAGCCGCAATCAAGGCTCTGCGTGGCGGTTCGGATTTTCTGTATGTTCATCTTGAAGCACCCGACGAGGCAGGTCACAGACACGAAATCGAAAACAAAGTGAAGGCTATTGAGCTTATTGACGAAAAAATCGTGGCACCAATCTTAGATGCCCTCAGCAAAGACGGTGAAGAATTTGCAATGCTCATTATGCCCGACCATCCAACTCCTTTGGCAATAAGAACGCATACCTCCGACCCCGTACCGTATATAATATATAAAAGCGGTAATCACAGCGAACCAAAAGACCTCTCCTATACCGAGGCAGAGGCTCGCAAGACGGGAATTGTGGTTGAGCATGGATATTCCCTTATTGAAAGGCTGACATCAAAATAAAGCCCGATTACCGCAAAAGGAGAGTTTGCGGTGACTGTTGAAAAAGTTCTTAAATATATAATTATCACAGCAGGAATAGCGGCAGCGTTATTCCTGCTTCCTTTATTTATAAAAGTATTTGCACCTTTTATTGCAGCATTTTTTGTTGCCGCAGCTTGTCAGAACATTGTGAAATTTCTGGAGCGCCGGTTTAAAATTAACAGAGGCATCAGTTCTGCTGCTTTAGTGACCGTTATTGTAGCATCTGTACTGGGGCTTTTGGGTATTATTATATTTCAGGTTTTCTCTCAAGCAAAAAACCTGATTGTCAACCTTCCGGATACCATATCGGCATTCCGGATACAACTTAACAACCTGATTGAAAGATTTAACGGATTTAAACTGTCACTTTCGTCTGAAACAGCGCAGCTTGTCAACTCAGCTCTTGCACAGCTTTGGGAATATGCTTCCTCACTTTCGGGCAGGACTACCGCTTCGGTAATTGATGTGGCAACAAACTTTGTGACGGCTCTTCCCGGTATTCTTGTCTTTCTTGTTATGTTTATCCTAGGAACATTTTTCTTTACCAAGGACTATCTTCTTGTTATAAACTTTTTAAAAGAAATCTTTCCCGCCGGTGCAATTCGTTTTACCGCAAAAATTAAAAAGATGTTTATGCACGCTTTCTCTTCGTATATAAAAGCGCAACTAATACTAATGCTGTTGACTGCATTTTTAGTAACAGCAGGTCTTTGGGTTGTTGGCAAGGATTATCCTTTGCTGTGGGGAATTGTCTGCGGGGCGGTGGATGCTTTGCCACTTTTGGGTACGGCAGTTATACTTATTCCCTGGGCTTTGATTTCGCTTATTTACGGAGATATGTATTCTTTTGTATCATTACTGATAATACAAGCGCTGGTCTTTGTTGTGCGTCAGCTTGCCGAGCCCAAAGTTATCAGCCGACAAATCGGGATTCACCCAATCATCACATTGATCAGCATATATATCGGTCTGAAATTCTTTGGCATTACGGGTGCCGTCTTTGCCCCAATCGTCGCCCTTCTTGCCGTTAACTTTTATGTTTCATACAAAGAACAAAGCGGCTACGCCGCTCGCCGCAGGCGGCGGTCGGAGTAATTGCGCTTTGTTTGTCCAAGTGCATTTCGGCATAGCCGAAAATTTTGCACGGGCAATTAAATTAATGTTTTTGTATAATAGGAAATTACGCAATTTCCTATTATACAAGAAAATGCAGATAGCTGACCGCTATCTGCATTTTGTGGTTTGTTTCCTTAATTATTTTACAACAATTGATGTTGCGTTTGTAATAGGAGGAAGGCTCTTTGTCATTGCCTCTGCGTGTTCAACAGACGCAAGCTCTGTACCTACATTTATATCCTCAAACTTCACATCGTTACCCTGTGCATCCTTGATGATAGTGGCATCCGAAACATTAAGGATAAGCAGTGAGTTCATTTCTTCAGCAAAGATTGTTATAGTCTTGCCCTCTGCATTCTTTTCAATAACAGTGGTTGTTTCCTTTTCAGCAAGCTGAATCTTTAATGCATTTGTGATGGGGGGAATGCTCATTGTCATGAAATCAGCACGTTCAACAATTATATCTGTACCTACTGCAATAACATCTGCGCCTGCCTCGTTGCCATCCTTATCAGTGATAACTGTTTCTTCTGATACATTAAGAACCACCTTGGAGTTCATAGCTGAATCAAAAATTGTGATTGTGCCGTTTTCGTAATCTTTTTCAATAACTGTGTAAACCACCGGAACTTCTTCAGTTTCTGCCACTGTGCCCATAACCTGAATCTTCACTGCATTTGTCATAGGAGGAATACTCATTGTCATAAAGTCAGCATATTCAACCTTGATTGTTGCATCCTTTACAAGGGCATCCTTGGTGAGTGCTGCACCGTTTTCATCAACGATAATAGTTTCTTCTGTTATGTTTACAACTACCTCTTCACCTCGTTTGCTGTCATTAACTGTGATTGAAAGGTTTCCGTTTTCAGTGGTTGTTTCAACGATAACCGCACCAACACTGTTGTCAATAACCGCAGAAACGTTCACGTCGCCGTTTTCAGCAATTGTAAATTCCTGCTTAAGAATCTCGCTGATAAAAAGTGCAGGAACATAAGTTCTGTCGTTCTTCATGAATGGTGCAGAACCAAGCTGCATGGGAGCTGTCTTTGAAAAAGTGTAAGCATCTTCTGTGGGCGAGAATGTTACATACACAGGCATCTTTACAACAGTTACCAATTCAGCATCGTTATCCCAGAGAACTTCCATACCCAAAGCTTCGCAAAGAGTACGAACAGGAACAAATGTCATTTCATCTCTGGTAAGCACATTTGCGCCTTCTACCGTCTGGCCGTTTATAACGAGTGTTGCATCATCTGCTGCAAAAACTGCGCCTGTCATCATTACTGCTACCGCAAGAAGACCTGCGGCAATTCTTTTTACGTTTTTGAAAATGTTTTTCATAATTGTTTTTTCCTTTCTTTTTTCAAAGTGTTTTTTTCGTTTTACATACATAATACCTTTCAGCTTGCCAAAAGGTTGCAAAAAAATAAAAAAAATTTTTTGCAGGAACAAAGCGGCGACACCGCTCGCCTTGCGGCGGTCGTAGCATCCACGCTTTGTTTGCCCAAGTGCATTTCGGAAAAGCCGAAAATCTTGCACGGGCATTAAATCAATGTTTTTTATATAATAGAAAATTACGCAATTTCCTATTATATAAAAAAAGCACCTCCAAAACTATCCCTTTTGAAGGTGCAGAACTATCTATTTTTTTATTTCTTTTTCTCAACTATTGCAATAGAAACAACCGTCCAGATAAATGAGAAGACAAGATATGCAATAATCAAAGCAATGGGGCCCCAGAGAACCCACCAGTTTGAATGCAGGCCTGTGCCAATAACAAGCCGGATTTTGTGATAATATGCAATTATCAAACTTCCTACAGCCAGCACCGCCATGAAGATTGAATAATCATATGCTCTGCTTTTGTTTTTAATCACGTTAAGCTTTCCGCATACAAACAATGCTACTGCTGCCACAGCAAATATTATTGCAGGATATTTCATTACCGGCCATTGATAAACAAGCACGTCCTGCATATAAAGCATAACTATAATTAAAGCAATTCCCCAAACCAGATTTATCATAAATCTGTTTGTTATTCTGTCAATCTTAGTTTTTTTTGCTATCTTATTTTCTCTTTTTAATTTCTGGTTTATTTTTGTTGCTGCCATATCAAGAACAATACCTTTCTTTCGCATATTTGCGTTCGTTTTATTCGATCTTAAATTTCGTTTCTGTCAAACATTATCATAGGAATCAAAGCACTTGCCACTGTTTCGGTACGCAGTATTCTGCGGCCAAGACCTATCGCCTTTATTCCCTTTTGAATTGCATATTCTGCCTCGCTGTCTGCAAAACCGCCCTCCGGCCCTACCAAAATACCAAACTCGCCGGTTTGAGGATTGCTGTGCAAAAGTTCCTTCAAGCCTTTTTGGCCTTCGTGCCCCAACACCTCATAAGGCATTAACGGCATCTGCAATTTGACAAGCATCTCAACTGCCATATCAAATGAAACAGGAGCAAGAACCTTGGGTATCAGCCCTCTGCCGCACTGTTTTGCCGCCTCAACCGAAACTTTGTTCCAGCGCTTTGCCTTTTCGGCGCCCGCTTCCTGATTTGCGATTCTGGTAACACACCGTTCCATCATTACGGGAACAATTTCATAAACTCCAAGTTCAACCGCCTTCTGAATTATGGTTTCCATCTTGCCGGATTTGGGAAGCCCCTGAAACAACGTAATTTTTGTTTCAGGCTCCGCAAGCGATTTGCCCATCTCAAGAATCTTAGCCTTGCAAACGTTTTTTTCAATAGCAGTAAGTTCTGCCGTATACTCCATTCCCGAGCCGTCAAACACAATAATACGGTCGCCACAGCTCATCCTGAGAACTTTTTCAATGTGTCTGCTATCCTCAAATATTTCTGCTATGCCACCCGAAATATTCTGAGGCTCCGTGAAAAATCTGCGCATATGCAATATCCTTTCTACGGAAATGTTTTTATGCGGGAAAACTTCCCACTACCTTGACATTCTATCACATAAGCATAAAAATTTCAAGTCCTATTTTTCAAATTACATCTTTTTTAAGCCGGCCTATAACCACGCGGTCGATCCCCGCAATATCACGATGGATTTTTATGTCTGTAAACCTCTCTGACATAATATGGCTAACCGCTTGTGCCTGACCGATTCCCACCTCAAAAGCAAGAATACCTTCCGTATTTATCGGGACATTTTTGGCAATTCTCCGATAAAAATCCAATCCGTCACAACCGCCATCCAAAGCAGATGACGGCTCATGCAGTTTAACCTTGTCATCAAGGTCCGTTATATCATTATGGGGTATATAGGGAGGATTTGAAACAACAATGTCGGGCAGGGTATCAAATTCAGGAAACTCCTTCATTATATCACATTCTATGAATTCACACCTGTCACTCACACCCAGCCGCTTTGCATTTTTTGCCGCAGTATCTAAAGCCGCCGCCGAAATATCAGCGGATACCACTCTTACCCCAGGCAGATAATACGCCAGACTTACTGCAATACAGCCCGAGCCCGTACCAATTTCAAAAACATTTACACTGTTACGGTTTTTGCATACATCAATTATTGATTCTACAAGTATTTCTGTATCACTTCTGGGGATAAGGGTTGCAGAATTAACCTGAAACCACAGCGACATAAACTCACAACCGCCCACAACGTATTGCACCGGCTCTCCTGATTTAACCCGCGAAATAGCATCGTCAAAAATAGCCTTCTGCTTGTCATCAACGCGCTTGTCACCAAGAACAATATCACTTTTCCCGAAACCTAACACATGGGCAAGTATGTAGTCAACATCCGCAAGGGGACTGTCGTTGCCACATTCTTCAAGCTCAGATGCAGACACTTTGCGGAGCTCTTTAAGATTTACCATTTATCTTCGTCCTTTTCCTGAGGCTTAACTGCATTAAACGCAGCAATTGCAACCTCTATCTGGCTGTCATCAGGTTCATTGGTGGTAATGCGCTGAAACCACTTTCCCGGTGCACTTATTGCCGCCGTAAACCAATTATCATGACGACCTGCAAACTTGATTATCTCATAAGAAATCCCTGCAACAACCGGCATAAGTGCAAGACGAAGCAAAAGTCTTGTAATGGGATTGTTCCACGAAATAAACGAAAAAACCACTATGCTTATTACCATAACAATCAAAAGGAAGCTTGTGCCGCATCTTGGGTGCAGTCTTGTGTGTTTTTTTACATTTTCAACCGTCAGTTCCTGGCCGTGTTCATAGCAGTTTATGGTTTTGTGCTCTGCACCGTGATACATAAACACCCGCTTTATGTCATTCATCTGCGAAACAAGGGCCATATATATAATGAAGATACAGATTCTCACAACCCCCTCGGCAGCAGTCATCAGAAAATGATTGTCAATTATATTTTTCAGAAATCCTACTATCACCGCAGGAAGCATAATAAACAATCCCACGCTGAATATTAACGACAGACAAACAGAAAAATAAATAACTGCATTTGTTGCCTTCTCGGAGCCCAATTTTTCGTTGAGCCACTTTTCAATCTTACCCGGTTCTTCCTGTATCTGATTGCCCTCTTCGTCAAGTTCGAAAAACTTTGCAGAATACATAAGAGACTGTATTCCCAGAATCATAGAATCAAAAAAGTTAACACAACCGCGAATTATAGGCAGTTTAAGAATTTTATTCTTCCTCACCTTGCCTATAGTCTTTTCTTCAATCTCGATTTCGCCGTCGGGTTTTCTTACCGCCGTGGCAATCTTCTGCGGACCACGCATCATAACGCCTTCGATAACAGCCTGTCCGCCAATGGAAGTTTTATGTATTATATCTTTATCTTTTTTCATCTTGTTCACTCCTTTGAGGAAACATATGTTCCTTTCTAAAGTATAGCATATTAATTGTAAATATACAACAGTAAAATTTTAAAGATTTTG
>JAZNVB010000025.1:0-4263 GCA_045592585.1 Clostridia bacterium
TCGCACCGTTTAATACATTACGGTATGTCATAAATGCCATACCCTACATCTATTTAACTTTAATTTGCTTGCGGTAGAACAAGTTTTTCGACAGTCTGAAGCCGCTGGCAAACTGCCAGCGGTCTTTAGTTTGGTGTTCGGTCAATATTTTCGGCCTTGCCGAAATAAATATGAGAAAGCAAAGCGTAAGAGCTATTGCCGCCGCACGGTGTACAGTGTAGCGTAAAATACGAAAAATTTCTTTGATTAAATATATTGCATTTTTTTGTGAGATGATGTAAACTGAATTAAAAAGTTTTATTTAAGGATGTGTTTTTGATGAAAACAGGATTTTCAAAAATTTGTATCAACCCTCCATACGGTGCACCCATTGTTGGATATTATGAGGCGCGTTTTGTAAAAGGGATATTGGATGATTTATATGTAAGAGCAGCAGCATTTGACGACGGCGAAAACCGTGCTTTGGTTATCGCTCTTGACTTGTGCTTGCTGGCTCAGAAGTATTATGACGCAATGAAGGATGCTATCAACGAGGCAACAGGTGTTGACCGTGATGCTGTATTTATCAACTGCTCCCATACCCATACAGGTCCACTTGTGGGCAAGGACTTTGCTTCCGGTACAGGCAGCAGCAAGGCTTATGATGATTTTCTGGTTGCCTGCGTACGCGATGCGGCTGTATATGCACTTGATGACTTAGCAGAGTCAACAATTGAAATCGCACAGGCACAGGCAAAGAATGTTTCATTCATTCGCCGTTACCGTATGAAGGACGGTAGCGTTGCCACCAACCCCGGTGTAGGCAACCCCAATATTGACCACGCTCTTGGTACACCTAACGAAACAGTAAAGCTTGTTAAGATAATCAGAGAGGGTGCTGATGACATCTTTATGGTTAATTTTGGAACACATCCCGACTCGGTTGGTGATGAATATATCAGTGCAGACTATATGGGATTTATCTGCTCAACAATAGAGAATGCAGTACCTAATACAAAGTGTATGTTCCTTCTTGCTCCTCAGGGCGACGTTAACCACGTCAATGTAAACCCCACAAAGGGCGAAAGTGCAATTTCTAAAATTGATTTTGACAGCGTTCCCAGAAGCATAAAGCATGCAGAGCATATGGGCAGAGTAATTGCAGGCGCAGTTCTTTCGGTATGTTCAATTACAGAGCCTGTTAATTGCGATAAGATTTCTTTTGCAACAAGCGAGGTTATGCTTCCGTCACACAAGGAAAATGACCGTATTGAAGAAATGCGCAAAATTTATGATTTGTATGAGGCAGGCCGTGCAGATGAGCTTCCCTACAAGGAAATGGCGCTTACAACCGCAGTGGCAGAGGCATCACGTATTTTAAAGCTTGAAAACGGACCCGATGCATTTAAATTCACTTTGTCAGCAGTTAAAATCGGTGATTTAGTATTTGCAGGTATAGGCGGCGAGCCATTTACCGAAATCGGCAACCGCATATGCGAGGGTTCACCTTTTGATGAAACTATTCTGTGTTGCCTTACAAACAGTGCAGGAGGATATATCCCCACAAAAACTGCTTATGACGAAGGCGGCTACGAGGCAAAAAGCTCATCTCTTAAGCCGGGCAGCGATGATATTCTGGTTGATGGAATGGTTGAGCTCCTTATGAAATTATAAAAGAAAGATTTTTACATAAAAATAAACCATATACGGGTGCGTATGTGGTTTATTTTTCTTTTATAATGTGATTTTCAAGGTAAAATCCCTTGCAAAAAGGAAAAATATGTTGTATAATTATTTGGTTGCAAAATTGTACAAAAAAACATCTTTGGAGGATTAAAATGGAAGTACTTTACGAAAACTTACTTAACATTGAATGGCAGCATATTGTTATGTGGATTATCGGCGGAATACTGATTTACCTTGCAATCAAAAAAGAGATGGAACCAACCCTGCTTTTGCCAATGGGCTTTGGTGCAATATTGGTTAACCTCCCTATGTCAGGTGCGGTTGAAACTGTGGAAACCCTGTTTAATGCAGGTATTTCAAACGAACTTTTCCCGTTGATTTTATTCATCGGTATCGGTGCAATGATTGACTTTGGACCACTGCTTTCAAATCCAAAGCTGATGATTTTTGGTGCAGCGGCACAGTTTGGTATATTCTTTACCCTTTGCTTTGCATCAATGTTCTTTGATTTAAAGGATGCAGGGTCAATCGCTATTATCGGTGCGGCAGACGGACCCACATCAATTGTTGTTGCTCAGGCTCTTGGAACAAAATATTTGGGTGCAATTATGGTTGCGGCATATTCTTATATGGCACTTGTACCAATTATTCAGCCACCTGTGATCAAGCTTCTTACAACCAAAAAGGAACGTATGATTCGTATGGAATATACCCAGAAGCCTGTTTCAAAGGCTACAAAAATTCTGTTCCCGATTATTATTACGGTTATTGCGGGTCTTGTTGCTCCAGGATCGGTTGCATTGGTTGGATTTTTGATGTTCGGTAACCTTATTCGTGAGTGCGGAGTTCTTAACTCTCTTTCTGAAACTGCACAGAAAACACTTGCAAATCTTATTACCATTTTCCTTGGTATAACAATTTCCTTTAAAATGCAGGCGGCAGACTTCCTTCAGCCCGATACGCTGCTGATTCTTGGTCTTGGTCTGGTTGCGTTTATTATGGATACTGCAGGCGGTGTTCTGTTTGCAAAATTTATAAATCTGTTCTCTAAAAAGAAAATCAATCCTATGATTGGTGCGGCAGGTATTTCGGCATTCCCCATGTCGGGACGTGTGGTACATAAAATGGGTCTTAAGGAAGATCCTCAGAACTTTTTGCTTATGCATTCAATCGGTGTAAATGTTTCAGGACAGATTGCATCGGTTATTGCAGGCGGTATGATTCTTAATTTCTTTATGAATATGTAATTTGAAAGGACGGACTTTATTATGAATATAAATCCTATGAATTTTATAACTAACCTGTCTTATATGGGCGTTGGTATGCTTGGAATATTCATTGTTATTGGTGTTATAATACTGTTGACAGCACTTCTTAATAACATAACAAGCAAAAAGTAGTTTTGACCCGAAGGGAGTAGGCAATATGAGAAAAACAAAAGTAATATGCACAATAGGCCCTGCTTGTGAAAACGAGGAAACTCTGATAAAAATGTGCCTTGAAGGTATGAATGTGGCAAGACTCAACTTTTCACACGGTACACACGCAGAACACCAGAACAAAATTGACCTTATCAAAAAGGTAAGAGAAAAATTGAATCTGCCAATTGCAATTATGCTTGATACCAAAGGCCCCGAATACAGAATTGGCACCTTTGAAAATAAAAAAATTACCCTGAATGATGGTGATACATTTACCTTTACAATTGACAATATCGTGGGCAATGAAAAGAGGGTTTCTGTTAACTATGACCATCTTATGGAAGACCTGAATGTTGGTGATACGGTTTCGGTTAACAACGGTCTGGTAACATTTAAGGTTATGGAGATCAAAGGTAATGATGCAATATGCCAGGTGCTTTCAGGCGGAGAGCTTTCCGACCGCAAGAGTATGAATTTCCCCGGCAAGGTGATGAAGCACGAATTTTTAAGCCAGCAGGACAAGGAAGATTTGCTTTTTGGAATTGAAAATCAGGTTGATTTTGTTGCAGCATCATTTGTTTCCCGCAAAAAGGATATTGAGGATATGCGCAACTTCCTCAACGCCAATGGTGGCGAGGATATAGACATTATTGCAAAAATTGAAAACCGCAGCGGTGTTGACAATGTTGAGGAAATCTGCGAAATTGCCGACGGTATAATGATTGCCCGTGGTGATTTGGGTGTGGAAATTCCCTTTGTTGAGGTTCCTGCAGTGCAGAAATATCTTATCAACAAGTGCCGTCTGTTGGGTAGCCGAGTGATTACTGCAACTGAAATGCTTGAAACAATGATTTACAATCCACGTCCCACCCGTGCTGAGCTTTCTGACGTTGCCAATGCAGTATACGATGGAACATCCGCTGTTATGCTCTCGGGCGAAACTGCATCAGGCAAATATCCCGTTGAGGCAGTAAAAAATATGGTTGAAATCAAGTCGGATCGTAGCCATGTCGTTCTGTGTGCCAAGGAGTTGCATCAAGGATTTGTCTTCCTAAGACCGCTTGGCCTCCGACTTGTTGCCAATGCAGTATACGATGGAACATCCGCTGTTATGCTCTCGGGCGAAACTGCATCAGGCAAATATCCCGTTGAGGCAGTAAAAAATATGGTTGAAATC
>JAZNVB010000026.1:0-73186 GCA_045592585.1 Clostridia bacterium
CGCCGAAACGCACATAGGCAAACAAAGTGTTATTGCTGCGACCGTCGTCTGCGGCGAGCGGCGAAGCCACTTTGTTCAGGCTTGTGGGGAATTCTCACAGCCTAAGGTGCAGGGGATGGGACAGTTGTCTGCATCCCCTGAATTTGATAACGGAGTGAATTAACGTGAAAAATCACGTTAAGCCTCCGGCGGAATTTATTGCACAGCAAAGCTTTTGTGCATAAAGGTACAAAACGGCTATGTGCGTAATTTCCATTACACGCCTTATATGCCCACAATAAGGGTTGTGTGTATTTTTAATTATTATTTGTGGGCAGAAAGGCTATGGAAATTATTATGGCAGAAATAGTAAAGAGATACAAAAAACTTGCCTTTTACGGTGTGCCTGCAGATGGCGGTGGTTATACATTTTACCGTATGAAGGGCTTTGATGAAATTGCTACGGCAAAAAATCCAAGAGAATATTCAAGACAGTATGTTGACGAAGAGTTTGAACAGACCGACGTGGTTGGCTATACACCGTCAATCACCTTTGGTTTTGACAGATTCAGCGGTGATGCTGTGCATGGGGACATTATCGGGATATTCGACGGCGAAAAGGTGGGTGCTGATGCGGTAAGACCCATTATTATGGTTGATATGTCGGATGAAAATAATTCTGCAATCAAACGTGATTTTGCAGTTATTGCCGAAAACGAGGGCAACGGCCTTGAAGCGTATAAGTACAGCGGAACCTTTCGTGTAAAGGGCGATAAGGTTTGTGGCACGGCAACAAGTGATGACGGTTGGCAGACCTGTACCTTTGTGGAGGAATAGTCTATGAATACAGAGGAACAGTTCATAGAAAAGGAGTTGTCTGTTGACCTTGACGGATACAAAGCACATCTTTTTTTATGCAGCAGCATACTTGCAGAGTGCGAGAGAATAAAGGCTGCGGCAAGGGCTTTGCTGGAGGAAATCAAGACCTTAAAAGTAGACGAAAAAACGGCAGATGCCCGTGTTGAGGAATTTTTAACGGACAGCATAAAGAGGTTAATGGGGGATAAGGCGGCAAACGAACTTTTTGAGAGCCATACCCCTGAAATTACCAGTTTGACCGCGGTTTTGTGTCGTCTGATTTCGGGCATAGGCTCGGAACTTGGGAGTGCGGATGATGAAGAATAATCTGTGTGTTTATCCCCAATCGGTGAAGGTTGAGGGCAGAGAGTATGCAATCAATACCGACTTTTCCGTCTGGATTGAAATTGAACAGCAGCTTCTGGCAAGCGGCAGTAATGACGGCGAAGGTTTGGCAAGGGCACTTGTTCTTGCCTTTCCCACCTTGCCTGAAAGCTTTGACCATGCCCTGAGGGGACTTATGTGGTTTTACAGCGAGGGATGCGAAGGGGCGGAAACAGGGTCAGGTGAGAGGCCCGCACCGGTTTATGACCTTAAAAAAGATTTTGAATATATCCGGGCAGGTTTTTTGTCGGAGTTCGGGATTGATTTGGTGGAATGTGATATGCATTGGTGGCAGTTCAGACGGTTGCTTTCGTGTCTTGGTGAGAATTGCAGATTTTCGCAGATTGTGGCGTACCGTCGCACCGACACATCCAGAATAAAAAACCGTGAACTGCGAAGTTTTTATGAAAGAATGAAAAAACGGTACAGGCTTCCTGATATCAGAACGCCGGAGGAAAAGGAAGCTGATATGACGCGGAAGCTGGAGAACCTTTTTTAACTGTTCTTAAAAATCAGGGCTGTTTAAAATGCTTTTTTAACAGCCCTTAGATTAACAAGAGGGAAGGGATGAAATGTCGTTTGATTTTGAGAAATATATAAAGGGGCTGGAAGACAGGGCGGAAAGCAATGATATCGGCAAAATGATTGCCTCCGGTATAGGTGTGGGTATTGATGAAAATTCGTACCTTGCGGTTACGGCACTTGAGAATGTTTATGTAGAGCTTGAAACCTTTACCAAAAATGCCGCCAAGAATGCCGAGAACTTAGCAAAAAAACGTCAGCAGCGAGAGCTTGATAATTTAAAGAATGCCCTGAAGCTGGAATTGATATCCGAGCAGGAGTATTACGAAAAACTGAAAAAATACCGTGACGAAAATTTGCGTCAGGGCACAGATGCCTGGTATAAATATACAGAGGAGATTATCAGCTATAACAAAAGGCTTGCCGACGAGGCAGAAAAGGAGCAAATCAGGCTTGCAGAAAAAATCTACAGCTTGCAACAGGAACTTGAAGAGAACCTAAAAAAAACCAAAACCGATTGGTATTCGTCGCAAAAAATAAGACTTATCGGGGTAAATCCCGATGGCAGCGATCAGGTATATCAGCAAAACAACTTGTCGGATTTCAGCGAGGAAACAAACCTCCTTGAAAGATACAGAGATGCCATTCTTGGCCTGAAAGCACTTGGCAACATTCCTGATGGAGTTTTCACCGAAATTGGTGATATGGATGTTGGTGATGCGGTTAAGGCGGCTGAGACCATCCTTAAGGTTGACGAGGAAACCCGAAAAAGATTTATTGATGGCTACAACAAACGGTCGGAGCTTTCGGGCAGTATTGCCGCACAGCTTAACGGCATCTTAAACAAAGAGGAGCTTCGCGAGGCCGGGATTTATTCTGCTGAGCAGTTTAATCAGGGTTATTTCCTTGCAGACGATGCCGAAAAGACTGCCTTTATAAAAACCCTCGAGGAGAGCTTTGCAAGTATTCCCGAGAGTTATTACACACTTGGTGAGGAATCGGGAGATGCCTTCGGAAAGGGTTTTGAAAGCCGTCTTTCACAGGCGGTGGCAGAGGCAAGAGTTATGATGCTTGACAGAATGAACGAACTTGTGGCAGAGCTTTCGGCTGTGACGGCGGAAGGCGGGCCGGGTGCAGTATCAAACCACAATGTGTATAATACAAACTATACGTTTAATGCGTCACGGGATACCACAACGGCACAGTTGGCGGCTGCAAGGAATGCGGCAACTCTGGAGAAAATGAGGGGAGGGATTGGATAATGGAATTGATGATAAAGTATAAAAACAGTCAGGGGACTGTTGAAATTTCGGGGAATTCTGCAAACCCCATTCGTCTGACCGATGCGGATGGGCTTGGAATTGTGGGGCGTGAGTATATTGCGGCATATTATTCGGGCTATGATGGTCAGGAAACAGTATCTTCACGGGCACTTCCCCGAACAGTTACCTTAAAAGCTGAAATCTGTGGCAATAATATATCGGATATTGCGGCAAAAAGCTTGCGGATTTTAAAAGAGCCGGGCTGGCTTTATATCAAAGACGGTGAAATTTACAGAAGGATTTACTGCAATCAGGTTATTATTCCTGATCCCACCCGTGTTTTAAAGGGCCGAATCGCCGGTCTTGCGGTGCAGTTTGTGTGCGATAATCCCTATTTTGAGGATGGGCGCGAGAGTACCATTCCACTTTATATGCGAACTAAAAATCTTAGAACTCCATTTACTCTGCCCACAGCTTTTGGGACAACTGTTATGGGGGCAAGGGTTAATAATCAGGGTGACTGCACCATTGAGCCGTGGATTTATATTATCTGCCCCAAGGAACTTCAAAATGCAGAAACTGTGATAATAACCAATAATACCACAGGTGCACGGATTGTTCTTGAGTATGCTCCCAAAGCCGGAGATGAGATTATCGTGGATATAAAAAACCGAAAAATTGCAAGTAGCATTACGGGAAATCTGCTTAACAATCTGTCGGATGACACGTTTTTGGGAGATTTTATTCTGGAAAAAGGAGTAAACGATTTGTCGGTGTTTGTGGGGGATGTGCAGTCGGAATTTACAGTTGAATGTAAATACAGCAATATCTATTGCGAGGCGGTGATTGTGTGAATGATGTGTTCTTTTATAATTTCAGCTTTGAGCCAATAGAACAGCTTTCGGGCTTTGTTTCCCTTAATGCCACCAAAAAGTACTGCGGATTTGGAACAGTGGAAATTCACTTCCCCATAAGCAGAACAGAAATTATTGGGATGCTCAGGGATAATCCGTATATTATCTGCATTGTAAAGGATGTGCAGATGATAGTTACCGGTTGGCGGCTTGATGATGATATAGCCATTTTTGGCAGAACTCCGGAATGGCTTTTGACAAAGAGGGTGGTTGCACCCTTTGTCCTTACACAGAAATCCTCTGCTGAAATTGCCAATTATGCGTTGCAGACGGCTATGGGCGATTTTGTGGATGTGCAGGGCGGCACCGTTGCGGGTGATGTGACCGATTATTCGGCAAAGGAGCCCAAAACTGTATATGACACCGTGTGCAGCGTGCTAAAGCCATCGGGGCTTGGATTTAAACTTTGTGCGGATGTAAAGAGCAAAGGCTTTGTATTTTCGGTTTATAAAGGTAATGAACGTTCGTTGTTGATTTCGCCTTCAAGCCGCACCGCCTGTGATATGAGATATACCTGTGATATTCAGGACAAGGTAGACAATTGCGGTTGGTATCAAAGGGAAATGACGGATATGGGAAATTGGAGTGCGTTGGATAATTCCCCTGCACTTACAGCAGGAAATGAGGATAATTATTTTACCTGCTATAAAATTACAACAGAAGGCACACAGTTTGGCCTGAATTGTCCGGCGGGGTGGTATCTTTATTGCGATACGGCAGACGGTGTGTGGAAGGTATCTGCCGATAAGCCCACTGTTAAATGGACATACCATGACAATTCAACTGCCAAGGGTGCGGCACTGTGGGAAGGGATTTTAAATAATGTTAAAACTCCCCAACAGGCAAAGGCGGATTTTGCCAATATGAAGGCCGTTGAACAAGGCGAAACAGCCCTCAGACACGTGGAATACGGCTCTGACTATATGGAGGGGGATATTGTAAGAGTGCAGACACAATTTGGTGATTACAAACGCACAGAGAGAAAAAGAGTGACTTCGGTGGAGATTTTTTATGATACAGATGCTGTGGGGACAAAACCTACATTAGAAAGTTTGGAGGAGTGATGAAATGGGTATTACATATAGTTTTGCCGATAACACGGTTTACGGAACAGAGGATATAAACGATATAACCCGAAGCCTGGTGGGGGCAGGGGTTGCACCTTTTGTTTCAAAGGATAGCTACAATGTTTCGGATTTGAATGTGCTGACATCGGCTCTGGTTGGGTCGGGAGTTCAGCTTGAGGGCTGCAAATGCACTGTGTGGAATAAGGGTGCTCAGAACATGGCAGTGAATATTGCTCAGGGTATTGTGTTTTTTGAAGGTGGGGTAAGACTCACGGTTGACGAAGATGGCTGCACAGTTGCGGTAGAGCCCAATAAAGCAGGGGTGGTATATGCATACTACAATCAGGCATTGCAGACGGCGGATAT
Source organism: Clostridia bacterium (assembly GCA_045592585.1). GTDB lineage: Bacteria > Bacillota > Clostridia > Monoglobales > Monoglobaceae > SIG440. Next base: position 5,353 of record JAZNVB010000026.1, read on the forward strand.
TTTATTTGCCGACAGCCTGCCCGACACCGGTGAGAGTGTTTGCCTTGCTGAAATTTCGGCTCAGGGTGAGCTTACAGATAAAAGACAATTTGCCCAGTCAAAGATTGCAACGCTGGGCAGAAATGTAACTTACAACGGACAATTGCAGAAGGTGGATAAGTATCTTTATGGGGAGAATGCGTCAACCAGTAAGGTAAGATATGTCCTTAAGGAAGCAAAGGCTGAATTAAGTAAGTTCAGATATGTGTTGGTTTCAGGACAGCAAAAGCACGAAGGTCGACCTGCTCATGGGGGTGTTTTTGATATTGAGGCAAAGCAATTCTTATTTTCCCACGAGATGCTGGCATATAATGAAGTTCGCTATAATACGAAAAAACTGATAACAGGTGCAAATGCAATAGAATATGGCTTTGATATACTGAATAATATGTTGATTTTTTATGCATTTTGCTCCCCTATAAATGTACCGTATATTGATAATGCTGATTATAAATTTGATATTACATTTGTTTAAGGGAGGGAAATTGATATGCTTGAATTTAATGTACAAAATCAGATAATAAAGCGGACAGACAGTCTTTTGCCAGTTGCCGACAGCCGCAATTATTTAAAGGCAGAGTTTAAAGTTACCGATGAATGGCAGGGAGCAATTGCTGCTGTGTTTGGTTACGGCAAAAGCTTTTATCGGGTGCTGCTTGATAATGATAACTGCTGTATAGTTCCCTGGGAGGTAATAAAAGCACCGCAGTTTACGGTTTCTCTTTATTGTGAAGGTGAAAGCCTGATAACCTCAAACACTGCCGAAGTTTTGGTTGAACCATCAGGAATGAAGGAGGGAGCACAGCCCACAGAACCCACCTCCGAAATATGGCAGCAGTATATGTTGAAGATGCAGCAGAATATAGAAAATGCGGTACCTTACATTGGCGAAAACGGAAATTGGTATTTTTATGACGTTGAGCTTGGCGGGTATACGGATTCGGGGATGCTTGCCGCACCCGAAAAAGGCGTTGACTATTGGACAGAGGCGGACAAGGAAGAAATTCAAAGGTATATTGACAAACAAGTGGGCGCAGTTGAAACCTCTTTAGAAGAACACAGCTCTTACGCCACTAGTCAAAGAGGCTATTTAGAAAATCTTTCAACAACCGATAATTCAAATTTAGTTGCGGCAATAAATGAGGTAGACGGGAAAATTGATGATATTACACCCTTTGTTGTCAATTTCACAAAATCGGATGATGGCACTATAACAGCAGACCATTCTCTTTTTGAAATACAAGATGCATATGCGGCTCAAAAAAATATCATTTGTTATTTGTCGTACAGAGCAAAGCCTTCAAGCCCTGTATTTGTTGAACAGTTTTATTATATAGGGAATTACAGAGATAATATTATGTCTTATGCTCCAACACCTTATTTTGCCAGCTTACGTCATGATAGCTATTCCTGTTTGTGTTGTGATACAACCCTTAAATGGACTTTGAAAACATACAGTGTTGCTGACAAAAACTATGTCGACGAACAAACCGACAAAGCAGAATTGATAACAAACAGAGTTATGGCGGTAAATGCAGAGTCGGACCACGAGCACTACCCTACCGCCGAAGCTGTTTTTAGAGCGGTTGACGATGTAAAAGTAGAACTCCATTTATATGCGGATGAGTTGGCGGGCGATATAGAAACCGCACTTGACGGGATTATAGCTATTCAGAATCAGCTTATGGGGGTGAGTGAATGAGTATAGCGGAAAAACTTACAGTCATAGCAGAAAATGAACAAAAGGTTTATGATGCAGGAAAAGAAGAAATGAATGATGTTTGGTGGAATGTGGTTAGCAGAAATGAACCATATATGTTTCGAGGGGTAGATTTCAGCCATGTTGGCGGATTTAACCCACCTTTTCAACTTAAACCTAAAGGCGATGTTCCATATATGTTTTATTATGCGAAAAATATGGGCGTTATAACAGCGGAAGAACTTGACTTTAGCGGGGTTACAAGTATGAACACAACATTTGACCATACAAGTGGCATTTCCGAAATAGAGTTGTTGGACTTGCGAAACGCAACTAATTTGAGATATATGATTAACGAGTGTTATTCATTGACAAAAATCGGCAAAGTAATACTAAAAGATGATGGCACGCAAGATTTTCCTGGAACATTTAATGCGTGGAGTTTAGCAGATATAACATTCGAAGGCAAAATTGGAAATAATATCAGTTTTTATCTCTGCTCTCAGCTAACTTATGAAAGTCTTATGAGTATAATCACCGCGTTATATGATTATTCGGGTACTGGTGAAACGCGCACACTTACACTACACGCATCTGCAAAAGCAAGGTTGACAGAAAGCGATATTGCAATTACAACGCAGAAAGGATGGACGATTGTATAATGAAAAAAACAACGATTGAACTTACAAAGCTCACGGCAACAGAGGGAATGATGCTTACAAACGGTGAGGCATGCGGCAAGGAAATTTACCTCGGTTGTAATGATAATGAGGATAACTGGCATGAGATCACCGAGGCAGAGTATGAGGCTATTCTCGCCGAAGAAAAGGCGATTATGGAAAAGGAAATGGAGAGGATTTAAAGTGACAAATCTTAAAGTGATGATATGCACAATGTTTGGTGTGGCTGGAGGCCTTGTTGCAAGGCTGTTTGGCGGCTGGACAGAAGATATGATAACTCTTGTGATATTTATGGCAGTTGATTTTGCTATGGGGTTGATTGTCGCAGGAGTATTCCACAAAAGCAACAAGTCAGCAAGTGGCAATCTTAGCAGCCGTGCAGGGTGGGCAGGTCTTTGCAAAAAGTGTGTTACGCTGCTTTTTGTGCTGATAGCTCATCGGCTGGATGTGTCGCTGGAGGTTAACTACATACGTACTGCCGCAATTATTGGTTTTATTCTCAACGAGGCATTGTCCATTGTGGAAAATGCAGGACTTATGGGAATACCTCTTCCTGAGGTTATAACTAAGGCAATTGATATCTTAAAGAAAAAAAAGGAGAACGATGCCTTTGAAGATAATTGATACATCGTTTAAATGGAATGGCAGCCTTTCAAAGCGGAATACTACAAAGTATATTATTTTGCATCACCGTGCAGGCTTGGGTGATGTGCAAAGCATCCATACAGGGCATCTTGCAAGGGGCTGGAGTGGAATAGGATATCACTTTTATATCCGCAAGGACGGCAAAGTTTTTAGGGGGCGTCCCATTGGAACAGTGGGTGCTCATTGTACGGGGTATAACGATAAAAGCTTAGGAGTTTGCTTTGAAGGGAACTTTGAAAAAGACAATGTATCCGGTGCCCAGCTTAAATCGGGGAGAGAGCTTATCTCGCATCTTAAAAATCTGTACCCCGATGCAGAAATTGTGCGGCACAAAGACTTTCAGAGTACGGCGTGTCCCGGGAAGAACTTTCCCTTTGAGGAAATCAAAAAAGGAGAATGTAATATGACAGTTGACGAGGCTATAGAAATTATTCAGGCAAAAGCGGGGCTTGAGGACGAAACAATTGAGTTTTTGCTGTGCTATAAGTATGGCGAAGAACTGGTTGTTAAGATTGCTCAGGCAATATTTTAGCACAAATTTCCACCTGTGTTCATTGACATATATGACTTAATACAGTATAATATATGAAAAATGGGAGGTGAACACAGGTGGAAAAAATCGACGGTGTAATTGAAGATGTAATATACGAAAATCAGTCAAACGGTTATACTGTTTGTGATATTTCCTCCGGTGGACACCTTTATACATTAACGGGATATATGCCGGGTATTTCAGAGGGCGAGAGGATTACCGCAGTTGGTGATTGGAAAAACCACCCCGAATATGGTCAGCAGTTCAGTGTAAGCAGCTTTGAAAGGCTGATGCCCGAATCAGAAAGTGAGATTGAACTTTATCTCGGCTCGGGAATTCTGCCCCATGTTGGAAAAGCCACCGCAAGACGGATTGTGGAGGCTTTTGGCACAGATGCTCTTGAGGTTATTGAAAAAGAGCCCGAAAGACTGACTCGGATTAAAGGGATTTCACTTGCCAAGGCTCATGAAATATACAAGAGGTTTGTTGAACAGATTGGTCTTAAAAATATTGTTGTATTTTTTCAACGGTTTGGTGTGTCGCCAAATCTTGCAATAAAGGCGTACCGCACCTTTGGAGAAAATATAATAAAATTTGCCGGCGAAAATCCCTTTATCCTCAGCGGTATTGATGGGTTTACATTTAAAATCTGTGACAAAATCCGCGAGGAGATGCAGCTTCCGCTGAATTTTGCACCAAGAGTGTGTTCGGGGGTTACAAGCACCCTTCTTAATGCCGGGTATTTAAGCGGTCACACATTTTTGCCAAAACCAACTCTTATAGCACAGACAAAGGCGGCTTTGGAGATTGATGCAGGCGAGGCAGAAGATGCTGTTGCACAGCTCTGCCTTAAGGGTGAGCTGATTGTGGAGAACCATGAAGAATTTGATGCGGTGTATTTAAAGACCTTTTATGATGCGGAACGGGGCGTTGCTTCAAGACTGCGTGAAATGAGTGGTCTGATTTTTGAAACAAACCGCCGCGAGGCAGAGGAGTTGATTGAAAGAGCTGAGGCAGAAAGCGGCATAGTTCTGGCAGATACCCAAAGAGATGCGATTTTTGCCTGCTTTGAAAATTCGGCTATGGTAATCACCGGTGGCCCCGGTACAGGAAAGACCACAATAATCAATACAATAATAAATATAATGATGCGTCAGGGCAAAAGAATTGCTTTGGCGGCACCTACCGGCAGAGCAGCCAAGCGAATGACCGAGGTCTGCGGAATGGAGGCAAAAACCATCCACCGACTGCTTGAAAATATGCCATCCGAGGGTGGTTCGGTCTGCTTTGGCAGAAACGAAAAAAATAAGCTTGAATGTGACATACTGATTGTTGATGAGATGTCGATGGTTGATGTTTTGCTTATGCATAGTCTTTTGCTTGCGTTGCCCCAAAATGCACGGCTGATAATGGTTGGCGATTGCGACCAGCTTCCGGCAGTTGGGGCAGGGAATGTGCTTAAGGATATTATCGAAAGCGAGAGCCTGGAGTGTGTAAAGCTTACCGAAATATTCAGGCAGGCAAAGGAGAGTATGATTGTTGTTAATGCTCACCGCATAAACCGTGGCGAGATGCCCTTTTGCAACGACCCTGACAATGACTTCTTTATGGTAAAATGTTCAGACCCCGACAAGCTTTGCGAAACCATTGCCGATTTGTGTGAACGGCGAATACCCAAAACATATGGGGTTGACAGCATTTCTCAAATTCAGGTGCTTACACCAACCAGAAAATCGGTTATCGGGGTGCAGAGCCTTAACGAAATTCTGCAAAGGAGGCTCAATCCCAAACAGATGCGGATTTCTGAAAAAACGGTTGGTAGCTATACCTTCCGTATTGGCGACAAGGTTATGCAGAATAAAAACAATTATAACTTAGAGTGGACACGTCTTTCTGATTTGGAAAAAGGTCAGGGGGTGTTTAACGGCGACGTTGGATTTGTAACCGATATAAATGTCCCAAAACAGACCCTAACGGTTCTTTTTGACGACCGCAAGGTGGTTTATGACTTTATGGGTCTTGACGAGCTGGAGCTTGCCTATGCGGTGACGGTTCACAAAAGTCAGGGCAGTGAGTTTGATGTGGTTATAATGCCGATTTTTGACACTCACCGCCTGCTGATGACACGCAATCTGCTTTACACTGCCATAACCCGTGCCAAAAAGCTGGTTATACTTGTGGGTAAGGAAGAGATTTTGAAACAGTTTGTTGATAATAACAATGTGCTAATGCGTTTTTCAGGACTTAAGGAAAAGTTAATGATAAGATAGCTTAATGTCAAAAGATGTCTGCGTAAAAAAATTACACGTTTGACACTTTTATAAATTGAAAAGTAAAGGAGATTCCAATGATTAACTTAATTTTAATGACAATTTCTTATGGGGCGCTGCTTATTATGCTGATGCCGAAAACTATGATTGGTATTATTTCAACATCTGCGGTATTTGTTACCGGGCTTATTCTGATAGTTCATAAAAAGGTTTATAGGAGAGCTTTTTTGAAAAGTAATCCCAAATTTTTTGTTTCAATTGCTACAGTAATGGCTATATGCCTTGGGATCTTATTCTATACCAGATGGGTTTCATCTTCTAAAATTAAGGTGCTTGCCGATATATTACATATGCCGACAGAGCTAATGCTGTTTGTTGGTTCCCTGTTGCTGGTGTTGATATCGGTTTATTTTATTGTCGTAGGATTACAGATAATATTTAAAAGACTTTCAAATAACGAACCTCAAAATGGTTTTCAGGTAAATTTGAAAATTGTTCTTATTGTTGCTGCTGCAACGGTTGTTTTGTCCCAATTTATGATTAATGCCTCTATATTATCGATGGGTTGCTTGAAATTGTGTGTTGGTATATTGATTGTGTCGGTAGTTATTCTTTTATGTTATTCTTTATCTGGAAGAATCGTTTTGTCTAATATTATAGGGTCTGGAATATTTATGGTTATTTCGACAATAAATGTGTATGTTTATAATTTCCGAGAACGCTTATTTGCGCCTGCAGATGTTTTTTCCGTAGGTACTGGATTAAATGTTGCAGAAAATTATAGTTTATTTCCCATTCCTCTTGAAATATTTGCAGGCTGGGGATTTTATGTTGCAATGATGACACTTTTTTATCCTCTGTTGCGAAAATTTTTTGGGAGTATAACGGTAAAAAGAAGAATTCTTGTACTGGTGGCCTGTATAATTTGCTCTACTGCGACTTCCTTTTATGCTCACAATATTAAAACATATCATTGGCAAAATGAAGGAGCTGTGCATAATGGTTACATTTTGGATTTTGTATCCAAATTTAAGGAGATTTATGTGCCGGAGCCGGAAAATTACAGTGTCGTACAGATTAAAGAGCTTGCTGATCAATATGCGTTAATTTTCGATGAAAATAAAGTTGGGAAAAAGAAGCCTCCGCATATTATTGTAATTATGGATGAGGCATATTCTGATTTAAGGGTTAACGGCAATTTTTCAACCAACACAGAGGTAACGCCGTTTATTTCTTCGCTTAAAGAAAATACCGTTTCCGGATATGCTTTAGCTTCTGTTTATGGTGGTAATACAGCTAATTCTGAGTATGAATTTCTTACAGGGAACTCGTTTGCGTATTTGGCTCCCGATGTTGTTCCATATCAGCAATATATTAAATCTTCAGCATATTCGATGGTTTCTTATTTGAGGTCAACGTATAACTACAAATGCATAGCGATGCATCCGTTTAATTTAAGCGGTTGGAATCGCCCTGTTGCATATAAATATTTAGGTTTTGAAGAGTGTTATTTTCTGGATGACTTTCCGCAGGAGGAGTATATCAGAGAATATGTCAGTGATCAGGAAATGTTTGAAACTTTGATAAAAACATATGAAACCAACAAGGATGCTCCGTTGTTTATATTTGGTGTGACTATGCAAAACCACGGCGGATATAACTATACAGGTGAAAACTATACACAACATATCTGCTTAACTGATTATGAAGATTTTTTGGATGTTGAACAATATCTTTCGTTGATTTATGAAACAGACAAAGCGGTAGAGTATTTGCTTAGCTATTTTCAAAATGTGGGCGAAGATGTAATAGTTGTATTTTTTGGTGACCATCAACCTAAAATTGATGAAGCTTTCTATGAAACAATCAGCGAAACACCATCGGCTACATTGGATGAACAAGAAAATAGGTATAAGGTGCCCTTCTTTATTTGGTCGAATTACGATATTGAAGAAAAATATATAAATTGTACAAGCCTGAACTATTTATCAAATTTTGTTTATGACATTGCCGGAATTGATTTGCCACCATACAACCGATTTTTATCGGAAATGCAATCAGTAATTCCTTCTATTAATGCAAATGGTTTCTACTCCTTAGATGCTAAATGTTATTTGCCGTTTGAAAAGGCTAATATAGAAGAACAAAGATGGTTAGGCTTGTATGAAAACCTGCAATATAATAATATTTTTGATGAAACACATAGAAATGAAAAGATGTTTCCTGTGTTGGAGGAAGAAATTTTACGCTGACAAATAAAAAATGTATCAGAAATTGACAAAATAATGGGGAGGGTGTACAGAAGCCCTCCCTTATGTTATTAGTTGACATATAACAGTTCTTACAAATAACATCTTATATCCGCCGCCAGATCGTCTTCCAGCTTGATTAAACGCTTGGTGATGTCCTTTGCATCCTCGGATGCGGCTTCGTATTGGTTAAGGTATTTATTAAGAGATTTTGTTCCCATATCGCAGCCGTCGGTAATCAGGTCGGCAATCTTTGCGTCAGTTTCGTCAACGGCAAGCATCATATTTGTTTTCAGCCAGGACATACTCTGTGCCATAATGTTGGGTTCTTTGCCACATTCGTCACATTCGTTAAGGATTGAATGTGTTTCGCTGCCCAGCTTTTGATGTGCCTCTTTGGAGCTTATAAGAATTTTCTTGAATTTTTCGTCCTTCACTCTGTCAAGAACCTCGTCAATTGAATTGACCCCCATTTTAATTCCTGCGTTACATTCCTTTAAAAGTTCAACGGTATCGTGATTTATCATTTTTATCATCCTTCTTTCTTTTTTAAAAGTAGTATGTCCTTTTTGTATATAAAAAATTCAAAATCTGTGCATACTGTTAAAAATTGAAATTTAAGGAGGAAATGAAATGAAGGATTACATTGCCATTGAAGGAATCGTTGCAAGAGAAATTTTAGACTCCCGCGGAAACCCCACTGTGGAGGTGGAGGTGTATGTGGAGGGCGACTATGTGGGTCGTGCAGCGGTGCCTTCGGGTGCATCAACAGGTGCTTTTGAGGCGTATGAACTCAGGGATGGTGAAGGCAACAGATACATGGGTCAGGGTGTTTTAAAGGCGGTTAAAAACATCAATAACGAAATTGCCGACGAGCTTTTGGGGTATAACGTTCTTGATCAGGTGGATATTGACAAAATGCTGATAAAGCTGGACGGAACTCCAAATAAGTCGCGCCTTGGTGCAAACGCCTGCCTTGCTGTGTCGCTTGCCTGTGCCAAGGCAGCATCGGCGGCTTTGGGGCTTAGCCTTTACAGTTATATCGGTGGTGTTAATGCCAAAGTTTTACCCGTGCCCATGATGAACATTATCAACGGCGGCAAGCACGCAGATAACTCAATCAGTTGTCAGGAATTTATGATTATGCCTGTTGGTGCAAAAACCTTTCGTCAAGCACTTCAGTGGTGTGCCGAGGTATTTCATACCCTTAAAAAAATATTGAAGGAAAAGGGTTATTCAACGGCTGTGGGCGACGAGGGCGGCTTTGCTCCCAATCTTGAATCCGACGAGGATGCGGTTAAACTGATTGTGCACGCCATAGAACGGGCAGGCTTTAAACCCTACGACGATTTCAGGATTGCTCTTGACCCTGCATCCACCGAGATGTATGAGGAGGCAAAGAAAAAAGGCGAGGCAGGAAAGTATTATTTCTGGAAGACCGATAAAATGCTCTCCCGTGAAGAGATGGTTGAATTCTGGGCAGACTGGGCAGGAAAGTATCCGATTATTTCGATTGAGGACGGTATGGCAGAGGAGGACTGGGAAGGCTGGGATATGCTGACCAAACGTCTTGGCAACAAAATTCAGCTTGTGGGCGATGATTTGTTCGTTACCAATACCGAGCGTCTTAAAAAGGGTATCAGCTTAGATGTGGCAAACTCTATTCTGATAAAGGTAAATCAGATAGGAACTCTTACCGAAACCTTAGAAGCTATCGAAACTGCCAACCGTGCAGGATATACTGCAGTAACTTCCCACCGAAGCGGCGAAACCGAGGATACCACCATTGCAGACATTGCCGTGGCAACAAATTCGGGTCAGATAAAGACAGGTGCGCCATCCCGTACCGACCGCACAGCAAAATACAACCGACTGCTGAGAATTGAGGAAGAGCTTGGCGAGGCTGCAGTCTATCCAGGGCTTGATGCATGGTTTAATTTGAAAAAATAATATAATTAAATAAAATACAACACTTTTTCACCTTTTTTGCAAGAAAAAGTTTTACAAATTTTTCCAGACGCTATTCTTTCGACATTTATCTTTATATCCGGCAGGTATACTGAAGAAAATAACCAATATGGCGGATTACAAAGGAGAAAGATATTATGTCGGATATGCAGATTTCCCCCCAGAATGCACCCCAAAAGGTTAGTTCAAGGGGAGCAAGGATTAGTTTCACAAAAAACGGTTGGATAATAAGACTCATAGGATTTTTTTTGGCAATGGCAATGCCATATTCGGGGATTGCGCCCTTTGGACTGTCTTTTCTTGCTCAGGAGAGAAAGCTGTCTTTGGGGGCTGTTGGTTCATTTATTGCGGTGAGCCTTGGCGCATTTGCGGTTTGCAGCAGGCTTGGCGCAACCAAGTACGTTAGTGCAGGGCTTATATATCTTGCGGTGCTGTTTGTTCTTGAACGTGGTGTGCGACTGAATGATTTTACCGCAGGACTTGTGGCAGGAATAGCGGTGTTCCTTTCGGGGCTTGTTCTTCTGTTCTGGGAGGGGTTCACCTTTTTTCGGTTTTTTCTGCTTCTTTGCGAGGCGGCTGTTGTTGTGGCAGGTGCGCTTGTTTTTGAAAAGAGCAGCAAACTGCTCCGCAAGGGCAAATTCCTCCCCGAAAAGCTTGGAAGCGAAGAAAAATTGAGTCTTGGTGTGATGACTGCCATTGTTATACTCAGCCTTCAGGAGATTTATATAGGCGCTGATTTTTCGGTAATGAACTCTGTTGCAACGGTCGTTCTTCTGATTATTGCCGCAGGCTGCGGCATTGGATATTCCACGGCGGCAGGGGTTGTTCTTGGCCTTGCCTGTGGAATTGGCAGTGACTATTTTATGCCCATTATGGGGGCATTTGCCTTTTGCGGATTTCTGGCCGGAATATTTTCGCGGTTTGGCAAGGGTGGAGTTATTGCCGGAGTTGTTCTTGCCAACGGAATACTTGTTGTGTATACCGACGGTGCAATGGAATCGGTGCTGACTCTTTATGAGATTATGGCGGCAGCGGTGGTGTTTGCCTTTATAAAGCCTAAAATGATTGGACTTGTGGGCGAAATTGTCTGTCTTGATGCTGCTGAAAAGGCACTGATAATGAGAATGAAAGAAAATCTGCGGCAAAGACTTAAGGCGGTGTCGGAATCCTTTGATGCAATGGCAAAAACCATTGAACGTCAGGTCAGGGACGGCAGAAAGCGGAAAAACAAAGCCGACCTTGCAACTTTTTTTGATATTGCGGCGGACAAGGTGTGTAAAAAATGCAAAAAGACAGACATCTGCTGGGACAGAGATTTTGATTTTACCTATAAATCACTTTTTGACCTTATGAAAACCATGAACGAAAAAGGTCAGCTATCCCCTGAGGATGCAAGCAGTGCCTTTAGGGAACGGTGTAATCACCTTCACCTTTTGGTGGCAGAGCTTAATCATCAGCTTGATATTCATCAGGTAAAGCAGGAGTGGCTTAAAATTCTTGAAGAAAACCGCAAGGCGGTTGGGCAGCAGCTTGCAGATGTTTCGGAAATTCTGGAAGGAATTTCGGAAGAGATAAAAAGCGACATTGGTATGTGCAGCATAGGTGCCGAAAAGCAACGGGAGAAATTTAAAATCGAAACTGATTTTGCCGAATGTGCCGCCTCGGGCGAGAACGGTGACAGTTATCGGTTTGCCCACATTGGCGGAGGAAAGTATGTGATTGCCTTAAGCGACGGAATGGGCACAGGCAGTGCCGCCGCCCGTGAAAGCCGTGCTATGCTTGAACTTTTAGAGAGCTTTTTGTATGCAGGTTTTGAAACGGCTATGGCAGTAAAATTTATCAATTCGGTAATGCTGCTTAAATCCGATACAGAGGCGTTTGTAACCATGGATTTGTGCATAATTGACCTGTTTACCGGTCAGGCGGAGTTTATAAAAACCGGTGCCGAGCCAAGCTTTATTATGCACAGTAAGGGAGTGGATACGGTAAAGGCATCCTCGCTGCCCATTGGTGTTGTTGCGGGTATTGATGCCGACAGCACCAGTCGACGCATGAAGGATGGCGATGTGATAGTTATGGTAACCGACGGAATCGAAAACCGTGATAGTGGAAGTATGTGGATAAGCAACTTTATCCAAAATTCTGCCGACGATACCGAAACAGGTCTGGCAGGCAGAATATTAAACCGTGCCATTGAGCAGAACAACGGCAAGGTGAAGGATGATATGACGGTGCTTTCGGTAAAACTTAAGGAAGTATCTTAAACAGACTAAAAATACAATCTTTCAGTGGAAAGATTGTATTTTTTAGGCGTATGCATTGACAACGCACATATTATGTGGTACAATGTATATACTGAAGTAAGGGGGTAATATATTATGGCAACTGTAAATATGAGTATACGTATGGATACTGAGTTAAAAAAACAAGCAGATGCAATGCTTTCGGATATGGGGCTTAATATGACAACGGCTATGAATATGTTTTTAAGACAAGTTGTTCGTCAGGGAAGAATTCCGTTTGAAATTGCAACAGATATCCCTAATGCAGAAACTGTTGCTGCAATTAAGGAAATGGATGATATGTTAAGCGGAAAGGTGCCGAGTAAACGATATTCAAGTACAAAAGAGCTTTTTGAGGATTTGGATGCATGAAGTATCAAATAGAGATATCAACCAGATTTAAAAAAGATTATAAGCTTGCTCAAAAGCGAGGTTATAATATGGGGTTATTAAAGGAAGTTATTGATATTTTGGCAAGCGGAGAACAGCTTCCGGAAAAATATCTTGATCATCAGCTTTCCGGAGATTATAGAGGTTCGAGAGAATGTCATATTGAACCTGACTGGCTTTTAATTTACCGAATTGAAAAAGATATACTTGTATTGGGCTTGACCCGAACAGGAACGCACAGTGATTTGTTTTAACCGAAAACCGATGCAGAGGGAAACTTCTGCATCGGTTAAGTTTTTTATATTATTCTTCTTTATCGACAGAATGGACTTTAAATTTTGTTACCTTGGGTGAGTTATTTTCGTCTTCGCCATCTTCTATATAGGCTTCTTCTGCATCAATCTGTGCCTTTTGCAGTATTTCGATAGCATCTGTAATTGCGTTAAAAAGACGAAAATAGAGTTTTTTGTAGTTAACCATTTTAGTACCCCCTAAATTAAAAAATGCGGCAACCGAAGCTGCCGCACAAAAAATGCAAACTCCGATTGTTGTCACACAATTTAAACAGATAGGTAGTGGCATAGCACATTATATCCTCTGGAATTTGCATTTTTATCAAATTCACAAAATATAATGTGCTTAACCAGGGTATAAAATACCCATAAAAATAAAAAACAACACCTATTTTCAATTGTTTAAATTATGTGACAATATTATGATAACACAAAACAAGGGAAAATACAATAGAAAACTTATAAAAATGTTATTTTTCTTTAATTAAATCAAGAAATTTCTGTGCCGCGGGCGACAGGGTGTTGTGCTTTAAATATGCATAACCGATATGTCTTGTGGGCAAACTTGGGTTAAGTGCAAGCTTTTGCACGTTGCCAAGCTGCAGACTCTCTTTTGAGAATTCTTCAACCACGCAGGAGATGCCCAGATGGATGGAGGCAAACCTTAACAAAAGCTCGTGGGCGGCAACTTCAATCTGCGGCGTTAAGGATATGTGCTTTTTGCCAAATTCCTCGTCGAGAAAGCGTCGGGAGATTGAGTTCTTTTCAAGGAGTATCAGGGGTTCTTTTGCAATGTCCTCCCAACTGTATTTTTGCCTGAGTTTTTGCTCGGGACCTGCAACAAATATATCGTGTATTTCAAGGCAAGGTTCGATTGTCAGCTCGTCATCCTGGGCAGGAAGGCTTACAAAGGCAAGCTCGGCTGTTCCGTCCTTCACAAGCTGCAGCATATGATATGAATATGAGTTTGCCATTTCAATTCTTATGCCGGGGAAAAGCCTGTGGAACTTTTCAAGATAAGGCAAAAGATAATGGGCGGTTATGGTATCTGCAGCGGCAATAATCAGCGAGCCGCTGTCAAGGTGGTGCAGCCTTGCAAGAAGGGTTTCGCCTTGCTCTATTGATTGCACTGCACTTTCAACCTTCTGAAAAAGAAGCTGACCCTCCTTTGTAAGAGTCACCCCCCTGCGTGAACGGTTAAATAAAACGGTGCCCAGATCCTCTTCAAGCTGGTGTATACACTGGGATATTGCCGACTGCGAAATAAACAGGTGCCGCGCCGCTGTGGAGAACGAGGCATATCTTGCGGTTTCGTAAAAAATTTTGTAATAATCGAGTTTTGTTTTCATATAAGCTCTCCTTATTACTGTTGTAAGTATTATCTACTTTACTTATATTTATATTTGTAGTATAATGGCTATGATAACAAATGTCAATACATTGGAGGAATTTAATGTGAATGTTTTTTCACATTATTGCCTCCGGCAGATTTGATTGCCCATGCGAAATTTTTTTCGCTTTCGCTCAAAAACGCATATGGGCGTAAAAATCTCTTATCATTCCTTGCCATACGGATAAGAGAAATTTAATTATATTTGTGCCGACGTATGGCGGCGGAATGGAGATTAACGTGAAAGTTCCTTTCCCGTTAAGCCTCCGGCAGATTTGATTGCCCATGCGAATTTTTTTTCGCTTTCGCTCAAAAACGCATATGGGCGTAAAAATCTCTTATCATTCCTTGCCATACGGATAAGAGAAATTTAAAATTATATTTGTGCCGACGTATGGCGGCGGAATGGAGATTTTTATGGAAAGAAGAGTAGGTACAGTTTCAAGAGGTATCCGTTGCCCAATTATCCGTAAGGGCGATGATATAGCTACAATCGTAGTAAACAGTGTTACAGAGGCGGCTCAGATTGAAGGGTTTGAACTTCGCGACCGTGATGTTGTTGCAGTTACAGAATCTATTGTTGCACGTGCACAGGGCAACTATGCATCTGTTGACGCTATCGCAAAGGATGTATGCACAAAGCTTGGCGGCGGCACAATCGGTGTTATTTTTCCAATTCTCAGCCGCAATCGTTTTGCTATCTGTTTAAGAGGTATTGCAAAGGGTGCAAAAAAGATAGTTCTTATGCTCAACTATCCCAGCGACGAGGTTGGCAATGCGTTGGTATCACTTGACCAGCTTGACAATGCGGGCGTTAATCCTTATTCTGATGTTCTTACCGAAGCAAAATATCGCGAGCTTTTTGGCGAGAATCCACATCCCTTCACAGGTGTTGATTATATAAAATACTATGGTGATTTGATTAAGTCCTGCGGCGCAGAGGTTGAAATAATTTTGGCAAATGACCCCAGAGTTATCCTTAAGTACACAGATTGCGTTCTTAACTGTGACATTCACAGCCGTGTTCGCACAAAGAGAATTTTAAAGGATGCAGGCGCAAAATGCGTTGTTGGTCTTGACGAAATTCTGTCAGAGTCTGTTGACGGCAGCGGATTTAACTCAAGATATGGTTTGCTTGGCTCAAACAAGTCAACTGAAGACACAGTTAAGCTCTTCCCCAACGAATGTTTTGATTTGGTTGAAAATATTCAGGCACAGCTTTTAGAGAAGACAGGTAAGCATATCGAGGTTATGGTTTACGGCGATGGCGCCTTCAAAGACCCCCAGGGCAAAATCTGGGAGCTTGCTGACCCGATAGTTTCACCTGCATACACAAAAGGGCTTGAGGGTACACCTAACGAGCTTAAGCTCAAATATCTTGCAGATAATGATTTTGCAGAACTCAAGGGCGAGGAACTGAAAAAGGCAATTGAGGGTGCAATCAAGCAAAAGGATGGCGACCTTGTTGGCAATATGGCATCTCAGGGCACAACCCCAAGACGCCTTACCGACCTTATCGGTTCACTTTGTGACCTTACAAGCGGCTCGGGCGACAAGGGCACACCGGTTGTTCTTGTTCAGGGCTACTTTGATAATTTGACAGACTAATATTTACTAAGAGTCAAGACGCATCAGGATAGGTGATGGTTTATTCTGATGTGTCTTTTTGGTCTTAACATTAAATTATTTTTTTAATGGGGTGATGATTTTGGATAGCGCAAAAGTAATTGAAAAATGGTATAGGGAGTTAAACTTCAACTCTCGGTATGACGTGGAGTTTTATGAGGCTTTGAGAGAAATTAAAATAGAAGATTGTAAAATAGATGAATACGATACAAAAGAAAAGAATGGAAAGAAAAATTTCCTATCGTATTTATATATGTGTGAGGAATTGTCAAAGCAATATAAACAAAAAGGCATATCAGAAGGAATTCTTTATGATACTCTGTCTGATATAGGCAGATGGCTGGATACCTGGAGCGAGCTTGAGGAAGGACTTTACCTGGGAGAATTAAATTGGCTTAAACGTCATCTCAGTATGAAGCTTTTTAAGCTTGGCAGATTGCAATTTGCTTTTGGTAAGGCAAGTTGCGATCTTGCCGAAAAAAACATTAAAAAAGGGGATAATGTAATTGAGGTACACATCCCGGCAGAAGGACCTCTTTTAAAGTCGGAATGTGAAAAATCTTTTGAAATGGCAAAAAAATTCTTTAAAGAGTTTTATCCTGATTATGAATATAAATATTTTACCTGCCATTCATGGCTTATGGACAGCAGCTTGAAAAATCTTTTGAAAAGCGACAGTAATATGCTGATGTTTCAGGATTTATTTGAAGTGTTCGAGCCTGAGGAGTCATACTCAATACTTAAATATGTGTTTAAATGGAATACAACAAAAGAAAATCTTAATTCCTGCGTAGATTCTTCAAGCTTTGCGAGAAGGGTTAAGGAATGGATAAATGATGGCGGAAAGTTCTATGAAGCGCTGGGTGTTATTGAAGCAAACTAATAGCTCAAAGGAAAATTATTATTGACATGAGCATGAGTTTTATTGCATCATTTAATTGACAAGATTAGCAAGTTATTATATAATAATTAAGGTTATGTTGCTTTTAAAATTAAACTATTATTAAATTTCCAAGGGGGCTATATTATGCAACTAATTAACATGTTTCACGACCAAATTGAAGATGCCGTAAAAAGAAAGGTGCCATTTATTATACCTATTGGTACTATTGAATATCATGCGCATCACGCATCTTGCGGAACAGATACCATGGTGGTAAACGGATGTCTTCGTGAACTTGAGAAGGAAAAGGAAGTAGTAATTTGTCCGCCTATCTGGTATGGTGTTGCGTCATATGCAGTATGTGCTCCAAAGCCTGACCATATACACGTTGACGAAGATACATATGCTCAATACTTATATTGCATTCTTAAATCAATGATTGCAGGCGGTATAAAAAATATCTATCTTGTTCCCCATCATCAGACAGAAGGCGCAGGCCTTATGCCAATGACTATCGCGTGTCACAAGGCAGCAAAGAAGGTTACAATGGAATATATGGAAGAAACTCTTGGCAAAGGTTGGTGGGGCAGCGATTCTTATGCTGATTATTATGAAAACCTTGGCGGCGGAGAAGATCCCTTCTCATACATCAAGGTTATTCCTCTTATCGGTGCTGATGCACAGATAAAATGCGGTGGTTTTGACCATGCAGGCAAATGGGAAACCAGCTTAATGATGGGCACCTATCCCGAGAATGTTGATTTAAGCCGTTGTGCTCAGAATACCGAATGGTTTGCAGAAAGTGCAAAAGAAGCATCTGAAGAAACCGGAAAACATATGGTTGAGTGCACACTTGAATGGCTTCGTGAAGCAATTAATTAATATAATAAAAAACATCCGCCTGAAACATAATCAGGTGGATGTTTTTTTGAACTATTTTATTATTCAGAATAACCAAGTGTTGTATAGAATGCAAGATTTGCCTGAGTGTTGTCAAGTCTGCCGTACTGAAGAACAATAGGGGTATTGCTTGAAACCTTCATAGCATACTGTGTTTCAAAAGGAACTTTAAAACCGCACATATGGTCGATATTGTTCATTCTGAAGCACTTAACTCTCTTTGCACCAACCTCCCAAACAATGCCTGTGTGGGGTTCTTTATCTGTGAAATAAATGCTTACATCTATTTTTGCATCTGTATCAGAATCATTAACGATAATAACTGACTCGTGGCCTTTTGCAACGCCTTCGCCTTCCTGAGGAAGTTCACAGTCAGGAATTATCCATTCTTTTTTACCAATAGCCATTTTTATTCTCTCCAATCAATTAGATTTATATAAGGAGCTGTCGCAAAATGCGGCAGCTCCTTTGGGGTGGACGCAAAATAGTGCAGATTGGACAAACTGAGACCCGATGCTGTATGCGGATACTGCGAGAGGCGAAGTTTGTTCAAAACGCAAAGCATCTGCAATTGAAATTTGTTGCATAACAAATTTCTACCTTGGTTTTTTTAGCCTTTATATTCTTTGAAAATGGCTGCATTAAGCCTTTTGCACACTTTGCGTGGTCTGTGCATTTTGCTACTGCCCCTAAATTAGAAACCGAGTTCGATGATACCTTTCTTCAGATAGTCTGTCATCTTGTGGCAGCCATCTTTTGTGATAGCGGCACCGATTTCCCATCTGCAGCCGAAGCCGTCGCCCATGATGAATGTGTCAACCTGGAATGTCATATTTTCTTCCAGCTTGTAAGTTGAGTCTGTTTCCATCCAGGGTGGCTCAACCTCGATCATACCTGTTCCGTGACAAGGTCCGTAAACATAGCTGTCTTTGAAACCATTTTCAACATACATATTATAGAAATTCTTAGCAACGCTATCTGCCATAACGCCAGCTTTGAGCTGGTCGATTGTCCAGTCGTGAGCTTCCTTACAGAATTCAACAACTCTTCTTCTTTCACCTTCGAGCTTACCCATAGCGATGGGAAGACCGATAGCAGGTGAATAACCGTCAATCTTAGCAGAAAGGTTAAGCTGAACGATATCGTTCTTGCCAATTGTTCTGTAGCCTGAACGTGAAATTGCGTGGCTTGTTGACTTTTCGCTGAATACATACATAGGAAGACCTTCGTATTCTGCGCCTTCTTCGTAGATAACCTTCTGTGCGATACCAACCATCTGAAGTTCGGTTACGCCGGGCTTAAGGTTGCGGATAACTTCGTCTGTTGCAATGTCAACGATTCTGAAGCCTTCCTGAATACAAGCAAGCTCGTTAGCTGACTTAATCTTTCTCAGGTTAACCATAATATCGTTGCACTTAACGATTTCAGCTTCAGGATAGCTGTCCTTAAGACCTTCATAGATGGGGAGTGTGCACTCTACATAGCTACCAAGACCAATCTTGATTTTGCTGCCTGTAACACCGATAGCCTTGAATACATCATTAAATGTATCAGCATGAAGCTCGGGGTAAGAGGGGTCGGCTGATTCTCTGAATTCTCTCAGGCAGAATACCTTTTCAATCTTGCCAACGTCTTTAGCAAAGATGATACATTCAGGACCAACCATAAGTGCTGCTTCGCCTGTTGCAGAGATAGCAACACCTGCACGTTCAAACAGAGGCCAGAAACCGCTGAAATATCTAGCGTTTGCGTAGTCTGACTCGGTGGAACATACAACCATTACATCCAGACCTTTTTCTGCAACGAGCTTTGCTGCTCTTGCAATTCTTTCTTTGTACTCATAATCGGGAATACAAATTCTTGACATAAAAACATCTCCTGTCTTTAATATAATTTTTCGGGGATACCACCCCGTTTAATTTTTCTTACATTAAATATACCATAAAAAATGCTTTTTGTCTTTGAACTATATTCACTAAAATTTGCACAATCGTAAATTTATTTAAAATGGGGATGATAAAATTGTATCACCCCCATTTTAAATTATTTTGTAATTATGAACTTATCCTCTGCAAAGTCAATTTTTATGCTGTCGCCGGATTTAATTTCACCACTGAGCATTTTTTCGGCAACCATATCCTCAATATCGCTTTGTATTGCACGGCGAAGAGGTCTTGCGCCAAAGCTGGGGTCAAAGCCTGTGTCGGCAATACGGTCAACTGCAGCATCTGTGAACTCTGCGGTGATGTCGTTTGCGGCAATCCTTTCTTTAAGGATGTCAAGCATCTTTGCAGCTATTGCCTTGATGTCGTCCTTTACAAGCTGACGGAAAACAATAATGTCATCAATTCTGTTTAAAAATTCGGGACGGAAGGCACGTTTAAGCTCGCCCAGGACATCTGACTTAATCTTGTTATAGTCTTTTTCTGTGTCCGAAGCAGCCGCCGCAAAGCCAAGTGACTTGGTTTCGGTTATCATTCTTGCGCCCAGGTTTGATGTCATAATTATAACAGTGTTGCGGAAGTCAACACGTCTGCCCTGAGAGTCGGTAAGGATGCCGTCCTCTAAAATTTGCAGCAGAATGTTAAACACATCGGGGTGAGCCTTTTCGATTTCGTCAAAAAGGATTACCGAGTATGGCTTTCTGCGCACCTTTTCGGTGAGCTGACCGCCCTCGTCATAGCCCACATAACCGGGAGGCGAACCAACTAAGCGTGATACGGCGTGTTTTTCCATGTATTCTGACATGTCAACGCGGATAAGGGCATCCTCGTCGCCAAACATTGCCTCGGCAAGTGCTTTTGAAAGCTCGGTTTTACCAACACCTGTGGGGCCAAGGAAGATGAAGGAGCCAATGGGGCGTTTGGGGTCTTTAAGACCAACGCGGCCACGGCGGATTGCCTTTGAAACTGCGGTGACAGCTTCGTTCTGACCGATAACACGGCGGTGCAGTTCTTCCTCAAGGCGGAGGAGTCTTTCGCTTTCGCCCTCTTCGATTGCTTTTACGGGAACACCTGTCCAGGAGGAAACGATTTCTGCAATTTCGTTGGGGGTAACCTCGGTATTTTCGCCACGGCTTTCGTTTTCCCAGGTTTCCTTCTGGGCTTTAAGGCTTTCGGTCAGCGCTTTTTCTTCGTCACGGAGTTTAGCTGCCTTTTCGTATTCCTGAGCAGCAATTGCCGCTTCTTTTTCTTTGCGCAAGCCTTCAATTTTGTCTTCGGTTTCCTTTACATCCGGGGGTGCGGTAAGAGTTTTTATGCGGATTCTGGATGCTGCCTCGTCAATAAGGTCGATGGCTTTATCAGGTAAAAATCTGTCGGGGATATATCGGATTGACATTTTTACTGCCGCCTCAAGAGCGCTGTCGGTAATTTTTACACGGTGGTGTGCCTCGTATTTGTCACGGATGCCTTTAAGAATTTCAATGCTTTCCTCGTAGCTTGGCTCGTCAAGAATAATTGACTGAAAACGGCGTTCCAATGCGGAGTCTTTTTCGATATATTTGCGATATTCCTCTAATGTTGTTGCACCGATAATCTGTATTTCACCACGGGAAAGGGCAGGCTTTAAGATGTTTGCTGCATCAATTGCGCCTTCTGCCGCACCTGCGCCGATTATGGTGTGAATTTCGTCAATAAAAAGAATTATGTTTCCTGCCTTGTGGATTTCTTCCATAACGCCTTTAAGACGTTCTTCAAATTCGCCACGGTATTTTGCTCCTGCCACCATTGAAGAAAGGTCAAGGGTGATAACCTTTTTGTCTTTGAGAATTTCGGGCACAAGCCCCTGAACAATTTTTTGTGCAAGACCTTCGGCAACGGCGGTTTTACCAACACCGGGCTCGCCGATAAGGCAAGGATTGTTTTTGGTTCTGCGGCTGAGAATTTGTATAACACGCTCAATTACTTTGTCGCGGCCGATAATGGGGTCAAGCTTGAGCTCTCTTGCCATTTTGGTAAGGTCGCGGCCGAACTTGTCAAGGGTGGGTGTTTTTGCTCCCACTGGTTTTTTTGAGTTGGGATTAACGGTATCTGCCGCAGGACCTTCGTTGGCAATTTCGCCAAAATTGTTGTCATTCATCAGCTTCATAATATCCGAATACAGCTTTTGAGGGCTTACATCAAGGTCAGCAATTATACGGACAGCAAGGCTCTCGTTTTCACGCAGAATTGCAATCAGAATATGTTCTGTGCCGATATAGTTGTGATTAAGGCGTCTTGCCTCGGTGTAGCTGTGCTCTAAAACACTTTTTGTCCGTGGGGTAAAGCCAATTCCGGGATTGTTTATGGGAAGGTCGGTGCCCACAAAGAATTCTATTTTGCTGATAATTTTGCTGTCGGTTACTCCGTTTTCAGCCAGAACCTTGGCGGCAACGCCTCCGCCCTCTTTAACAAGACCAAGGAGCAGGTGCTCGGTGCCTATATAGTTGTGGCCCATATCCATAGCGCATTGTCCTGCTAAATTTATAGCACTTTTTGCACGTTCGGTAAGTTTTTGTTCAAACATAGCTGAATCTTCCTTTCTGTTAGTTATTTCAATGCTTCATTTACAAGCTCTGCACGTTTAAGGTCGCGTTCAAGAGCTGTGGTAAGGTTGTGGTTTTTAATAATGGTTGCGGGAAGTGTATCATAGAATACTTTGGTTAAAGTTTCCATATTGATATCTTTGATTATTCCCAGATTTATGCCCCATCTTACATCCGATAAAAGATTTGCGGTTTCGGCAGACGAAAGAATTCTTGCATTGGTGAGAATTCCATAGGAACGCATAATTCTGTCTTCAAAACGGAATTTATCCTGAGAATAAAGGTTCTGCCCAAGGGTACGTTCTTTTTCGATTATGTCGGTTATCAGACGGGTAAGTTTTTCGATGGTTTCTTCTTCGGATGAGCCAAGTGTTACCTGATTTGAAATCTGATATATATTTCCCTGAGCTTTGCTTCCTTCTCCGTAAAGACCCCGTACGGTGACTCCCAGCTTTGAAAGGGAACGGATGATTGCTTCCATTCTGCCTGTTGACGAGAGCGAGGGAAGGTGTAACATCACAGATGCTCTCATTCCTGTGCCCACGTTGGTGGGGCAGCAGGTAAGGTATCCAAAATCCTTGTGAAAGCCATAGTCAACCGATTTTTCAAGCTGGTCGTCAAGATGGTTGGCAGCATCAAGGCAGGCAGAAAGGTCAAACCCCGGTGCCATTGCCTGAATACGGATATGGTCTTCCTCGTTGAGCATAATACATTCGGTACAGCTTTCGTTGGTAAGAATTCCGCACTGCCTTTTGTTTTCAATCATTTCGGGGCTGGTTAGATGACATTCGCAAAGAGCCTGCCTCTGAACGGCAGACATTGCCGAAAAGTCAATGAAACGCATATCAGGCAGAGCTTCCCTGACTTTGTCTAAAACCTCGGTTTGTTGCTGGGTTGTCATTGCGTTGCCAAAGGGAAGGTCGGCGATGTTTCTTGCAAGACGAACACGGGAGGAGAGGACTATATCACCTGATGGTCCAAACTTTGTGTACCACATATTATTTCTCTCCTTTCTGCTGATTTTCTTTAAGCTCGTTTATTTTGTCACGCAGGGTTGCGGCTTCTTCAAAGTTCTGTTCCATAACTGCGCGATTAAGCTTTGTTTGCAACTGTTCAATTTGGTCGGCGGTTTTTATATCCTTGCCTGCCCTTGCTGGGATTTTGCCTGTGTGATGCGTGCTGCCGTGAATTTGCTTTAAAGGCCGCAACAGCAAATCCTGAAACACGGTGTAACAGTTGCAGCAGCCTGGCTTCCCTGATTTAATAAATTGACCTTGGGTCATTCCGCACAAATCACATTTTTTGGTGGGCACGCTTGATGAAATCTTTGGCTGGCTGCCCCACAATCCGTTAAACAGACTGTCAAACTCGGTGTCGAAGCCCGATTTAAAGCTGAAAAAGTCCTGATTTTCTTCGGCACATTCCCGGCAAAGATACATTTCGGTTTTATGACCGTTGATTATCTGTGTTATATGTGTGGTTGCATCGTTCTGATTACATTTTTGACATTTCATAAAGAAAACCATCCCTTCTAAACAAGATTTACCAATATATTTTTAAGCATTTTTGCCCGTACTATGTCACGCTCGGGGCGGCTGATAATAATTGAATTGTCGCTGAGTGCCGCCATAATAATTTTTGCTTCCTTGTGTGTTAAAAGCTCTGCGGAATATAGCTCGTTGATTACCGCATTGGCACTTGCCGATGTAATGCTGTTCCCGATTGCATTGACTATATGCAGAATAAGATGTTCGTTTTCGGGAACAGTTTTGGTTATCCTGATATACCCACCGCCGCCACGCCGGCTTTCAACGCTGTAGCCCCTTTCGGGAGAGAAGCGGGTGGATATAACATAGTTTATCTGTGAGGGAACACAGTTAAACCGATTTGCAAGTTCGTTTCGCTGCAGTTCAATCTCACGGCTTTCCTCAAGCATTTCCTTGATAAATTCTTCTATTATATTACTTAGTTTCATCTTATATCACCTCTAAGTGTTTTTTGACTTTGACTTTCTTTGACCTTGACTTTATTATAGCAAAAATTTTTCTTTTGTCAATAGGTTTTTGTAAAAAAGTCAGGAAAGGTCAAATTTTTTTAAAAAAATTTGTCAAATGTTTGCAATTATTGATGATTTAGTATATAATAAACTGGTTTGAAAAAAAGCAAGCAAAAAAGGAAAGGAATGATTGTTTGTGATTTATGGTGTAGCATTACTTGCGGGCTGTATGTTTGTAGGTTCATTCATCGGAAACATTCTCGGCCTCCTTACAGGGGTTAACTCAGATGTTGGCGGTGTTGGATTTGCAATGTTATTGCTTTTGATTGTAACAAATTCAAAAAAGATAACTTCATGGTTGCCCAAGGATTATGAAAAGGGTATTGATTTCTGGAGTAAAATGTTTATTCCTGTAATCATAGCAATGTCTATGTCACAGAATGTTATTGCTGCTCTTTCTCAGGGTTGGCTTGCCATTGCGGCAGGGCTTGGAGTTGTTGCGGTAGCATTTATGTTTGTACCCATTCTCAATAAATTGGCTCCCGATAAAGCAGATAAGGAGGATGCAGAATAATGAAAGCGATACTTGATATTATAGCAGATATATTTATCAGCAACGGATTTGTAATGGCATTCCTTATTGTAGGTATTGTGGCAATGTTCTCAAACTTTGTTTCAACAAAGATAACAAAGGGCAGGATACATAATTCCGCAATAGCAATTTTCCTGGGTCTTGTTCTTGCCTACATTGGTGGAATAATTGCTACTAAATATGGTGTCAGCAATGGCTGGATTAAGGATGTAAGTGCAGCAAAAAAGGTCTTGCAAATATACCTGTATTTGCAGGAATCGGTGTTCTTGGCGGTTCATCCCTTCGTGACTTTGCCATAGTTTCAACAGCTTTTGGTGCAAAGATGTCTGAAATTAAAAAGTGTGGACTTATCGGTGGTGTTTCACTCCTGATAGGTATTGTTGTTACATTTATAGTAGGCGTGCTTATTTCTGTTGCATTTGGTTACACAGATGCAGTAAGTGCTTCAACCATTGCTGCAGGAACTGTTACCTTTGTTGTTGGCCCTGTTACCGGCGAAGCTCTCGGTGCCACAGATACAGTTATCACAATTTCTATTGCAGCAGGTGTTGTTAAGTCGATTGCTGTAATGATGCTTACCCCTGTTGTGGCAAAAAAGATTGGCCTTACCACACCCCGTGCGGCAATGATTTTCGGTGGTCTTATGGGAACAACCAGCGGAACTTCTGCAGGTCTTGCTGCAACAGATGCAAAGCTTGTGCCCTACGGCGCAATGACCGCTACATTCTATACAGGTCTTGGTTGCCTTTTGTGCCCCACAGTTCTCTATTATCTGACAACATTATTCCTGCACTAAAGCAGAACAATCTACAATTACATATAAAGGCGATTTGTGCGAATAACAAATCGCCTTTATTCTTTTTAATGGTATTGCATTTGTTGCAATTTTGAGATATAATATAATATTGAATTCAATAGAATTGGAACGGTGCTGACACAATGACAAAAGAAAAATCACAGAATTCATATCTGTATGGATTAAACAAGGGGCTTCCCATTGCACTTGGTTATCTTTCGGTATCCTTTGGGTTTGGTATTACCGCAGTGGGAATGGGTATTAACCCCATCGGCACAATACTTATATCATTAACAAATCTGACCTCGGCAGGTCAGGTGGCAGGTATTGGTATTATTGCCGCCTGCGGAGCTATTATCGAAATGATTCTGGCGCAGCTTGTTATAAATATGCGGTACAGCCTTATGGGATTGGCTCTTACCCAAAAGCTGGATGGCAGTTTTACCACCCCTCACCGTATGATTACCTCCTTTGCAATAACCGACGAGGTCTTTGCGGTTGCGGCGGCAGAAAGGGGTCTTATTGGCAGAAGGTTTATGTATGGTCTGATAACTCTGCCACCTGTTGGCTGGACAATGGGTACGACTTTGGGTGTGTATGCAGGGCAGATTTTGCCGCCATCGGTGTGCGCGGCGCTGGGACTTGCCATTTACAGTATGTTTATTGCCATAATTATTCCACCTGCAAAGGCTGATAAGGGAGTTTTGTGTGCGGTGCTTATTGCCTCGGCAATGAGTTGTGCATTTTATTATATCCCGATATTTGACGGACTTTCGCAAGGCTTTTCAATTATAATATGCGCCGTTGTTGCATCGGGAATAATGGCATATATCGCACCAAAGTCAGGGGAGGAGGAGTAACGTGATAAACACGTTATCAATAATTAAATGCCCGTGCGATATTTTCGCCGGGGCGAAACGCACATGGGCAAATATCTATTATACGCCTTATCTGCCCACGATATGGTGTAATATGTTTTCACGTTATGATTTGTGGGCTGAAAGGCTATGGATATTTATATGAATAAAATGTTTTTTGCGTATCTTGCCGCCATGGCGTTGGTGACATACTTTATCCGCATGATTCCCTTTACCCTGATGCGCAGCAAAATAAAATCACCTTTTATACAGAGTTTTTTGTTCTATGTGCCATATTCGGTACTTGGGGCGATGACCTTTCCCTACATTCTTTATGCCACGGGAAATATGCTTACTGCGGCGCTGGGTACTGCGGTGGCATTTGTTCTTGCATATTTTGGACGGTCACTTTTGACTGTTGCAATTTGTGCCTGTGCTGTTGCATTTGCGGCAGGCTTGATTTTTTAATAAAATAAAATAAAAGAATAGACCAAACAGCAGAAAGATAAAATATTGATAGAAAAAGGAGTGACAAATTTGAGAACAGAGAAAATTGAAATTTCAAAGGGTGTATCCTTGCGTTTTCTTGAAACCGATAAATTCAAGACAAATGTGATGAGTATATGTTTCAGGCTTCCCCTTGAAAGAAAAACAGTTACAAAGATAGCTCTTTTGCCAAGAGTTTTAAAGCGAGGCAGCGAAAAATATCCCACGATGAGTGACCTTTCAAGAAGGGCTCAGGAGCTTTACGGTGCATCGCTTTCGGCAGATAACGGCAAACGTGGCGACCTTATGCTCCTTCGGGTATCGGTGCAGTTTGTCAGCGACAGCTTTATTTCGGAAAGTATTATCGGCGACGTTTGCGAACTGCTTAAGGAGTTTGTTCTTTGCCCGGTGACAAAAGACGGAGCTTTTGACAAGGTATATGTTCAGCAGGAAAAGGAGAATACCAAAAACTATATTTTGGGGCTTATAAATGATAAAAAGGAATATGCGGCTGTTCGCTGTAATGAAATTATGTTCGAGGGTGACCCCTACGGAATAATTTCTCACGGATATATAGAGGACCTTGAAGAAATTGACGAAAAGAATCTTTACGAGTTCTATAAGGAAATGATTAAAACCGCAGCGGTTGACGTTTATGTCAGCGGAAGCTTTGACAAGACTGCGGTGAAAGGTGAGATTGAAAAGAACTTTAAAGAGGCGTTTTGCGACCGTGATACATTAGTTTGCGAAACTAAACTTGCTAAGGTTGAAGAAAATATTGAGGTTAAGAATGTTGTTGAAGAAATGCCTGTTTCGCAAAGCAAGCTGGCAATGGGCTTTAACTGCGGCATTGACCCAAGGTCGGATGAGAGCTATGCCCTTGCCCTTTGTTCGTGCCTTTATGGCGGAAGTGCAATTTCAAAGCTTTTTAACAATGTCCGTGAAAAGCTCAGCCTTGCCTATTATGTATTTTCGGCGGTTGACCGTCACAAGGGTTGTATGAAGGTGAATGCAGGGATTGAAGCATCAAAGTATGACGAGGCGTTCAATGAAATAATGCTTCAGCTTGATATGATGAAAAAAGGCGAGTTCACTGACGAAGAAATTGATTTTGCCAAAAAGACATTCAAGAATTCAGCAGGCAGCATAAAAGACAGTTTGGTTGCAACCGAGGACTTTTATATGAGCCGTGCTTTGCTTGGCGTTGAAGAATCTGTTGACGAGTACCTTGAAAAAATTAACAAGGTAACACGTGAGGAGATAGTTGCTGCAGCAAATAAAATACAGCTTGATACAATTTACTTTTTGAAGGGGGTACAGGGCAATGAAATTTGAATTGACAGAAAATAAGGCTCTTAAGGAAAGTATCCTTTCAGGCGTTCACGAAAGCGGGCTGCGGGTGTATATTATCCCCAAACAAGGTTTCAGCAAGTATTATGCCATTTACGGCACCGAATACGGCTCAATTGATGATGTATTAAAGCTTCCTGAGGGCGAAATCAAGCTCCCTGACGGAATTGCACATTTTCTTGAACACAAGCTTTTTGAAGAGGAAGACGGCAAGGATGCCTTTGAAAAGTTTGCGGCAACGGGCGGCAACAGTAACGCGTTTACGAGCTTTGATATGACGGCATATCTGTTTTCCTGCACCGAGAATTTTTACGAAAATCTTGACATTCTTCTGGAATTTGTCAACAACCCCTATTTCACCGATGAAAATGTGGCCAAAGAGCAGGGAATTATCGGTCAGGAAATCAAGATGTATGACGACGACCCCAACTGGCGGCTGTTCTTCAATATGCTTCAGGGTATGTATCACAACAACCCTGTAAAGACCGATATTGCAGGCACGGTTGAAAGCATCAGCAATATAAATCCTGAACTTCTGTACAAGTGCACAAAGGCATATTACAACCCGTCAAATATGATTTTGGTTATGGTGGGCGATATCGACCCTGAAAAGGCGGTATCTTATATTGATAAATATGTAAGTCCCGAAAAAGATATGGGCAAGATTGAAAAACGGAAAGTTGACGAGCCTGATACAGTAGTTAATAAAATTGTTCGCCAGAAGTTAAGTGTTTCAAAGCCTCAGTTCCTTATTGGATTTAAGGAGAAGGAAGAAGGGGTTAAAGGCAGAGAACTGCAGCTTAAACAGATAAAAACCCAGATTTTAATGGAAGTTCTGTTTGGCAAAAGCAGTGAATTTTTCACCGAACTTTACGGCGAGGGCATTATTGATGCAACATTCGGATATGATACCGAGCTTGAGGTTGGCTACGGCTTTTCGTCAATAAGCGGCGAAAGCTCAAAACCCGAAGAAGTTTATGAAAAAACTCTTGAATATGTGGCAAAAATGGCGGCAAAGCCTCTCGATAAAGGAGCGGTTGATGTTGCAAAGCGAGTGCTTATCGGCAAGAATTTAAGACGGTTTAACAGCGTTGAACGTCTGGGTAATGACTTTATCCGTTGCTTTATGAGTGGCATTAACCCCCTTGAATACAGCGACCTTGTTCAGCAGGTTACCATTGAGCAGATTGAAGAAAGGTTAAAGGAGCACTTCGACACAGAATCTTGTGTACTTTCTATAATTGAACCTTTGGACGGTGAAGACAAATGATAAATACTATATCTTTTCCTAACCTTGGCTGGGAGTTTACGATAAGCCGCACAGCCTTTGAAATTTTCGGAACGCCCGTATATTTTTACGGGCTTCTGATTGGCATGGGTTTGTTACTTGCGGTTGTATATGGCTTGTATGAAACAAAGCGGGTTGGTATAGACCACGACGATATGTTTAATATGCTGCTTATTGCTCTGCCTGTTTCAATTATTTGTGCCCGACTTTATTATGTAATTTTTCAGTGGGATTACTACAAGAATAATCTGTTGGAGATTTTAAACATTCGTGGCGGCGGAATTGCCATATACGGCGCGGTAATTGGTGCGGCAATAGTGGTTTTTACATATTGTATTATAAAAAAACTCAGTATTGCCAAGTGTCTTGATGTTTTGTCCATTGGTTTGCTTATTGGTCAGGCAATTGGCAGATGGGGCAATTTTGTCAACGGCGAGGCATTCGGCTCGCAAACCAACCTTCCCTGGGCTATGACAATTGTTCAGGATGGTTTATTGATTGCACAAAAGGTTCACCCAACATTTTTATATGAGTCTTTGTGGAACGTTTTGGGTATTGTTTTGCTGTGGCTTTACCGCAAGCACAAGAAGTTTGAAGGCGAACTGATTTGCGGATATATGATATGGTACGGCTTGGGAAGAATGATGATTGAGGGACTTCGGACCGATTCGTTAATGCTTGGTAATTTCCGTGTTTCACAGCTTCTTTCGGTAATTCTGGTTATTGCGGGAATTGTAATTGTAATTTTAAAAAGAAAATCTGCAAAAACACTTGACAAATAGAAATTTTTGAGTTACAATAGCTGAGGTGTAAAGTTAGATTGCTTTACAGCAAGGGATAAAGGAGTGGAAATTATGGAAAAAAACGTTGAAATTTCTCTTCTTTTGAGTTTTTACAAAAATATGCTTACAAATAGGCAGGCAGACACCGTTGAACTATATTACAACGAGGATTTGTCGCTTTCAGAGGTGGGTGCCGAGCTTGGGATAAGCCGTCAGGGTGTTCGTGACAACCTGAAACGTGCCGAGGCGATTCTTTATGATGTTGAGTCAAAGCTGGGGCTGGCTGCAAGGTTTATTGAAATTAAATCAAAGCTTGGCGAGATTGATGATATTATTGCCGAGATTGAAAAGTCACCCGAGGCAAGGCTGCTTCCTGTAAGCATAAAAAAACAGATAAACCAGATTCTTACAATTGTTGCAGGAATTAACGATTTAGAGGAATAGTGATACATATTTTGATGAAGGAGTGAGGCGTATGGCATTTGAAAGTCTTGCAGATAAACTGCAAAACGCATTCAAAAAACTGCGTGGCAAGGGCAAAGTTTCGGCAGCCGATTTAAAAGAAGCCATGCGTGAGGTTAAACTGGCACTCCTTGAGGCCGATGTCAATTTCAAAGTTGTTAAAAACTTTATAAACACCGTAACTGAACGTGCATCAGGTGCCGAGGTTATGGAATCTCTTACCCCCGCACAGCAGGTTATAAAAATTGTTAACGAAGAGCTTGTTGCTCTTATGGGTACAGAAGAACAGAAAATTAAAATTTCTTCCAGGCCCCCCACGGTTATTATGATGACAGGTTTGCAGGGTGCAGGTAAAACAACCACCGCCGCAAAGCTTGGCGGACTTTTGAAGAAACAGGGCAAACGCCCCTTGCTTTGTGCCTGCGACGTTTACCGTCCTGCGGCAGTTAAGCAGCTTCAGGTTGTGGGCTCTCAGCTTGACCTTCCGGTGTTTGCAATTGAAGGCAACACCAATCCTGTTGAAATTGCCGAAAAAGCTCTGCAGCATGCAAAGCTTCATTCCAATGATATTCTTATTGTGGATACAGCAGGACGTCTTCACATTGACGAAGAGCTGATGAATGAACTTAAAAACATCAAGGCAAAGATAGACCCCACAGAAATTCTTCTTGTGGTTGACGCAATGACAGGTCAGGATGCGGTGAATGTTGCCGAGGCCTTTAATAATGATTTGGAAATTGACGGTGTTGTCCTTACCAAGCTGGACGGCGACACCCGTGGCGGTGCGGCACTTTCTGTTCGCGCGGTTACAAACAAGCCTATCAAGTTCTGCGGTATGGGCGAAAAGCTTACCGACCTTGAGGTGTTCCATCCTCAAAGAATGGCGTCAAGAATTTTGGGCATGGGCGATATGCTCAGTCTTATTGAAAAGGCTGAACAGGCTCTTGACGAAAAAAAGGCTCTTGAACTTGAGCAGAAGATGCGCAGCAACACATTTACATTTGCTGATTTCCTTGACCAGATGGAACAAATGAAAAAAATGGGACCTCTGGAACAACTTATCGGGATGATTCCCGGTATGAATACAGCACAACTTAAGGATGTGCAGATTGACGAGAAAAAGATGCTTCATACCGAGGCGATAATCAAGTCAATGACAATCGGCGAAAGGGAAAATCGTGACAAGCTCACACCAAAACGCCGTGAGAGAATTGCAAAAGGCAGCGGTACCACCGTTGCTGATGTGAATGCGCTTGTCAAGCAGTTTGAACAGATGCAAAAAATGATGAAGATGATGTCCGGCGGCGGATTTGGAAAGAAAATGAAGCATTTGGGTAAAATGGGCAAGATGGGAAAAATGAAGTTTCCCTTCTGATTTAACTAAAGAAAATTATTAAATTATATATATTTTTTGGAGGTAATTTATTATGGCAGTAAAAATTCGTTTAAGAAGAATGGGTTCTAAGAAGGCTCCTTTCTACAGAGTGGTAGTAGCAGATTCAAGATACCCCAGAGACGGCAGATTTATCGAACAGGTTGGAACATACAATCCTATGACAAAGCCTGCAGCAGTTGATTTTGATGCTGAAAAGGTTGCAAAGTGGATTGGTAATGGTGCTCAGCCCACAGATACAGTTAAGCGTCTTCTTAAAGAAAAGGGCATTATCTAATTTTAAATGATATTGAGGTCGGCTCGTACCCTTTAACAGTAAGGGTATGGGCAGGCTATTGACCCGGATTTTGGAGGAAAAGAAATGAAAGAGCTTTTGGAATTTATTGCAAAATCAATGGTTTCAGAGCCTGATGCAGTTTCGATTGAAGAAAATGTTCAGGAAAACTCGGTTGTTTTGACCTTGCACGTTGCCGAAGGCGATATGGGTAAGGTTATCGGCAAGCAGGGAAGAATAGCAAAGGCTATCCGCACTGTTGTTAAGGCGGCTGCAAGCCACGAAAACAAAAAAGTTACGGTTGATATTGTGTAACATTAAAGGTAAGATAGACTGTATCGCAACCGGTACAGTCTTTACTTGCTTTTATAGATAGGTTTTAATTGAGGAATTTAACGTGAAAGTTCCTTTCACGTTAAGCCTCCGGCGGATTTGATTGCCCGTGTGAGATTTTCCTCGCGTTTGCTCGGAAACACACATGGGCGTAAAAATCTCTTATCATTCCTTGCCATGCGGATAAGAGATATTTAATTCCTATTTGTGCCGACGTATGG
Source organism: Clostridia bacterium (assembly GCA_045592585.1). Classification (GTDB taxonomy): domain Bacteria; phylum Bacillota; class Clostridia; order Monoglobales; family Monoglobaceae; genus SIG440. The sequence continues at coordinate 38,554 of JAZNVB010000026.1, forward strand.
CGGCGGAATGGAGATTAACGTGAAAGTTCCTTTCCCGTTAAGCCTCCGGCGGATTTGATTGCCCGTGTGAGATTTTCCTCGCGTTTGCTCGGAAACACACATAGGCGTAAAAATCTCTTATCATTCCTTGCCATACGGATAAGAGATATTTAAGTCCTATTTGTGCCGACGTATGGCGGCGGAATGGAGATTTTTATATGAAAAATAATCTTGAAATTGGACAAATAGTGAATACCCACGGTCTTCGGGGCGACCTTAAGGTTATGCCATGGTGCGACGATCCCGAAATTTTTGACGAGCTGGCGTATGTTATTATAGATGGCGAAGAATATGATATCGAAAAATCCCGGATGCAAAAGAATATGGTTCTTCTGAAACTTGCAGGGATAGACCATATCAATGAAGCCGAGAAATACCGCAACAAGGTGCTTACCATTCCCCGTGAGGAATTGGGTGAACTTCCTGAGGGCACCTATTACATCTGCGACCTTCTGGGTTGCGGTGTAACAACAGATCAGGGCAGAGAATTGGGCAAAATTTGTGATATAATCAAGACGGGCAGCAATGATGTTTATGTGGTTGAGGATGATGCCGGCAATCAGGTGCTAATCCCTGTAATTGATGAAGTTGTTTTGTCTGTTGACATTGATGAAAAGAAAATTGTTATTAAGCCCTTAAAAGGATTGATTGACTGATGGCTGAATTGCGAGTTGATATTTTAACACTGTTTCCAGAAATGTTTGATGCAGTTTTAAATAATTCCATAATCGGCAGAGCTGTGGAAAACGGTATCTTGGAGATAAACTGTGTGCAAATAAGGGATTTTGCCTTTAACAAGCACAGGCAGGTTGATGATTACCCCTACGGCGGCGGTCAGGGAATGGTTATGCAGGCAGAACCCATTTACCTTGCATATATGAGCGTTTGTGAAGGGCTTGACCATAAACCTTTGACTATTTATATGTCGCCTCAGGGCAAAACCTTCAGACAGTCAACTGCAAAAAAACTGGCAAAGAAAAAGCATATGGTGATTCTTTGCGGTCATTACGAGGGCGTTGACCAGAGAATACTTGACGAAATAGTAGACGTCGAAATTTCAATGGGCGATTTTGTGCTTACCGGCGGCGAGATTGCTGCTATGGCGGTGGTTGATGCAACTGCAAGAATGATTCCCGGGGTGCTTGCCTGCGAGGAAGCCTTTGCGGATGAATCGCATTTTTCGGGGCTGCTTGAATATCCACAGTATACCCGCCCGGCAGAGTGGCACGGCAAGACGGTGCCTGAGGTGCTGATGAATGGCAATCACAAGCTGATACAGGATTGGAAACGCAGAGCCGCTATTGAAAATACTTACCGCAAACGTCGGGGAATGCTGTCAAAGGCAAACCTTGACAAGAAGGATATGAAAATATTGCAACAAATTAAAGAACAACAGTGAGTATTTTGCTGAAAATTTTAATAATTTGTTGTTTTTTGATAAATATTATGTTATAATAAATTGTTAAGATTGATTTGGACAGACAAGGAGCTTTATATGGACATTTTTTTTCTTACACTTAAGCAGATGGTGATGATGTTTCTATTTATTCTTGCGGGATTTGTCCTCAGAAAAAAGATGATATTGGCTGACAATGCAGGGACTATAATGGCAAGGCTGGAAACTTATATTTTCACTCCGGCTCTTTCACTTTTCACCATGATTACAAAGTGCAATGTCAGGACTTTTGCAGAAAATTACACACTGATATTGTGGGGATTTGTAATTGTAATTGCAGCAATTGCACTTGCATATCCATTATCTGCAATGTTTGTAAGAAAATCTCACCAAACCCCGGAGAAGATGTACCGGAGAAATATATATAAATATGCAATGACCTTTGGCAATTATGGATTTATGGGAAATTTCCTCATTCTTGGAGTATGGGGAAATGAAATGTTTTATAAGTATTCTATGTTTGTTTTCCTTGTTGGAATTTTATGCAGCAGTTGGGGCTTATACATACTTATCCCTAAAGACCATAATGCAGGTCTTGCGGCAAATCTGAAAAAAGGTCTTTTAACACCGCCTATACTGGCTCTTGTTTGCGGTATGGCAATTGGTCTTGCGGGGCTGAGTAAATATATTCCGGATTTTGTAATAACAGCCTTTGATAATGCAGGAAAGTGCCAGGGCCCTGTTGCAATGTTGCTTGCCGGCTTTGTAATCGGCGGCTATGACCTGAAAAAGCTCTTATTTAATAAAAAGGTATATGCGGCATCGCTTTTGAGGCTTATAATTATACCCGCAGTTATGATGCTGGTGCTGAAAGTTCTTGGCACAAGTGATGAAATTATGACTCTTGCGTTGATTTGTTTTGCGACACCTCTTGGTCTTAACACCATAGTTTATCCCGCAGCATACGGAGGGGAAACACAAACCGGTGCATCTATGACAATGATTTCGACCACCCTTTCGTTAATTACATTGCCGTTGATGTATCTGGTATTTATTGTATGGTTATAAAAAAGTGTTTTGATTAAAGCACATCAACTCCCCTGCCCCTCACTCTTGAGGGGATTAAGGTACACTTTATTTGTAATATAGGAAATTACGGAAATCGGAACGATTTAGTCGTTTTATATATTAAAGAAAAACGGAGGAAAATTTGATGAAATGTTTAGAATGTGGAGCAGATATCTATGATGGTATCAAAAAGTGCCCATACTGCAAAAATTTGACTCAAAGCGCAACCGAGGACGAAAAATTCAGGAATTTTGACTTTAAGTATACAATTACATCTGACGAGCAGGTGAAAAAACTGCGCAGTTCAGTTATGGGTAACTCAAAGAAACCCAAGAAAAAGAACGTTATCGAAAAGTTCTTTGCTGACCGCCGTGCTGCAAAACGTGCGGCTCGTCGTGCTGCACGGAGAAGTGCAAGAATTGTTGCACAGATGAACCCTGATACCGCCGGCACGGAGGCAAAGGTTGCGGTTAACAATGCAAAGAACGTTACCCGTGTAAAAAAGGCTGACAAGAGCCCAAAGACACCAAAAACCTTCAAATTCAAAAAATTTGATTTCAAGGGATTCAAGGCTTTGGACAAAAAGGCTAAAAGCGTAGGAGCTATTGCTGCAGCCTTGGTTGTATTTATCTGCGTTATCGCAGCGGTTATTGGGTTGTTTGCAAACAAGGATAAAGCTGTTCAGTCTTATACCTATGTGACCGACAACTCTATGTACATGGTGTATAAGGGCAAAAATACTCTTATTTCCGAAAATGTTCTGAACGAGAATTACATCTGGAAGCTTAGTGAAAACGGTCAGCCCGGTGCTGCAGAACTTGCGGCAAAGAAAGCAGGACTTGTAAAAACTACCAAGGACAACACTGTTTCGTACTTTTTTGAGGAGTATGACCCTGAAACAAATAGCGGCAAGCTTTGCATGATTAAAAAGGGTAATTCAAAAAAAATAAAAAAGATTGCTGATGAGGTACATAATTCTTTGGTTATGACCGAGAACGGTGAAGGCATACTTTATCTGCAGACCGCCGATAAAAACGGCGATAAGGGAGTTTTGCATTACTGGGAAACCGGTATGAAGGAACCCTACAAAATTGCGACAGACATTGACCACGGTACCTTTGAATTTGCGGATAACGGCGGATATGCAATCTTCTTGCAGAATCTGATCCGTACTGAGATGAGTGGCGACCTTTATGCAAAGAACCTTAAAAAACTTAAGGAAGAAAAGGTCAAGCTTGATTCTGATGTTTGCAAGCTGTTTGGCACAAGTCAGGATGGACAGTCGCATCTTTATGCAAAAGAATATGACCCCGAGGATGGTACGTTCTATGTAACGGCAATCAATAAAAAGAACCGCAAACTCCAGCTTGGTACAAAAACAAAGAAAAATCCCTTTATCCAGAAAAAGAAGAACTTTATCTATGTTCTGGGCTTAGAAGAAGACGGCACAAACACTTTATATAATGTGGATGTCAATAACGGCAAGAGAGAGGAAATTTCATCAGGCGTAAGCAACATTCTTATGACGTCAAAGGACGAAAAGATTGTTATATATGACAAGGTGTATTCCGGCAAGGTGGCAGCTTATTATGCATACACACGTGGAAAACGTCCTGAAAAGATTGCGGATAATGTTGTTGTTGATTATAATGTGGTTGCAAATAAACCTCAGATGTCTGCAAGCCTTGATGGCAGCAAAGTTTTGTATATCTCAGAATTTGAAACATTTAAGGGTGGTGGCACTCTTAACCTGACAGAATATAAAAAGGGTAAAAAAGTTCTGGAGAAGCAGATTGCAGAGGATGTTTATGCATGCTTCCGTGCCCAGGATGATAAATTTATATTCCTGAAGGATTACAGCAATTCCCGAAAGGTTTGTGACGTGTACCTTCTCGAAGGTGACGAAATGACACTTCTTAAGAAGGAAGTTTCACCGCAGATGTTTGGAGTAACAAAAACAGGAGATACTATATATTATATTTCAAACTATAATACTGAGGCGGCTTATGGCACTCTTGAAAGAATGGACCTTGACGGAAACGTTCAGGAACTTGCTTCAGAGGTATGTGGCTTTGATATAACCGCACTTGAGGATGTAATGTTCTATAAGAACCGCAACGTCGATGATGGCAGTTTTGAACTGTATCTTATCAAAAAGGGTAAGAACGTTTGGGAGCTTGTAAACAAAGGCGTTGATCAGATGCTTACTTTTTAAGCAACCGAAGAATGCTGTGTTAAAAATATCAGTCTTAAGGCTTAAGGGAGAAAATCTCCTTATAGCATAAGGGAGGAAACACCTTGAGAATAGGAATTTTTGGAGGAACCTTCAATCCTCCCCACATAGGGCATATGCTTCTTGCCCGCGAGGCAATGGAAAAGGCGGCCCTTGACAGATTGGTTTTTATGCCCTGTGCAAATCCGCCACACAAACCGAATTTGGTTATTCCCGACGGTGAGCACAGACTTAACATGGTAAGGCTTTCAATAGAAGGTTTTCCCGGATTTGAGGTTTCGGATATGGAGGTTGACGCAGGCGGAAAGAGTTACACAGCAAAGACTCTTGAACGTTTGCAGACAGAATATCCAAACGACCGTCTTTGTTTTATTGTTGGGGCAGATTCCCTTTGCGAGATGGAAAGTTGGTTTTGCCCTGCAGAAATATTTAAACGTGCCGAGATTGTGGCGGCTATAAGAGGCGGAATAAAGGAAAATCAGCTTAACATGGCAATAGATTTTTTTGCCCAGAAGTATGACGCAAAGATTACCAAAATACAGATGAATGCCATTGAAATGTCATCATCGGATATAAGAAACCGTATAATGATGGGCAAAAGCATTAAATATATGGTGTGTGACAGTGTAATTGATTATATCGAAAAAAATCGGATTTACGAAGGATGCAATTAGGATTTATGCAAAAGGCTGACAGAATAAAAGAATATGCCAAAACAGTTTTAAGCGAGAAGCGTTTTGCTCATACCGTGAATGTTGCGGAGGAGGCAAGGCGCATTGCTGTGCTTTGGGGCGCAGATGCGGACAAAGCATATCTTGCAGGCATTATTCACGATATTGCAAAGGAAGTTCCCAAAAGTCAGGCACTTGAAGCTTTGACAAGGTATGGCTACAACCCCGACGAAACGGAAAGACTAAATCCCGAACTTTTGCACGGCAAGCTGGCGGCATATATTGCGAAAGATAAGTTTGGTATTGATGACGAAGAGGTCTTGTCTGCTGTGGCATATCACACCACGGGTCGTCCGGCAATGTCGTTGCTTGAAAAGATTATCTATGTGGCAGATTTCACCGAGCCGGGCAGATGCTATCCTGAGGCAGATGAAATACGCAGACTTGCAGACCAAAACCTTGACAAAGCGGTGCTATATCAGGCAGATATGGTTATAAAGTTTATCGTTGACAAAGGTCGGCCGCTTCATGTTGATACTGTAAACACAAGAAATTATTTTTTGATGAAATTAAAAGAGGAATTGTAGAATGAGGGTAAAATCTCCGTTTAGACTGTTTGTTGCAATACTTGTTTTACTTATAGTGCTGTATGTGGGCTTTCAGGGGGCGGTTTCGCTTATTACGGGACAGCCTATGAAGTTTGGGTTCAGTTCGTGGACGTCCCATGGCGAGCAGGTGCAGGATTTTGTTGTTGCCGGTGTTGATGAGGAAGGCTATCGAACAGACCTGATACTCTTTTGCAGATATAATATGGCAGATGACTCCATAAATGTTTTGCAAATTCCACGTGATACCAGAATTGAAAATGAAAGAAATGATAAAAAAATCAACTCGGCTTACGGAAGCCCTGAAAAAGAACAGACTCTATTTGATGAGATAGAGAGTGTTATAGGAATCCGTCCCGAAAAATCGGTAATTGTAAGCTTTAAAGCATTTCGTGAAATAATAGATGCAATCGGCGGTGTTGAAATTGATGTTCCAATAAGAATGTACTATCACGACCCCTTTCAAAATCTGAATATTGACTTATATCCGGGCGTACAGTTGCTGGATGGAAAACGTGCCGAGATGTTTATGAGGTTTCGCCAGAATGATGATGGCAGTGGCTATCCAAACGGCGATATTGACCGCATAGCAGCGCAAAAAGTCTTTTATCAGGCGGCGTTCAGCAAGCTCCTCAGCGGTAGTACAATCCTTAAGGCACCTAAAATTATAGGTGTTTTGACTCAAAATATAAAAACAGATTTCACGGTAGGTGAAATGGCGAACTATATGGGCAGACTCCCCCGATTCAGTATGGACAAGGTTAAAATTCATACACTTCCTGGCGAGGGTGGTTACGATAACAATGGCGTTTCGTACTTTTTCCATGACAAAGAAGCGACTATGACGTTAATAAAAGAGCACTTCACTCCGCAAGAGGGTGTGGTGGAGAGCGAAATAAAGGGTTCGTTAAAAAATCGCTTTATTAAGGTTCGGATTATTGATGCAACAGGTCTTGACCCTGAAACTGCCGATATAATGGCGGTGGTTAAGAAAACCCTTACCGACTGTGGCTTTAATGTTGTTGCAACCGAGAGGAGTGACAGAATTTCAGACACCTCGGTGATAATAAGCCACAACAAAAAACGTGCAGCGGTTGATGTTCAAAAGGTTTACCAGAGTGTTCCTGTCAGAGACAGCATTGAGGAACACCTTACTGACGATGAGGGTAAAAAGGCAGATGTTACTATCAAAATGGGTACAGATTTTGTGTTTTAAAGGATAGGAGATATAACGTGAAAAATCACGTTAATCACTATATTTAAATTGCACCGTCGAAATTTTCGCACAAAGTGCGAAACGACGATGTGCGTAATCTCCATTTCACGTCTTATCTCGCCCACGGATAAGAGACAGGGGATTTAAAATATAATCATTTGTGGGCGGAAAGACTATGGAGATTAATATGAGTTGTGAAAATAATTATGTAAATACGGCGGTTAAAGCAATAGACAGCAAAAAAGGCAAGGAGATAACTGTTCTCAGCCTTAGCGAGCTTACCACATTGACAAGTTATTTTGTTATTGCAACCGGCGGCTCAAACAAAAATGTTCAGGCAATCTGTGACGAGGTTGAGGAAAAGATGCGTGATGCCGGGGCAAAGCTCTGGAACAAAGAGGGCTATGACAGCGGCGAATGGATACTGCTTAACTATGATGATGTTATGGTGCATATCTTCCAAAGTGAAACCCGCGAATTTTACAAGCTTGAACACATCTGGAAGGATGCGCCCTCAGTGGATGTTGATGATTTAATTCAGGAAGACTAATAAAACCGAAAGGATTGATTATAAATGAAATACGATTTTAAAGCAATTGAAGGAAAGTGGCAAAAGTACTGGGACGAAAACAAGACTTTTGAGGCGTCAAATACCGATAAATCAAAACCCAAGTTTTATGGTCTTGTAGAATTCCCCTATCCGTCAGGACATGGTCTGCACGTAGGCCATCCCCGTGGCTATACCGCTATTGACATTGTAACCCGTAAGAAGAGATTAGAGGGCTATAATGTTTTGTTCCCTATGGGTTGGGATGCATTTGGCTTGCCCACCGAGAACTTTGCTATAAAAAATAACATTCATCCTGCTGTTGTTACCGAAAAAAATGTTGAAAACTTTAAAAGACAGCTCAAAATGCTGGGCTTTGGTTTTGACTGGTCAAGAGAGATAAACACCACAGACCCCAATTATTACAAATGGACACAGTGGATTTTCCTTAAACTCTTTGAGAAGGGTCTTGCTTATAAAACAAAGATGCCTATTAACTTCTGTACCGGCTGTAAAGTAGGTCTTGCCAACGAAGAGGTTGTAAACGGTGTTTGTGAACGTTGCGGCAGCGAGGTAGTGCAAAAGGAAAAGAGCCAGTGGATGCTCAAAATTACCGAGTATGCACAACGTCTTATTGACGACCTTGCAGATGTTGATTATATCGAAAGAGTAAAGGTTCAGCAAACAAACTGGATTGGTCGGTCAGAGGGTGCCGAGGTAGACTTTAAAATCAAGGGTACCGACGATAAAATCCGTGTTTACACAACACGTCCCGACACACTTTTTGGTGCTACATATATGGTACTTGCACCCGAACACCCCTATGTTGAAAAATACAAGGATATGATCGAAAACTATGCGGAGGTTGAGGCATATAAGGCAGAAGCCGCTAAAAAGAGTGACTTTGAAAGAGCCGAGCTTGACAAGAATAAAACCGGTGTTATGCTGAAGGGCATAACTGCAATAGACCCCGTAAACAATGCTGAAATTCCCATCTGGATTTCGGACTATGTGCTTGTTACCTACGGAACAGGCGCAATTATGGCAGTTCCTGCACACGACACCCGTGACTGGGAATTTGCAAAGAAATTTGATATGCCAATCATCGAGGTTGTTGCCGGCGGCGAGGATGTACAAAAAGAAGCCTTCACCGATGTTGAAACAGGCGTAATGGTAAATTCAGGATTCCTTACGGGTATGCAGGTTGAGGATGCAAAGAAAGCAATTATTGATTTCCTTGAAAAAGAGGGCATAGGCAAACGCAAGGTTAACTTTAAGCTCCGTGACTGGGTATTTTCACGTCAGCGTTACTGGGGCGAACCCATTCCGCTGGTTAACTGTCCTCATTGCGGTTGGGTGGCACTTCCCGAGAGCGAGCTTCCCTTGCAGCTTCCCGATACCAAGAACTTTGAACCGGGCGAGTCGGGTGAATCACCGCTGATTAAAATCAGGGATTGGGTTGAAACAACCTGTCCCAAGTGCGGCGGCAAGGCAGAACGCGAAACCGACACTATGCCACAGTGGGCAGGCTCTTCCTGGTATTTCTTAAGATATATTGACCCCAACAATTCCGATTTCCTTGCAGGAATGGAGGAGCTTAAGTATTGGCTCCCTATCGACTGGTATAACGGTGGTATGGAGCACACAACTCTTCACCTTCTTTACTCAAGATTCTGGCACAAGTTCCTTTATGATATTGGCGTTGTTCCAACTAAAGAACCCTATCAAAAGAGAACTTCACACGGTATGATTCTGGGTGAAAACGGCGAAAAGATGTCAAAATCAAGGGGCAATGTAATTAACCCCGATGATGTTGTTAATGAATATGGTGCCGACACATTCAGAACCTATGAAATGTTTATCGGTGCCTTTGACCAGGCAACTCCCTGGTCTATGAATGGTGTTAAGGGTTGTTATAAATTCCTTGAAAGAGTTTGGAATCTGCAGAACATTCTTGTTGATGGTGACAGCTATTCAAAAGAGCTTGAAACTGCCCTGCACAAGACAATTAAAAAGGTAACAGACGATTATGACAGAATGAAGTTCAACACCGGTATTGCGGCACTTATGTCATTTATCAATGATGTAATGAAGGTTGAAAAGATTAACAAGGCTGAATTTAAGACATTTATTACACTTCTTAACCCTGTTGCACCCCACATCACCGAGGAGCTGTGGCAGGTTGCAGGCTTTGAAGGTGCGTTGTCTGATACATTATGGCCTGAGTATGATGAAGCAAAAACCGTTGATGATGAGGTAGAGGTTGTTGTTCAGATTAACGGCAAAATTCGTGACAAGATGATGATTGCGGCAGACCTTACACCTCAGCAGATGCAGGAAGCGGCATTAGAAAATGACAGAATTAAAGAGCTGACCGAGGGCAAACAGATTGTAAAGGTTATTGCTGTTCCTAAAAAGCTTATCAACATTGTGGTGAAATAGCTATGAGTGCAAAACAGGAATTTATTGAAATTTATCAGAAATATATCAAACGAGAGGGAGCTGAAAAGCTCCTTGCTCATCTTATGTCACCATCAAGTGATTTCTTTGCTGCGCCGGCAAGCACACGCTTCCACGGTGCATACGAGGGAGGACTTGTGGAGCATAGTCTTAACGTTTATGAGTGCCTGCGTGATTATATGGACCGGGAACGTGTAAAAGAGCTTTACGGCTTAGAGGCAAGTGATGAAACTATTGCAATTGTTGCTCTTCTTCATGACCTTTGCAAAATGAACTTTTACAAGCCCGGCTTTCGCAACGTGAAGGATGACAATGGTGTGTGGCAAAAGGTTCCAACTTACGAAATTGATGACAAACTTCCATATGGCCACGGCGAAAAGTCGGTATATATAATATCGGGCTTTATGCGGCTGACCAGGGAAGAAGCATTTGCAATAAGATATCATATGGGATTTTCGGGCACCGAGGAGCCAAGGAATGTGGGCGCAGCTTTTGAAATGTTCCCATTGGCGTTTGCTTTGTCAACCGCCGATATGGAGGCTACATATTTCCTTGAAGGCAAGGAGTGATATTAAATGAAAGACGGATTTATCAAGGTTGCAGCAGCAACACCTGAAATTACCGTAAACAGCACCAAGAAAAACAGCGAAAATATAATAAAACAGATAAACGAAGCGGCATCAAACGGCGCTAAAATTGTTGTGTTTCCCGAGCTTTGTATAACGGGGTATACTGTTGGCGATTTGGTTTTTCAAAGTACTGCGGTTAAACGTGCGGCAAATGCATTAACCGAAATTCTTGATGCAACCAAAACTTTGGATGTTCTCTTTGCTGTTGGTTTGCCACTTTTGGTTGACGACAAATTACACAACGTTGCGGCTGTTTGCAAGGGTGGCAAGGTTCTGGGCTTTGTTCCCAAAACCAACCTTCCCAATTATGGCGAATACCGCGAGGCAAGATTTTATAACAAGCCATCAAAGACTGTTATGGTAGAATTTAATGGTGCAGATGTTCCCTGCGGCACAAAGTTAATCTTTTGTGCAAATGGAATGGAAAGCTTGCGTATTTCCTGCGAAATCTGTGAGGATATGTGGGTGGCAATTCCGCCGTCGACCCATCACGCCCTAAACGGCGCAAATGTGATACTCAATTTGTCGGCAAGCGGCGAAACAACAGGAAAATCAGATGTCCGTAAAACTCATCTTTCGTCACTTTCTCTTCGGACAATGACGGCGTATATTTATGCCGATGCCGGCGAGGGCGAATCTACAACCGATCTGGTTTTTGGCGGCAATAATATGATTTATGAATGCGGCAAAAAGATTGCCGAGGCAACGTTGTTTGAAAACGGCATAACATACGGTGTTCTTGATCTTGAAAAAACAAGCCTGATGCGTCGCAAAATGACCACCTTTGTTCCTGAATATGATGAAGAATATAAAAGAATTTATTTTGATATAGAAACTACCGAAACAAAGCCCGAAAACGTAAACCCCCATCCTTTTATTCCAAAGGATGATGCACGGCTTAAGGAACGCTGCGAAAGTATTCTCAAAATGCAGTGTGCAGGACTTCGCAAAAGGATAAAACACATAGGTTTAAAAACCGTAACTTTAGGGGTTTCGGGCGGTCTTGACAGTACTCTGGCATTGCTGGTGACGGCAAAAACCTTTGATGGTTTAGGCCTTGACCGCAATGGTATTATTGCTGTAACAATGCCTTGCTTTGGCACAACCGACAGAACTTATAATAACTCTAAAAGATTGGCGGATGCTATGGGTGTAACCTTGCGCGAGGTATCAATTGCCAAATCTGTAACTCAGCATCTTGAGGATATTGGTGCCTCAATTGACGAACACGACGTAACCTATGAAAATGCTCAGGCAAGAGAAAGAACACAGGTGCTTATGGATATATCAAATAAAACCGGTGGAATTGTTGTGGGCACGGGCGATTTATCCGAGCTTGCTCTGGGTTTTGCCACCTACAACGGCGACCATATGTCTATGTATGGGGTAAATGCTTCTGTTCCTAAAACCCTGATGCGTTCATTGGTTAAGTATGTGGCGGATGGGATTGGCGGAGAACTGAAGGATATACTGTATGACATTCTCGATACACCGGTCAGCCCGGAACTTTTGCCCCCTGATGAAGGTGCAATAAAGCAGAAGACCGAGGATATAGTTGGCCCATACGAAATTCACGATTTTGTGATTTATAACTATGTAAGATTTGGATTCAGCAAAAATAAAATACAAAGGCTTGCCGAGTCGGCGTTTGAGGGCGTGTATACCAAGGAAACCATCGAAAAATGGCATAACTTGTTTTACAGGAGATTTTTCAATAATCAGTTCAAACGTTCTGCTGTGCCCGACAGCCCCAAGGTGGGAACCGTTTCACTTTCGCCAAGAGGTGATTGGGTGATGCCATCTGATGCTGTATTTGAAGAATAATATATCGGGCGGATTAACTCCGCCCATTTTTGCAGGAGAAGACAGATGCTTCATATTAAAGAAACAATCATTGTTGAAGGCAAGTTCGACAAAGAACAGCTTAAAAAGGTTACTGATGCCCCTATAATCTGCACCGGTGGTTTCAGCCTTTACACCAACAAAAATATAATAAATTCCATACGCCGTATGGCAGAAAAAACAGGAATAATAATCCTTACCGACTCCGATAGTGCCGGCTTTCGCATACGCAATTACATCAGACAATGCGTTGGCAGTTGCGGAACGGTAAAGCACGCATATATTCCGTCGGTAAAGGGCAAGGAACGCCGCAAGGAAACGGCGGGAAAAGAGGGCTTGCTGGGCGTTGAGGGTATGACGGAAAAACTTTTATCGCAAATTCTGCAAGGCGTTACCGAGGTTGACGAGCCTCTGCCCCGAAAGCCGGAAGAGGTTATAACAAAAGCGGTTTTTTATGAAGATGGTTTCAGCGGCAAGGATGACAGTCAGGAAAAAAGAATTGCTTTGGCAAGAGAGCTGGGCCTCCCTGTGCGAATTTCCGCAAATGCAATGATTGATGTGCTGAACACGGCGTTTTCTTATGAGGAATATGAACAGGCGGTAAAAAAAGTCAATAAGATCTATTGAAAATTGAAATAGCCAGATACAAGCAAGATAAAAAAATAAATGATAAACATATATTTTTTCTTTAATTGATTTTCAATAATTTCTATTATATTTTTATTACAAATAATGTCTATTATTAAAAATAAAGAATAAAGAGAAATAGCTAAAAAAAGAGGAATAGATAGTACATTATATTTTGTTGCTGAAACAAGGTCTAATTTTAAAATGGAAATAAACCCTCTTGTAAGACCGCATCCAAAGCAGGAAAAACCCAACAAGTTTTTAATAGGACAAAGAGAAACAGAAAAAATTTTTGTCAAAACATAAAGCGGAACAAAAAAGATAAACCCTACAATCAAGGAATGCAGGGCTTGTCTTTTTTTGTTTGACAAAGTTTTATACCAACGGATATCCATAACTGTCTCTGAATCCACCGGATAAAATAGAAATTAAATCTATTATAGTGCCGATGCCACATATTCCGTATGTAAAGAAATGAAGAACACCACTGCCTACTTTACCTACATACATTCTGTGAAGACCTCCGATACCAAGGAAACCGATTAAACACAAAATTAATGCAACTGTCTTGCTTTTTCTTGGCCCAACACCAAAACCTGAATTATTATTCATATTTGTATTGGTGCTCTCGTTAGAATTCGTGATGTTAATTGTTGGTTGTCCGCCTCCTGATTGTTTTGCGTCATCAAGAACATTGCCAAGGTCTGCTTTGCAGTACATTCTGCCTTTTACCTCAACAAGACAGTCTTTACAAAAAGGTTTGCCACAGTAGGCACACATGCCTTGCGCGTCGATTTCGGGATGATTTGTACATTTCATTTTTCATTGCCTCCATTTTGGTTATTTTCAGTTAAATAATCTTTTACTTTAAGAAATACCGACCTTGCTACAAATAATACGGTTATTCCCACAACAACACAGCTGATAAATCCACCCAGAATTAGAACAGGTATCATATTAGAAAAATTCAAATTTTCAAAGCTGAAGAGTGTTGCATTGTGTGAACCCACCATAAGTGCAATGCCGACTGTCAAGATAACACAAATTAATGATAAGATAATAAGTAACATAATTTGTGAAAAAAATGACTTATTTTTCAACATTATCCCTCCTAACTAGACACATTCTATCATAAAAATACATAACTGTCAATATAAAATAAAGATTTTAGTTAATGTTTTAAGGTTTTAAGTTCTGTTAATACTGATTACTGAATGATAGAATAAAATAAAGGTAGGTGTTAATGTTTTGAACTATAAATTGTTAGGAAACCAAATAAGGAAGTACAGAAAGGAAAAACAATATACATTAGAGCAGTTAGCTGAAAAACTTGATGTTTCAACTACCTTTATAGGGCAAATTGAAAGAGCAAAAGGGATACCGTCACTCGAAACACTTGTTAAGATAGCCAATGTTTTAGAGGTATCTACCGATAGTTTGCTTTTTGGAGATTTGAATTTAAAAGCAGGCAATAATTATTTTGTTAAGGAAGTTGAAAAACGAACAGAATCATTTACCAAAAAGGAAAAGGAAATATTGTTAAATTTCATAGAGCTTTTTGAAGAATACCGCACAGCGTCAGATAAAATAAACAAAAAAAGTTAATACTATATGTAATCTCACAGACCCAGAAGGATTTGTGAGATTTTTAACAATATTTCGTTTTTTACTTGCTTTTTGTTGTATTATATGCTAAAATTTAATGGTTGAAAAATGCCGCAGAAGATGCGGTTGAAAGATAGGAGAAAAACGATGGAAAACAAAAACAATTTTAAACCGTATGTTCCGGCAGATAAGGTTACACCCGAATTGACGGTTACATCAATTATTATGGGTATCTTGCTTGCGGTTGTGTTTGGTGCTGCCAATGCGTATCTGGGACTTCGTGTAGGTATGACAGTTTCGGCATCAATCCCTGCGGCTGTTATTGCTATGGGCGTAATTCGTGTTATTATGCGCAAAAATTCAATTTTGGAAAGTAATGTTGTGCAGACAATCGGTTCTGCCGGCGAGTCTTTGGCGGCAGGTGCAATCTTCACACTTCCGGCTCTGTTTTTGTGGGCAGCCGAGGGAACAATGGAAAAACCTGGTCTTATCGAAATTACTTTGATTTCACTTCTTGGTGGTCTGCTTGGTGTATTCTTTATGGTGCCCCTTCGTAATGCCCTGATTGTTAAAGAGCATGGTGTGCTTCCGTATCCCGAAGGTACGGCTTGTGCCGAGGTTCTTCTTGCAGGTGAAAAGGGTGGAGCAAATGCATCTACCGTGTTTGCAGGTATGGGCTTTGCGGCAGCTTTTAAGTTCATTATTGACGGTCTTAAAGCTGTGCCCGGTGAAATTGGTTTGAGAGTAAAGGGTTATGCAGGTGAAATAGGTACACAGATTTACCCCGCTGTAATGAGCGTGGGATATATCTGCGGTCCCAGAATTTCATCATATATGTTTGCCGGCGGTGTGCTGAGCTGGCTTGTGCTTATTCCTATGATTGTTCTTTTTGGCAGAGATATTGTCCTCTATCCGGGAACCGAAACAATTGGTGCCATCTTTGATGCAAACGGTCCAAGCGGTATCTGGAGTTCATATATCCGCTATATCGGTGCAGGTGCTTTAGCTGCCGGCGGTATTATCAGTCTGATTAAGTCACTGCCTTTGATTGTAAATACCTTTGTTGGCGCAATGAAGGGTATGAAGGGTTCTGCGGTGGTATCAGGTGAGCGTACTGCACGAGACATAAGTATGAAGATTGTGCTTATTTCAATTGCAGTGCTGACTCTTCTTGTATGGCTTGTTCCTGCAATTCCTGTAACCCTGATTGGTGCAGTAGTTATTGTTGTATTTGGATTTTTCTTTGCCACAGTTTCATCACGTATGGTTGGTCTGGTAGGCAGCAGTAACAATCCTGTATCAGGTATGGCGATTGCAACACTTCTTATCGCAACATTGATACTTAAACTGACAGGCGACAGCGGTGCTCACGGTATGCGTGCGGCAATTGCAATTGGCTCTATTATCTGCATTGTTGCGGCGATTTCGGGCGATACCTCGCAGGATTTAAAGACGGGCTACCTTCTTGGTGCAACACCCAAAAAACAGCAGATTGGCGAAATTATCGGTGTTGTTGCTGCAGCACTTGCTATTGGTGGAACACTTTATCTTCTTGACAGTGCATGGGGCTTTGGCTCTGACGAACTTGCTGCTCCTCAGGCTACACTTATGAAAATGATTATTGAGGGCGTTATGGATGCAAACCTTCCCTGGGGTCTGGTGCTTGTGGGTGTATTTATTGCAATCGTTGTTGAGATTGTGGGTATTCCTGTATTGCCATTTGCAATCGGTGTGTATCTCCCAGTACATCTCAATGCCTGCATTATGGTTGGCGGTCTGGTACGTCTTGCTCTTGATAAGCTCAAAAAGTCTGAAGAAGAAAAAACCGCTATCGTCAGCGACGGTATACTTTTCTGCTCGGGTATGATTGCCGGTGAGGGAATTGTGGGTATTCTGCTTGCCCTCCTTGCGGTATTTGGAATTGACAAGGTTCTGGACATTTCAGGAATTTTAAATCTTCCTGTATCTGTTTCAAACATAGCAAGCCTTGCCGTGTTTGCACTTGTTATTCTTTCTGTACTCAAGTTCTCTGTATGGAAAAAGCGTAGTGTAAAATAATATGAAGAAAAAAGAAAAGATTACAGAAAACTATCTTGAAAAAATTCCTGCCCGCAATCCGATGATTGAATGGACAGTGGACGATGCAGGAAGTGTAACTCTTAATATTCCTAACACAGGCATATTAAATAAAATTGCTCAAAAGCTGTTTAAAAAACCGCCCATAACTTATGTTCACCTTGATGAACACGGCAGTTTTGTGTGGCAGCTTGCAGACGGAAAAAGGGATATTATTTCTCTTGGTGAGGATGTTAAGACAAAATTTGGCGATGCCGCCGAGCCTTTGTATCCACGTCTTGCAAATTTCTTTCAGATTCTTGACAGTTATGGATTTATAGAATGGAAATAAAAAAAGGACTGTTTGAAAACTTCGTTTTTAAGCAGTCCTTTATGCATAAACTGATTATGTCAAATTGCAATACTATTTTCCCAGAATTTCTTTAAGGAGTGGGTAAATCTTTGTTGCCATTTCCCAAAATCCCAAATCGGTTGGGTGAGTAGTGTCAACTGTCGATTCCGGATTTTCAAGGAGTTTAAAGCCGTCAATAAAATAAACATTGTCACCACGGTTCTTTGCTTTTTCGTAGGAGTTTATTACGATTTCATTTATTTTTAGATAACGGTCGGTCTGTTTTGCGTTTTTAAGCTGTGGGCAAATGGGTGGGCTTAAAAAAATAACGGGCAGGTCAGGATGTTTTTCTCTGACAATTTCGTAAAAAGGATAGTATGTGTTTTCGTAATGCTCGATTGAGGGAGTGTTGTGCCCATAGGCATAAACGAACACAGACATATCCAATGTGGCAATATGATGTGCCAGAGCCGCCTCGCCCTTATCGTTGCCCGAGAAACCCAGATTGATAAAATCTGTATCAAGCCATCTTGACAAAAGTGCAGGATAATTTGTGCCCGGTCTTGACGCGCATCCACCTTGAGATATTGACGAGCCGTAGTAAACAACGGGCTTTTCAATTGAATAGGGCACGGGTTTTTCAAGAACACAATCACTTTCAAGACCTATGTAAAGGCTGTTTACGCCATTGTACATAGGAAAGTTTATTGTGATTTCACGAAGTTTGCGTTCATCAAATTCGTGAAAAACGTTGTATGACTGACCGGAGCTTGCCAATACTTTTTTAAAGGCAAGTTCGTTGGGGTTATCCGCAGGGGCGGCATAAAGGTCAAAGCCGTGGCTTCCTGTTGCGGGCATATGATACATAACCCCCGAATCACCCAATTCAGTTTTGATTGCAATTGTTTTGGAATTTGTCCTGAAACGGACTCTACCGCCGGAGGTGTGCAGAATAAGTCTTTGTACAGATTCACTTACACCATCGCATTCCGTAAACGAAATGGGCATCCGTGAGAAAACTCCTGTTTCACGGGGCGAGGAAAATCCATAAAGGGTAAAGGGCTCATCCAGACAGTTACGAAAGATTAAGCCGTTTTCACCGACCTCCCGGGGTTTAAAATTTTTATCCATATCTTCAATTTTTGACATAATAATATCTCCTTTGTAAATAGAAAACATATGATTATTATATCATATAGATTAAAAAAAATAAATGTTTTTTTGCACATAAAATCCTATAAAAAAATAAACAATCTGAGGTGAAATGGGATAAAAAAGGACTTGCGCCCCCAAAAATATGTTAAAATAAAAAACATATTTGTGAGGAGGCAACCAAAATGTTAAATGCAAAAGTAAGAGCATTACTTAATGACCAGATAAATAAGGAATTATATTCTGCGTATTTATATTTGGATTTTTCCTTATACTATGACAGAGAAGGAATTGACGGTTTTTCAAACTGGTATAAAATTCAGGCACAGGAAGAAAGAGATCACGCAATGCTGATTCTCCAGTATTTGCAGAACAACAGCGAAAATATTGAACTGTTGCCCGTGGCAAAGCCTGACAAAGAGCCAAAGAATTTGATGGACCCGCTTGAAATGGCTTTGGAGCACGAAAGATATGTTACAAGCCTGATAAACGATATATACGGCGAGGCATACAGCGTAAAAGATTTCAGAACAATGCAGTTTCTTGACTGGTTTGTAAAGGAACAGCTTGAAGAGGAGAAGAATTCAGAAGATATGATTTCTAAAATGAAGCTGTTTGGAAACGATTCCAAGGGACTTTATATGCTTGACGCCGAGTATGCAACAAGAGTATATACCGCACCGTCACTTGTTCTTTAAGCTGTGGATATTTAAACACCACATGGCTTAAATTATCAAAGAAGGTGGTCGTTTTATGAAAAAACTATTTTCTGTAGCAGTTGGAGCAATAAGTGCTGTATGTTTGCTTGCAGGATGCACAACGGGAAACAATGCCGCATCATCGGCGGTAGATGATGTGAAACAAGCCGGCGAAAAAATAATGAATGAAACCCAAAATGCAGTTGAAAATGTAACCGATATGGGCACTGCTGAAACGGGGAATATGACAAAGCCTGACAATAAAGATAATGTCGACAAAACAAAGTTTATCGGCGAGGATAAGGCAAGGTCTATTGCATTGAAAAAGGCAGGGTTATCCGCCAACCAGGTTACCTTTGATAAGGTGGAGCTTGACCGTGACGACGGAGTGTGGCAGTATGAGGTGGAATTCCGCAAGGACCGCACCGAATATGATGCCGACATAAAGGCTGATGACGGTTCAATTCTTTCCTGGGATGTGGACAACGACTAAGAAAGCATATTGCAAAATATAGAAATCCATTTTTATGGGTTTCTATATTTTTTTTGCCAAAACTGTTGACAATCTTCAAAAGTTATGCTATATTAACTGTGTTAATACAAATGATACAGTTGCGGTATGAGGAGGTGAGTGAATGATAAATCTGGATTACAAAGACGGCAGAACATTGCACGAACAGATTGAAGCAGAGCTTAAACAACTGATAATTAACGGAATACTGGAAACCGACGAGCAGCTCCCATCAGTGCGGGAACTTTCAATCAGTCTGACGGTTAACCCCAACACGGTGCAAAGGGCATACAAGCAGCTTGAGCAGGAAGGTTTTATATACAGCATCAAGGGCAAGGGAAACTTTGTTGCACCGGTATCAGCAACCAACAGTCAAAAACGGTGTGACGAATTATATGAACAGTTGCGGCTTGCGGCAAAGGAGCTGGCCTATCTTGGCGAGAATAAGGAAAGGCTGCAAAACATTATTAACAATATATATTCAGAAAAGGAGGAGTCCTTATGATAAAAGTAAAAGGTGTAACAAAATACTTTGATGACTTCAAGGTGCTTGACGAGATTTGTATGGAAGTCAGAAAGGGTACAATATATGGTCTAATTGGTCCGAATGGGGCAGGCAAAACCACATTGATTAACCACATAAACGGTGTACTTACCCCAAAAAAAGGTGAGATAACAATTAACGGAGAAAATGTTTATGAAAACGAAGGGATAAAGCAGACAGTCCTTAATATCTCGGATGACTGGTTCTATTACAGCACATTCAGTATTAAGGAGATGGCAAAGTTTTATCGTGATATATATCCGGCCTTTAATATGGAAAGATACAGGGCGATAAGTGAGATTTTCAAAATTGATGAAAAGCGACAGATACGAAAACTGTCAAAGGGTATGAAAAAACAGGTTGCATTCTGGCTAAGCCTTTCTGCAATGCCTGATGTTCTTATTCTTGATGAGCCTCTTGACGGCCTTGACCCTGTAATGCGAAAGCAGGTGCTTAACCTTGTGATTGCTGATGTTGCCGACCGCGAAATGACAGTGCTGGTATCGTCACACAATCTGCGCGAGCTTGAGGATATATGCGATTGGGTTGGTATTATACATAAGGGCAAAATGATTCTTGAAAAGTCCCTTGACGACATTAAGGGTGATGTTCATAAGTATCAGCTTGTGTTGCGTGACGAGGCAGCAGAGCAGCTTGACACAATGGAAAATATTCTGCACAAATCAAAGGTTGGCTCGGTTTATAGCGTGATAGTGCGCGGAGAGTTTAAAGAAACCGACAGACAGATGCAAAGTCTTATGCCAAGCCTTTGCGAGCATATCAGCCTGACACTGGAGGAAGTTTTCATTTATGAGTTGGGAGGTTTGGGTTATGACTTCAAAAATATCATTATTTAATAAAGGAATTTTTAAATCAACAGTAAGAAGATACATATGGGGTTCGGTGCTTTATGCTATTGCTCTTTTTATGGTGACATCATTAGTGGTGCTTTTGGGAGTAGATACGGATGACATCTGGTATCGGATGTCTGAAAGGGGCACGGCGCTTATTCTTGACAATCACTATCTGTTTTTACCCGTGATAATCGGTTGTTTTGTGCCCACCGTTGTAGCACTTTTGGTATACAGATTTATTCACTCAAAAAAGACTTCGGTATTTGTGCACAGCCTTCCTGTTTCCAGAACGGCAAATTACATATCATCAGTTCTGGCGGCACTGGTGCTGATGTCGGTTCCCATTGTTCTAAACGGAATAATACTTATGATTTTAAGTCTTTCGGGATATGGTGAGTTTTTTGATATTACATCATGCCTGATATGGACGGGTGTAAATCTGCTGACGGTATTTTTGATGTTTTCTATTTCCACGTTTGCGGCCAATCTTACAGGCAACAGTTTTGCGGCAGTTGGATTAAATGGATTGATTCATTGCTTTGTGATTATATTTGCGGCGGCATTTTCGGCTTTGGCATCATGCTTTATTTATGGGTACTGTGATGCAAACGAATTTTTAAATAAGTCAATGGAGTGGAACTTTGTTGCATATCTTATGAAGATTGCCAATGACCTGAGTTTCAGAAACACCCCTGAATTTGATTGGATAAAGATGGTTATTATGCTTGCTTTAGCGGCGGTATTTTATGTGTTTGGATGGTTGCTCTATAAAAAGCGTCGAATGGAAACTGCCGAGGATGTAGCGGCATTTGAATGTCTTAATCCTATTTACAAATATCTGGTAACATTTATTGTGGCCCTTTGTTCCTTTGGACTGCTCAGCCAGATAATAGGCGAAAGACCTATGGTGCCCATTATTGTTACATTGATAGTCAGCTTGATTGCATACTTTGCGGCTGAAATGATACTGCGTAAAACCTTTAAGGTGTGGAACAAATACAAGGGCTATCTGGTGTTTGTGGCGGCATTTGCTGCAATGATTTGCGTCTTTGCCTTTACCAGCTTTTTTGGATACGAAACACGTGTTCCTGATGTTGAGGATATAGAGAATGTTGCAATTTATGAATACTATTATCAGCCGGATGTACCTTGGATTGAAGATAGCGAAATAATTAGCTATACAACATCTGTGCACGAAGAGCTTGTAAAAAAGGAAAATATTTATACAGTTAAAGAACGCAGAGAAAACTATAATTATAATACTGCTATGCACGTAAGATACAAGCTGAAAAACGGCAAAACCTTAGTCCGGCGTTATCCTGTGAATCAGACAAAGGCGTATGAGATTCTTGAAAACCTGTATAAGTCAGATGAGTACAAACGCAAGGTTGTTGAGTTATTTGACAAAAATATAGGCAAGATTTATAACATTGGCTTTAATCACGGCAACGCAGTTTTCGGCGATAGCGAAAAGATAAAAGAATTTTATTCCTGTCTTGAAGAGGATATTATGAGCCTTGACTACAGCCAGATGTATGCTGCCGATGCGTGGAGTATGAATGTATCGGTTGAGTATGTTCCTGCAGAGGATATGAACAGATATGATTCAGAACGATATCTTAACAGTATCTTTTTGAGCATCAATGCAAATTACACAAAATCAATACAGTGGATAAGGGATAATGGCTTTGAAAAACAATTGTTTAACAGGGCGAACCGTGACCTGTGCGTGCTGACAAAGAAGGACTGGGAAGAATATACAACCGCTGAAGAGTTTACAACGGTATCCTATGGAAAGGGCGGTATGGTACAGTCATACAGAATAAAAAGCTTTAACGAGATTACCGGAGTTGAACGAATAACCGAGGTAGAAACAAAAAAGAGGATTGCTGACTTTGTGACAAATAAGGGTGTTCGGTATGTTCCCGATAAAGAATTTTCATATTATGTGTGCGTTATAAACGAGGCAGAACATCTGGAGGTAGAGGCTGCATTTTATGAAGACGGCTCGGAAATTATTGAATTAATAAAATAGTTTATATGAAGACATCAATTTGATTGGTGTCTTCATATTTTTGTTGTTTTGGAGTAAAATAAAGTTGAATTATTTACATTTTTTTTCTTTTATGATAATATTGAAAAATGGAGGAGATTTTATGCTTATAGATATTCACACACACGTATTCCCTGAAAAAATTGCCCAAAGGGCGATTGAAACTTTGAGTCATACATCAGGTGGACTTATACCGCAGCATAAGGGGACTCTTGCAAGCCTTAAAGAAGAAATGGCAAAAGACGGAGTAGACATTTCGGTGGTTTTGGGGATTGCCACAAACCCTCATCAGCAGACAAATGTTAATAACTTTGCGGCCGAGATAAACAAGGACGAAAAAATTGTTGCCTTCGGGTCGGTGCATCCCGATGCCCCCGATGCGCTGGATGAGCTTGAACGTATTAAGGCTCTGGGACTTAAAGGTGTTAAACTTCACCCTGAGTATCAGAATTTTTTTGTTGATGACGAGAGGATGAAGCCTATATACGAAAAAATCTCACGACTTGGACTTGTAACACTTTTCCATGCAGGGCATGATTACGGCTACGGCGAGCCATTTCACTGTATGCCGCAAAATTTAGAACGTGCGCTAAAATGGTTTTCGGCACCTGTTATTGCGGCTCATTGGGGCGGCGCAGGTTGCAAGGATTTAGTAATAAAACACTTAGCAGGCAAGGATGTGTGGTTTGATTTGTCCTTTGGATATGGTAATATGCCAAAGAGCTTTGCTCAGGAAATTGTGGACAAGCACACCCCCGACAGACTGCTGTTTGGCTCGGATATGCCCTGGCACAGACCATCATGGGAGGTAAGGCTGATTGAGTCCTTAGACCTTTCGTCACAGGATAAGGAAAAGATATATTACAAAAATGCAGTCCGGCTTTTGGGTTTGGATATATAAGTTTGATATTATGCAAAAAATGTTGACGAAAGTGCAAAGACAAAAATATATTTATAGGATAAAATGTTAAAAATAAATTTCAGGCGGAGGAATAGTGATGTTACCAAAAATCCAAAAGGGTCAAAATCTTGATATAAAACATTTTCCGACCAAATTTCAGGCGTTGATTTTTAGATTGTGGGAGTGTGTTCCTGCAAAACGGCTTGCCGAGGTTTTGAAAACCGACGAGAATACAGTGGAACAACTTGCCGCTGATATGGGGCTGGGCAAACAGAAATGGCTTGATGACTGGATGACAAGGGGATATATTTCTATATTAAGACACGCATGGAATATTTTGCCGTACAGCCAGCTGTGTCAGCTTCTTGACTGGAGCGAAGAACGGCTTGATTATATCCTTAAAGAGGATGATTTTCTTGGTATCAAGCTTGCAGGATGGAATCTTGCAAGAACAGATTGCGGTGAAGTTGTATACCGACCTCTTACCGATGAAGAAAAAAAGAGAACGGCAGAGATCAAGAATGTAATTGAAAAAGAAATTCTTAGCATTGATGCATCAAAGGCAGAGCCGCCATTTAGCTTTTTTGCCGACCGTTATGCTCCCATAACAACCAAAAAGAGCCGACAGGTGACCGTAGATGACAGTTGGGAGATAAAGTGCAATTGCCGTGGTGCTGAAGATTTCGTTAAGGACTTTGTTGACGAGGCAAGGCGTGTTTACGGAGTGGAATTTAACGGCGGCAGCGGAAGATATATCGAAATCTGTATGACTGCAAAAACCGATGATGAGGAATATCACGAGATAGATATAACCGACAGCAAAATTATTATCAATGCGGCAACTCCATTGGGAATAATGCGTGCACTTTATTTTATTCTTGACCTTGCCAATGGTAGTGGAGCACTTAGCTTTGATAAAAAGAAATATAAAAGAAAGACCAAAATTAAAACACGTTTTATCTATTCGTTCTGTGGTTTGTATGGTGACGTTCTTGATAAGGATAGCTCCATTTCGTTCCCCGACGAACTTCTTCGGGGATATGCAAGGCAGGGGATAAATGGTGTGTGGATTCAGGGTGTATTCTTTAAACTTGCGCCTTATTCCTTTGCTCCTGAAAAGTGTGAAGGCTGGAAGGCTCGCCTTGAAAATCTTGACAAGCTGACCAGGCGTTGTGCACGTTATGGAATTAAGGTTTATATGTACATAAACGAGCCACGCAATCTTGATATGGCGTTCTTTGAAAAAAATCCCGAACTTAAAGGAACAGAACAGTTGGGCGGTTATGCTTGCCTGTGCAGTTCTCACCCCGAAACCCATAAGTATCTCAGGGAAACGATACAGACAATATGCAAAAGTGCCCCACTTTTGGGCGGATTTTTAAACATTACCCAAAGCGAAAACTTAACTCTTTGTTATTCAAATGGCGTACAGGGCACCGAGGACTTTAAGGAAGAAGGTTTTTGTCCTGTATGTGGCAAACGCAAAGGGTCTGAGGTTACAGCCGAAGTGCTGAAGGTTATGGCAGATGCCGCATCGGATGTGAACCCTGATATTAAATTTTTTGTTTATGCATGGGTATGGGGAAGGCATTTTGCAGACCAGCTTGAGGATTTGATAAGCAGATTGCCTAAGAATGTGATAATAACTCAGGTAAGCGAAACCGGAATAGAATTTAATCGTGGCGGAATTGACAATAAGGTGGACGATTATTCGCTGTCTATTGTTGGGCCGGGTCAGGCGGCAAAGGACCTTTGGTCTGTGGCACGCAAGCATGGGCTTCAGGTTGCGGCAAAGGTGCAGATAAATAATTCGTGGGAATGTTCAACAGCGCCATTTTTGCCAGTATACGAAAATGTTACCGAGCATATGAAGAATCTGATTGATGCAGGAATTGAACATATTATGCTTTCCTGGACTTTGGGTGGATATGTTTCGGACAATATCAAAATTGCATCGGCGTATTTTTTTGAGGATACAGAAAACAGCGACAACCCATACGATGTGGTTCTTGAAAATTCTTATGGTGAATATGCCCACAAGGTAAAGTCAGCAGCAAAACATTTTTGCAAGGGTTTTTCGGAATACCCCTTTGATTGGAAGCATATATATGACGGGCCTTCAAATTCAGGCGCTGCAAACATTATATACCCTCAGCCAACCGGTATAAATGCAACAATGACCTGTTATCCCTATGATGACCTTAAGGCTTGGTGTGCAGGTGTGTATACCCCCGAAATTCTTGAAATGCAGTATGCAAAGCTGTGTGCCGAGTGGGAAAAAGGACTTGGGGTGCTTGCAGATGTGCCTGATTGCGAGTTTAAGGATATGGCGGTGTATGGATATACACTCTTTAAAGCATCCCTTAATCAGATAAGATACTATATGCTCCGTGACGGCAAGCCGGATAAAAGTGAGATGGACAAGCTTGTGCAGTCAGACAAGGAGTTGGCACTTATGGCATACAAAATTATGCTCCGCAACAGCTCGGTTGGTTATGAAGCGGCAAATCATTATTATGTGACAAGAACATCTTTTATGGAGAAGGTTGTCAACTGCGATTATTTATTAAAATAAAATCAATTAAGGTCATAGTTTTGCTATGACCTTTTTGCTTGCAAAAAAATAAACAAATTTTGCAAAAGTACTTGATTATTTTGCTATTATTATGTATAATAGCATTTGTTTTATAATGTTAAAACAAAAGTTTTGTAATACTAAATTTCAGGGGTGATTTCTGTGGATATAGGAAAAAAGCTGAAACGCCTGCGTATCAAGCATCAACTGACACTTGAGGAGCTTGCAAACAGAAGTGAGCTTTCAAAGGGGTTTTTGTCGCAGCTTGAGAATAATAACTGTTCTCCGTCAATTTCCACGTTAGAGGATTTGCTGGAAGTTCTGGGGTCGTCGCTTCAGGATTTCTTTTCGGAAAAATCAGAGGAAGCAATTGTCTTTTCCGAAAAGGATTATTATGTGAACGAGCAGGAGGAATATAAGATTGAATATCTTGTGCCCAACGCCCAGAAGAATGCTATGGAACCCCTGAAAATTGAAATCTTTCCCGGCGGAAAATCCCAGGAAATAACTCCGCACGAGGGCGAGGATTTTGGTTTTGTTCTCAGCGGCTGTGCCGACCTGATTTACGGTGGCGAAAAGCACCATCTGAAAAAAGGTGACACTTTTTATGTTGGATGCAATGAAAATTACTATATTGAAAACAACGGTAAACGGAATTGTGAGCTGATATGGATATCAACTCCGCCATTCTTTTAAGGAGGGAAAATATTGAACACTTTAATTGAACTTAAAAACATCACAAAAACCTTTGATGACCAGCAGATTTTAAAGGGCATCAACCTTAAAATCAACGAGAAGGAATTTTTAACCCTTCTTGGTCCTTCAGGTTGCGGTAAGACAACAACATTGAGAATAATTGCGGGCTTTGACGAAGCCGATGACGGAGAAATCCTCTTTGACGGCATTGAAATTTCAAAGTTGCCTCCTTATAAGCGCGAGGTAAACACGGTGTTCCAGAAGTATGCTCTGTTTCCGCACCTTAATGTTTTTGATAATATTGCCTTTGGCCTTAACATAAAAAAGACGGACAAGTCGGTTGTTAAGCAAGAGGTTGAAAAGATGCTTAAGCTGGTTGGACTTTCGGGATATGAAAAACGTGATGTAACTTCATTGTCGGGCGGCCAGCAGCAGCGAGTGGCTATTGCCCGGGCACTTATCAACAAACCCAAGGTTCTTTTACTTGACGAGCCTTTGGGTGCTCTTGATGCCAAGCTTCGCAAGGAAATGCAGTTTGAGCTGAAAAAAATTCAGCAGGAGGTAGGCATCACTTTTATATATGTAACTCACGATCAGGAAGAGGCGTTGTCCATGTCTGATACTGTGGTTGTTATGAACGACGGCTACATTCAGCAGATTGGAACTCCAACAGATGTATACAACGAGCCTGAAAACCGCTTTGTTGCACAGTTTATAGGCGAGTCAAATATTATCGAGGGTATTATGATTCGCGACTGTCTTGTTGCCTTTGACGATTTTGAATTTGAGTGTGTTGACAAGGGTTTTAAGGACAACGAGGAAATTGAAGTTGTTCTCCGCCCCGAGGATATTGATATTGTAGAGCCTGATGCGGCAAAGCTCAGGGGAACGGTTGCAAGCATTGTGTTTAAGGGTGTTCATTATGAAATAATGGTGCAGTCAAAGTATCGTCAGTATATGATACATACAACCGATTATCATCCCGTTGGTAAGGATGTGGGTCTGACCTTCGGGCCCGAGGATATTCACGTTATGTGGAAGATGAACTGATTTGAAAGGATAAGGCTATGAAATACTTTAAAAATCTGGTAAGACCGTATATGGTGTGGTCGGTTATAGTTATTCTTGTTCCGATTTTTATGATATTTTTATATGCTGTGACAAACAGCGGTAACTCTCTTATAAATATACAGTTTACCCTTGACAATTTTGGAAAGTTTGTGGAGCCTGTGTATCTTGAAGTATTTATAAGCTCCATAGAAATGGGTCTTATTACTGTGGCAATATGTCTGGTGCTTGGCTATACCATGGCTTACATAATTTCAAGGTGCAAAGAACGGACCCAAAGCATTTTGATACTTCTGGTAACAATCCCTATGTGGATAAATATGATCATCAGAATTTATGCGTGGAAGAGCATTTTAGAGCCTTTAGGGCTTATGTATACCGATTTTGCCGTTATGGTTGGGCAGATTTGCGAATTTTTACCTTTTATGATTATTCCCATTCACACATCCCTCAGCAAAATGGACAAGTCGTTTGTTGAGGCGGCGTATGACCTGGGGGCAAACCCTGTACAGACCTTTTTTAAGGTAACATTCAAACTGTCAATACCCGGCGTTTTAAACGGTGTTATTATGGTATTCCTTTTGTCCATTTCAACCTTTATGATTCCCAAGATACTGGGCGGAGGTCAATATATGCTTATCGGTAACCTGATTGAAAAACAGTTTATCGAGGTGGGCGACTGGAACTTCGGCAGCGCTGTATCCCTTTTGCTTGCTGTAATAATTCTTTTCTCAATCAGATGGATGAAGAAGATTGAAAAAGACGAAAACTGATATTGAATGATTTTATAAAAAGGAGGTTGTGCGTTGAAAAAACTAGCACGTATTTCATCGGGATTTTATGTGGCACTGTGCTTTGCGTTCTTTTATGTGCCCATTATTATAACAATGATATTTTCCTTTAATTCGTCACGTTCCTTTGCCAAGTTCACGGGTTTTTCACTTCAATGGTACGAGGCGCTGATTAACGATTCTGAAATTATGTCGGCGGTGTGGATTTCTGTTTCGGTTGCGGTTCTGGCAACAGTGATTTCCACAGTATTGGGCACAATTACGGCAATCGGGCTTTCAAAAAGCCGCAGGATGATTAAGGAATGGATTTTAAACATTAACAACATTCCCATTATGAACCCCGACATTGTTACCGCAATCGGTCTGATGATACTGTTTACTGCGGTGAAGATAGAAAAGGGTTATGTAACAATGCTTCTTGCTCATATTTGCTTTTGTACGCCCTATGTAATAACCTCGGTATACCCCAAAATCCGTGAGCTTGACGTAAATATTGCCAATGCTGCAATGGATTTGGGTGCAACACCTTTTCAGGCACTTACCAAGGTTATTGTGCCAATGATAAAGCCGGGAATTGTGGCAGGTATGCTTCTTGCGTTTACCATGTCAATTGATGATTTTGTGGTTTCGTATTTTGTAAGCGGAAACGGTGTTGAAAATATATCAATGATTGTGTATAATGCCACAAAACGTATCAACCCCACAATCAATGCTCTGTCTACAATAGTTATACTTGTTATTGTAATAGGCGTTGCGGTTGTAAAGCTGGCACCGGGCGGAAAGATTAAAAGCCTTCTGTCAAATCTCAGCGACAAAAACAGACGCAGAATCAAAACTGCAGGAATTATTGCATTGTGTGTTTTGGTGGGATTTGCTGTATTTGGAATGAAGAACAAAAAACCTGTTTTAAAGGTATATAATGCAGGCGAATACATAGATGACAGTCTTATTACCGTCTTTGAGGAGGAATATGGCTGCAGGGTTATATACGAAACATTTGATTCAAATGAGTCAATGTATACCAAGGTAATGAGTGGCGAAAAATATGACATCATTATCCCCTCTGACTATATGATTGAACGTCTTGCCAAGGAGGAGTTGATTCAGGAGATTGATAAGTCAAAGCTGACAAATCTTGATGGAATAATCCCATCAATTCTTGACCGTCCCTTTGACCCTGAAAACAAGTATTCAATTCCTTATTTCTGGGGCAATGTGGGTATACTATATGACGAAACGGTTGTTGACAAGGCAGACCTTAATGACGGTTGGGAACTGCTTAGAAACCCCAGATACAAGAATAACATTTATATGTATGATTCTGAACGTGATTCTTTTATGATTGCGTTAAAAGCATTGGGATATTCCCTTAACACAGCCGACAGGAATGAAATTGATGCGGCATATCGCTGGCTTGTGGAGCAGAAGGATATTATGAATCCCATTTATGTTGGTGATGATGTTATTGACAGTATGATTACCGGCAGCAAGGCTGTGGCGATTGTATATTCAGGTGATGCGGCATATATTATGTCCGAGAACGAAAATATGCGGTTTTTCACTCCGGACAAAGGAACAAATCTGTGGATTGATGGTATGGTTATAACAAATGAATGTACAAATACCTACCTTGCCCACAAGTGGATTGATTTTATGTTAAGGCCTGAGAATGCGATGGCAAATTCCGAGGCTGTTGGATATTCGTCACCGGTGGAAAGTGCCTTTGAGGAGGTCCGTGACACGGTTTATGAAGGAAATGAAGCATATGTGCCACGGCAGGATAACAGCAATGACGAATATTTCAGGTATCAGGACCCTGCAACAAAGAAGTATTATGCAGAGATGTGGACAAAAGTAAAGTCCCAGTAGAAGTCTGATAAAAATCGCTTATCTTATCACTTTTTGCTTGGGGCAAGAGGTCGAAAAACGGTGTTTTTCTGTGATTGCCGGCACTCTCGTGCCTAAATCCCACCTAAAAACAATTCACCGGATTGTTTTTTACGGTGTGACACTCGCTGCAAAGCGGAAATCTAAATGATTTTTTCAGACTGGATTGGAGAAAAATATGTATATAATAGCAGGATTGGGAAATCCCGGAAAGAAATATGTAAACAGCCGCCACAACATTGGCTTTGATGCGTTGGATGCGGTTGCGGCAAAATACAATATTGATATAAAAAAGGTTAAATTCAATGGTATTTACGGCGAGGGCACAATCGGTGGCGAGAAGGTTGTTCTTGTGAAGCCCCAGACCTTTATGAACCTTAGCGGCGAATGTATCAGAGATTTTAAAAACTGGTATAAGGTTGAAAATGACCAAATAATAATAATCTATGACGATGTTTCCCTGCCCCTTGGAAAAATGCGTATCCGTCCCAAGGGCAGTGCAGGCGGCCATAACGGAATAAAAAGTATTATCTACCAGACCGGCTCGGAGGTATTCCCCCGAATAAAAATCGGCGTGGGCAGTCCGGAAAATCCGGACTTTGATTTGGCGGATTATGTTCTTGGCCATTTCAGCAAAAAGGAAATAGAGGTGCTTGTTCCCGTGGCGGTAAAGGCTGCAGAGGCCGTGGGTGAAATTATTAAAAACGGCACCGAAAAGGCAATGTCGGCGTATAACGGATAAAAGTTATTTTAGCTGCAAAATTATATAAAATATATGGTGAGGCTATGGATGGATTTCTGAAAATTTTAGAAAACTTAGCTGATTTTGAAGAGATAACAGGGGGGCTGAAAAGAAGTCAGTCCCCTATAAGTGTTATGGGTGTTTCTGATTCGGTAAGGGCACACCTTGTTTTTTGTACGGCAAAGGCTATGGGCAAAAAGGCTCTGGTGATTGCGGCCAATCAGGCAAAGGCAAAAGAAATATATGAGGATTTAAAGTTCTTTTTTCAGGGCAAGGTGCTGTTCTTCCCCGAAAAAGATTTAGTGTTTTATGATATTGAGGCGGCGGCAAACGATATAAAGGCGCAACGTCTTGAAGTTCTTGACAGTTTATGCTGCGGGGGCGATCAGCTTTGCGTTGTTACAACCATGTCGGCGCTGATGAGTGCTACCGTCCCAAAAGAGTTATACAGAGAGAAGGCCCTTAACCTGGCGGTTGGTGACGAAATTGAGCTTGATGACCTTTGCAATATAATGGTGGATTTCGGCTATAAGCGCGAAGATATGGTTGAAGGCCCGGGGCAATTCAGCGTTCGTGGCGGAATATTTGATTTCTTTCCTTACTGGAGTGATATGGCGTTCCGTATAGAATTTTTTGATACCATGGTTGATTCTGTCAGGGAATTTCACGTCGAAACCCAGCGCACAGCATCGGGGGATGGAGTGAAATCTGCCCGGATAACCCCTGCAAGTGAACTTATTGCAGACAGTGACGTGCGTGAAAGATGTGTAAATGCATTGAATGATGAAGCGGCAAGGGTGTGCAGAAAAAAGGAACAGACCGAGGAAACCTTAAAACTGATTGGAAACCTTAAACGAGATGCCGAGAGAATAGAGCAGGGAATAGTGTTTCCCTCAAGAGATAAGTATATTCCATATTTGTATGCCGAGAAAATACCCACACTTCTTGATTATATCGGGGATGATTTTATTGTCTTTGCAGATGACCCTGCCGGTATTTCCGAGGCGGTAAAAATCGAAAAGGGCAGATTTGACGAAACCCTTAAAGATATGCTTGAACGTGGAATAATTCCCAAAAGCTCAATGAGGTACACGGGTGATTATTATGAGCATATAAAGACGATGTCACAGCATGGATTGGTGCTGGTGTCGGCACTTTCGCATTCAAATCCTGATATAAAACCCAAAAAGCTTGTCAGCTTTACGGCAAAAAGTTTAAACAGCTTTGGCGGTAAAATGGAGTTTTTCTATGATGCTCTTGATTTTTACAGAAAGAACAAATACCGAACAGTAATCCTTGCAGGCTCCGAGCGCCGTGCCGAAAATTTGTATACACAGCTCTGCGACGAAGAGATTTCCTGCACTCTGGTAAAGAGTTTTGATGATGTTCCCGAAACGGGCAAGATTATTGTTACACATGGCGGATTGCGCCGTGGCTTTGAATATCCACTTATCCAAACAGTTGTTATCAGCGATAAGGAAATCTTTGGCGAAACCAAAAAGAAACGCAAAAGGGCAAGAATTTCAAAGGAAAACCGTATTGACAGCTTTACTGATTTGCACGTGGGTGATTTTGTTGTTCATCAGAACCACGGTATTGGCCAGTATGTGGGGATTGAACGTCTTACCGTTGAGGGTGCGCAAAAGGATTACCTAAAGCTTATATATAAGGGCGGCGACAGCTTGTATGTGCCTGCCGACCAGCTTAACTTGATTTACAAGCACATTGGCCGTGATGGAGGTCAGGTAAGGCTCAACAGCCTTGGTGGTCAGGAATGGAACAGAGCCAAGCAGAGGGTTAAAAATTCCTGTCAGGACATGGCAAAGGAGCTTGTGGAGCTGTATGCCCAGCGCGAGGCAATCCGTGGAATTGAATTTTCAAAGGACACCGAGTGGCAACGTGATTTTGAGGCGGCGTTCCCCTATGAAGAAACAGACGACCAGCTCAGGTGTATTGAAGAAGTAAAGAGGGATATGGAACGTGCACGGCCTATGGAACGTCTTCTTTGCGGAGATGTTGGCTACGGCAAAACCGAGGTTGCTATGCGTGCTGCATTCAAGGCGGTAATGGACGGATATCAGGTGGCGTATCTTGTACCTACCACAATCTTAGCAAATCAGCATTACAATAACTTCAGGCAAAGGATGAAGGATTATCCCGTGAATATTGCCTGTCTGTCAAGATTCTGCACTCCCAAGCAGCAAAAGGATATTGTTGCAAGGCTTAAATCAGGCGAGGTGGATATAGTAATC
Source organism: Clostridia bacterium (assembly GCA_045592585.1). Taxonomy (GTDB): domain Bacteria; phylum Bacillota; class Clostridia; order Monoglobales; family Monoglobaceae; genus SIG440. Next base: position 72,623 of record JAZNVB010000026.1, read on the forward strand.
GGAACCCACAAGATTTTGCAGAAGACGGTACTTTTCAAAAAGCTTGGACTGCTTATAATCGACGAAGAACAACGCTTTGGTGTTGCACATAAAGAAAGAATTAAAGAAATGAAAAAAGAAATTGACGTTTTAACTCTTTCTGCAACACCCATTCCAAGAACGTTGCATATGTCAATGTCGGGAATTCGGGATATGAGTATTATTGCCGAGCCCCCAGGTGAAAGATATCCCGTGGCAACATATGTTATGGAATACGACCGTGACGTAATCCGCGAGGCGATTTCCAAGGAAGTGGGCAGAGGCGGTCAGGTTTATTATCTGCACAATCGTGTTCAGGGAATTGAAAAAACAGCAAAAGAAATCGAGGATATGCTGCCCGAGGCACGTGTGGCAACGGCTCACGGACAGATGTCCGAAACCGAGCTCGAAAAGATTATGATGGCAATGTCTGAGGGTGAGATTGATGTTCTTGTTTGCACCACAATCATCGAAACGGGTCTTGATATTGCAAATGTGAACACAATAATTATGGAGGATGCTGACAGGCTGGGTCTTGCTCAGCTT
>JAZNVB010000027.1:0-3035 GCA_045592585.1 Clostridia bacterium
TACAAAAAATAATTGACATTCTGGTGACATTATCATATAATATTAAAGATAGAAAATACATAAGGAGGATTTTTCCCAATGAAAAGTTATAATGTAGGAATTATTGGTGCTACCGGTATGGTAGGTCAGAGATTTATTACTCTGCTTGCGGACCATCCGTGGTTCAATATAAAGGTGCTTGCAGCGTCATCAAGAAGTGCAGGCAAAAAATATACCGAGGCTGTTGGCAACCGTTGGGCAATGACAGTTGACATTCCTGAAAAGGTAAAGGATATGGTTATCCTTGATGCAACTGCAGATATTGAAAAAATTGCAGCACAGGTTGACTTTGTTTTCTGTGCAGTTGATATGAAGAAGGACGAAATCAAGGCATTAGAGGAAGCATATGCCAAGGCTGAATGTCCTGTTGTTTCAAACAACTCAGCGCACAGACACACAAAGGACGTTCCTATGATTGTTCCTGAAATCAATCCAGAGCACGCAGAAATTATCGAAGCACAGCGCAAAAGACTTGGTACAAAGCGCGGCTTTGTATCTGTTAAGTCAAACTGCTCACTTCAGAGCTACGTTCCCGCACTTCATCCTTTGATGAAATACGGCATCAAAGAAGTGCTTGCCTGCACATACCAGGCGATTTCAGGCGCAGGCAAGACTTTTGAAACCTGGCCCGAAATGGTTGATAACCTTATTCCCTTTATTGGTGGCGAGGAAGAAAAGAGTGAAATTGAGCCTCTTAAAATCTGGGGTAAGATTGAAGGCGACGAGATTGTTGATGCAACATCTCCCGCAATTACAACTCAGTGTTTGCGTGTTCCCGTATCAGACGGACACACAGCGGCTGTATTTGTGAGATTTGAAAACAAGCCCACTATTGAACAGATAAAGGAAGACTGGAAGAACTTTAAGGGCGTTCCTCAGGAGCTTGAACTTCCTTCTGCTCCCAAGCAGTTCCTTAATTATTTTGAAGAAGATAATCGTCCTCAGGCAAAGCTTGAACGTAACCTTGAGGGTGGTATGGCGGTTTCAATGGGTCGCCTTCGCGAAGACAGCCAGTATGACTATAAGTTTGTCTGCCTTTCACATAACACTCTCAGAGGTGCAGCAGGCGGTGCTGTTCTTATGGCAGAGCTTCTTGCAGCAAAGGGTTATTTTGACTAATTAACGTGTATCCTTTACATTGCGAAACATAAAAACAAAGCCGTATCCCACAATGGTTTTGATATATAAGATTGTTTTCGTGGGAAGAAAGGTTGTGTGATTTTATGAAAAAACCAATATTCACAGGTTCAGGTGTTGCTCTGGTTACACCTTTTACAGAAAACGGAATAAACTATCCCAAACTTGAAGAACTGATTGAGTTTCACATTGCACACCAGACGGATGCGCTTATTATCTGCGGAACAACAGGAGAAGGCTCTACAATGACAATGGAGGAGCACGAAGAAGTGCTTAAGTTCTGTGTAGATAAAGCAAATGGCAGAATTCCCATGATTGCAGGCACGGGCAGCAACGATACAAACAGTGCCATTCGGTTGTGCCAATATGCAGAGGAAGTTGGCTATGACGGGCTGCTTATGGTTACACCCTACTACAACAAAGCAACTCAAAAGGGATTATGTGCACATTACGGCAAAATTGCCGAGAGTACAAAGCTGCCTATAATTCTTTATAACGTTCCGTCAAGAACAGGTGTTTCAATTTCCCTTGACACATTAAAGTATCTTGACGAAAAGTATGAGAACATAAACGCCATTAAGGAAGCAAGCGGTGATGTTGCATTTGCGGCAAAAATAAAGGCTCACACAAATCTGTGTATTTATTCGGGTAATGATGATGTTACTGTTCCGATGATTGCGATGGGTTGTCAGGGTGTAATTTCTGTGATTGCAAACATTCTGCCCCGGGAAACCCATAATATGTGTAAGCTTGCAGAAGAGGGAAGTCTTGCACAGGCAAACGAGCTTTTCCTTGGTATGCTTGATATTATGGATGCGATGTTTTACGAGGTTAACCCAATCCCGGTAAAGACTGCGATGAACCTTTTAGGTTTTGATGTGGGAATACTCCGTCTTCCCCTTTGCGAGATGGAGGAGAAAAATCTTGAAAGACTTAAGAAGGCCATGGAAGGCTATGGACTGAACATTAAAAAGTAGTTCGGTTTTATATGAGGTGAATTCAAATGATAAACATACTTTTATGCGGAGCAAACGGAAAGATGGGAAACGCCGTTAAATCGGTTATTATGCAGCATAGCGATGTGATAACTGTTGCCGCCGGCTTTGACGTGATGGACACAACATCTGTTGATTTTCCGGTTTACAATTCTCTCGATAAAGTTACAGAGAAGATTGACTGTATAATTGATTTTTCGCATATTTCTATGACAGACGAGATACTGGACTATGCAAAAGATAATAAAATTCCTGCGGTTATTTGCACCACAGGTCTTTCAAAGGAACAGCTTTCCAAGCTGGAATTTTATTCAAAGGAAACCCCGATTTTCTTTTCGGCAAATATGTCAATCGGTGTAAATTTGCTGATTGATTTGGTTTGCAAGGCATCAAAGCTTCTTGAAGACAATTTTGATATTGAAATTGTTGAAAAGCACCACAATCAAAAGCTTGATGCACCAAGCGGAACAGCCCTTGCTATTGCAGATGCAATTGCTGATACCGTGGCTTATGACCCCAAGTATACCTATGACCGTCACTCTGTAAGAAAGAAGAGGGAGAAGTCGGAAATCGGTATTCACGCAGTCAGGGGAGGCAACATTGTGGGTGAGCATACCGTTATATTTGCAGGCACCGACGAGGTTATTGAAATTAAGCATCAGGCAACTTCTAAGACTGTGTTTGCAGTTGGTGCGGTACGTGCCGCAATCTTTATGCAGGGAAAGCAGCCCGGTCTTTATAATATGACAGATCTTGTAAAAGAATAAAAATTGAAAGAGTAAATTTAAAAATATACTTGTATTTTTTGGAATGTTGTGATATAATAAATATGTCACATAAACCTTAATAAATAAGAATTTTGAG